>JAXJLD010000123.1:0-19168 GCA_036297385.1 Christensenellales bacterium | reverse complement strand
TGGTGCGGGAAACAGGACTTGAACCTGCATGAAATTGCTTTCACTAGAACCTGAATCTAGCGCGTCTGCCAATTCCGCCATTCCCGCAGAAGATGGTGGGCAGGGATGGATTCGAACCATCGAAGTCGGTGACGGCAGATTTACAGTCTGCTCCCTTTGGCCACTCGGGAACCTACCCACGCTATGCAGTTTGTTTCGCGCCGTCTCGCGCGGAACAGTAAGTATTATACGCGAAAACCGTGAATTTTGCAACCCCTAATTTGCACTTTTTTCAAACTTTTGCGAATCTTTTCAAAATTCATCCGCTGACAGTCGGAGGCAGCGAGCTCATCGCCGCCTGCCGACCGTTTCTGCCCGTCACCGTCCTTTCCCCGTCTCTTTCTTACTGCCACGGCACATAGCAGCGCTCGATACGCGTGATTCTGCGCTCCCGGTCAACCGTTATCCATGTATTGTTGCAGCTAAATCCGGTAAATCCGAGCGTTTCCTCCGTTTTCCACATCTGTATCCACTCGTTCATGCCATGAATGGTCGGCTCATCCGGCGTACAGCCCGTCCCCGGGTCAATGCCATCCCAGAATTCGGCGTTCTCCGCAAGGGGAAACGTGTCCATCCCTACGCAATGCCAGACATGGTCATGCATATTCATCGCATCGTAATTCCCGTCGTCTCTCTTGACGAGATACCAATCTTCGGAATCCTCTTGGATGAAGCAAACGTTCTCATCACCGAAGAGCACATCCACCTTGTATGCCCCTCCCTGCGACAAGAGGATGTTCCCCGGCTCAAGCTGCGCCACGTCCTGCGCAGAAAACGTTTCCTTTTCCCACAGGGTTACGGTTATTTTGCGTGAATCCTCCCGAACGTCTTCAATATGCGCCATTATGGGTTCATCCGGCAGATGTTCGATGGAAATTTGATCGGGCATGGGGCGCACCACTTTAGGCGGCATCCAGCCGCTTTCAAGCAACGCATAGCCTCTGATCCCCTCGCTATCCGAAAGGGTCAGCCACTGCTCCTCTACGCAAATCCCCCAATACTCCGTATAACCGTCAGCATCTGTCAGCGCGAGCATATAGGGCGGATCGTTCCAGAACAGCCCCCATTCCAGCTCATACGCAACCACCTGCCAGCGCAAAGCCACCTGCTCTTCCCGACCATCCTCGTGAAAAAGCACGCGCTCACACACGCCGTCCGTGCGAAAGGCAATCGTTTCCTCCGGCGCAAGGCCGTCCTCGCTGCACATCCATGCCGTATCCGTCAGCCACTCCGTCGCCCACGCGTCGCTCGAAATCTTCGGCGCAGAAAGCGCCGCCATCGGCACAAAACCACGCGCCGTCCTGCCGTCCACCCGGGTCTCCACATAGGCGTTCAGGCCATCCCAACAGCAGAGGGCCACAATCTCCGTCCCCGCCGGAAGCAGCGCCAATGCCCGCCGCGTACCAAACGGATCGTCCGTCAGCGCAGCATCGGCCGTCAGGCACAGGGGGATGCGCCCCCAGCGCTTGATCTCGCTGGCATACTTCTCCCGCGTCCAGCCCTTCGCCTTCAACGCCTCGACAATCTGTCTGTCAGCATACACATAGCCCACCCGCCCGGCGGCTTCACCCGTCCGATAGAAGATCATCAGCGCGTTATCCTCCAGCCAGTCAAGCACCCAAATCGCATCCTTGAGGCTGACGGCTGCCTTTCCCTTCGCGCCGCGATATGCATTCTTCCCCGGCGCGGCATAGACGGGCAGCGTCTTATCGCCCGGCGCATCCAGATGCACCGCTTCGTTCGACCAGATGGGCAGAGAAACCGAATTGAGCGCGCGCACTTGCTCCACGCTCTGCGGCAAAAGCGACACATCCACGGCAGCAGAATCGCTCACGCTCTCCGGTCTGGGCATACGCATCGGGAGGGTCATCCATTGGGCAGTCTCGCCAGTTGCCTCCGTCAGCGTATAACCCCAGATTTCGTCCCGCTCAAGCGCTGCACCGCCGCTCAGTTTGGCGCGTCTGAGCGTCCATTCGGAAAACACCTCGTCAAAGATCAACTCCATGTCCGTCGAGCCATACGTCAGCGCAAGTTCCCGTCCCCTGACCCGGATCTCCGACGGCTCCGCATAGTCGCCGCAGCAGACCCGCATACTCTGCGCGGCAATCCGGTATTCCTCCCCAACGCGCTCGGCAACGACCAGCAGACGCGCGCCTTCGTCCCGCTCACCTTGAAGCAGCAGCGCGGCATAGTCGCCGGGATGGCCGCTCCGGGTATCCTCGTCCACAGCACAAACCCGCCAGCCTGTAAGCCCTTGCACCGCCGTTTCCGGCATCACCGCCTGCGCCGTCGCGGTCAGCCAAAGCAGCGCAAAGCCGCACAAGAGCGCGCTCCATCGCTTCATCCCTTTCGCCTCCAGTTCTTCACATATCCTCTAAGAAGCTGTGCCAGATATACCCGGTCAGCCCGGTTTCCTCCCAGGTCTCCGGCGCGATATACACGCGCACCCAGCCGCCGTCCTCGCCGCAGCCTTCGCGAAGCACCTGAACTACCGTTCTCTCATCGAGTTTCGCCAGCGACGGCGACGCCTTGCTGTCCTGCTTGCGCAGATGTACCCAGCTTACGTTGGCCACCCTCGTATACTTCGGCGCTGCCCATCCATTCAACAGCTCAAGATACGCCTCTCTGCGTTCCGAAACAACCCGTTCCTGTCCATAATACCACGACTCCGGGTACACCTCATCCCAACACCTGCAGACCTGCGTTCCGCGCTGTTCGAGCAGCTCGCCAATCATCCCCTCGCCCGCATCGTATACATCCAGAACACTCGTCGGCTCAAGGTTTTTTTGCACCTCCCACTGATAGACAATCTCCGTTCGATACCGAAAACCATCCTCTTCGCAGGAGAGAATCTCCCGCCTTTCCGGTAACAGCACCGGATTGCAGAGTTCAAGCTGTGTGACTTCATCCTTATGGAAAGCCTTTTTCTCCGTACTCCATGCGCACGTCTGCATCACCGGCATGAACTCCATCATCTCCGGATCAAACAACGATACGGCATAAAACACATTTCGCGCCCCCTGCGCCGTCAAGAGCATGAGGTCCTGATAGCCGTCAAAATTGACATCCTGAAGCCGCGTCAGCAAAGCCGCGCCATCTTCCAAAGCGGATTCCGCCGAGCGATAGATCAGCTCCTGCCGAATGCTTCCATCCTGCGCAGCAATGCTCACCCGCAGCCGATGAGGGCGCAAAAGGGCATCATCCTCACTGCCCGCATCTGTCACAGTAATCGTCACCGCAGGAAGGGACTCTGCAATCTGCATCTCACTCGCCTGCGCCGCCCCACCGCAAAATAAGAAACATAAAACCGACAGCACTGCCCACAGGGTTCCTTTCATTTTCTCTTCCTCCTCATCCGTTTTCTTCTCTTCCATCGTCCCCATCGCGTCTATCCGATTTGACGCGCCGATATCCGCCGCTGCCTTCCCAGTCAGTCAGGCTGAAAATCTCCTCTCCGTTCTCCTCATCAAAGGACAGCCCGTGAACGCTGAAGCTCCCATCGTCCTGCGCGAGAATCAGCTCATACGGCGGATTGTCCCAGAACAGACCGGCATGGGGATGATTGGCCACCGCAGCATATCTTCCGCCGAAATGCGCTGCCGAATCCAGCCCTCAGCCGTTTCCATCAAAGAGCCACGCTTGGGGCACATAGCCGGTTTCGCCATCGTCCGTCAGCAGGATGTAGAGCCTGTCTTCCACCACGCCCACGACGTCGAAGGCCTCCATGCGCACTGTCTCAACGGTTATCTGCGCATCCGCATAGACCTTCCGCCCCTCGTATGCATCCGTGAAGCACTTCTGCGGATACGCGCACGCCACGCCGTCCATCTCCGCGCCAAACACGAGGAATTTCTCCATCATGTAGCCGCTCAAATGCCCGTCCAGCCCGATTTCGACACGGCACCAACCGTCTTTTCGCTCCAGCACACGCACCGGCGTACCGTTGTAGAATTTTCCGAGCGATTCCGCGTCCCGCTTCGGGCGTGTGCGCAGATGCAGCCTGTCCGCCGGATTCGGATTACAGACGACCGCCCAGCCGTCCCGCACGAGAGCCGCTTCCATCTCTGCGCGCGTATGGGGCAGGCTCAGCAGATCGGTTTCAAACAGGCCGCATCCATCCAGCGAGCCGATCTCCCTCTTATCCTCTTCCCAAAAGGTTACGCCACCATAGGCCGCACCGAACGACTGATCCTTCCCATCGACCACTTCATTCATCACCCATTCCAGCGCCCATGTGCCGCCCGCCGCAAGGCGATAACCCGCCTGCCGATACGCTTCCCCTTCCTGCCAGTCAACCCCAACCTCTCCGTTTGTCGCATGAAACGTATCCAAATATACGCCCTTCGGGAGGTCGCGCGTCGCCTGCACGTGATACCCTCCAGCGCCGTCCTGTGTCACCCAGTACAGTCTCCGCATCCCCGACTCCAGCTCAGTCAGCAGAATCAATCCCTTTGAATGGATATCCGATTGAACCACCCTGCCCTCGACGGGGATCGCCTCGCAATCAACGGCGTCCTCCGCCTTGAACACCTCGCCCTCGGCTCTTGTACAGATGAGGTCTTTCGCCGGTTCCTGTTCAAAGCGCCTGAGCATCTGCTCAGACAGCGGCACAGGCATCATATCCACTTGGGAAACCATGCCCTTTTCCGCCACATAGCGCGCCCATTTGATATCCAGCAGCCCGTTCTGCACCCGGTAGAAACCCGCTTCACCTTCAGAACCACCCCATCCACATGACACCCAATCAAGCAGCGTATAGCCCGGAATATCGTCCGCCATCTGTTCGGGCAGGAGTTCAGCCCGCGCACGCGCAGCGTCCGGTGTAGCCGGCTTATGTTCAAAATCCGACACCCACACTGTGCATGAGTCGCCCGCATCCACGCTGTACTCTGCCGTTTCGCTGCCCTCAGGATAATAGGAAAGCGTCGTATCCTCGATCAGTACCGCGCCCGCATATCGCGCCCTATCCACCCAGCCGCAGCACCGAAAGTACTGCCCATCATAGTGGTATGACACGACGGAATTTCCATCCTCCGAAACCACGTCAAACCCCAGCGAATCCGGGCAGTGCTTACCGTCGGCGCGGCGCATCGCGGGATCGTGCCGGCGGAGATACCATGTCTTGCTCCGCTCCGGCACGCTTGTGCCCATCTCCGTCACCCACTGACCCTCCACGATTTTATCGCCGCGCAGCCGTCCCACATCCACAACAAACGCATAGCGCACGCCGTCCGGCGTGGTGATCTCCACCCGATTGAACCGCTCTTCACCGCTCGCCGCCGCGCCGGACATCACCAGCAAGGCGCTCAGCACGAGCATCGCCGCCAGCACGGCGCACCGCTTCGCTTTCATTTGTCCTTCTCTCCTCCCACAATCTCCTCGATGGATTGAACCCGATACGCCCCGTCATAGCGCACGCGATAGGATGCATGGTCGGCATCAAGCGCCTTGAACGTCACCGTCCGCTCCTGCGCCCAGACCTGATACTGCGTATCGTCCAACAGCGGCAGCATGGGATAATCCAGCCGCATATCCCCAAAGCGCTTGGAAACCTCAACGGCGCTCATGTACGCCAGCCCAAACTCCGCAATAGCCGCAGGGGCATAGGCGCTGTGCAGTGTATACATCTTCACGGGATGATCGAACGCATAGTTGTCCGCTTTGTAAGCCTCCCTGTCCAGCACATCGCCCGTGAAAGCGTCCACCTCCACCAGCTCATCCTTCTCCGCACAGCTGACGCGGAACTTCCAGATGAGCTGCTCTCCATCCGCGAGCAGCACCGCAGAAATCGCCTCCTCAGGCTGCGCGCCGACCGCCAAGCACGCGATTCGCGCAGCCTCCTCCCGCGTCAGCTTCGCCGCAGACGCATCGGGATAGACCGCCGCCTTCAGCATACGGGTTTCAAAATCCGTTGCTTCCACCGCATCCAGCTCACCATCCAGCCGCACCCATACCGACTGATCCCAAGACATGGCATTGCCGTATTGCTCCCTGTATGCCCGATACACCGCCTGTCCATCCTCCGCAAGCGCAGCGTTCAAAAGCATCATTGAGGCCAGAAAGAACCCGAGCAAAGCCCTCTGTTTCATGTTCAGTTTTATGTTCATCTACCCCCCCTCTCGATTTCACTTCCACTTCAGTTCCGTCAGCGTTTTGCCGCGCACCACCGCGTCCGCGCGGACATAGCCATACACGCCGTCCCAATCGACCAGCGGCGCAAGCTCGCCCTCCTTGGGCAGAATGACGTGCAGCCAGCCGTCCTGCTCTTCGAGCACGTGCATCAGCGCGCCGGGCAGAAGCCGTGCGAAGGCTTCGCCATCCGGCTGCCGAAAAAGCGGTGTTTCGCAGAGCGCACGCGCAGGGATCACCAACGCCGCCGACAGCGAGTAGAGACGAGCATCGAATTGGCTGCCGTCCAGCAGATATTGTCCGCTCACCCATCCCTCGGTATCGCCCACCCGAACGTGATACCAAGGCGCCTGCGTCCCCGGCTGACTACCCAACACCGTGACACGCGCGGAGTATATTCCCAGCGAGCGCGACAAGCCCGTGGGCTTTTCCCGCAGATTTACGCCAGAGATATACGCCTGACCCGCTTCAAGCACCGGCTGATGCTCCTGCGCATAGCGCTGCGCTTCCTCCACATTCGTCGGGTAATCCTCCCGGTTCCAAGCTGCCAAGCGATTAGGAACAACGCATCGCCAGCTCCCCTTGTCAACATGGATATCGCCTCGGATCTCATGGACATCCATATGTCCAGAACTGACACGCACAAACGTCCTCGTACCCTCGTCCCCACACATTTCCAGCACATACGGCTCAATCCGTCCATTCCATCCGATGTTCATGCGCCAGATTTCCTTGCCGCAGAGAACAGCATGGCTTGACGACAACCCCCACGCCCAACGCTGAACTTCGTCCTCATCCGGAAGAACAGTGATATCCTGTATTTCCTCCGGGCGGAAAAAGCCGTCCGTTTCCACGCAGACTTCCCATTGCCCATCATTGCACCGTCCGCCGATCAGCACCGCCTTTCCCGATCGAACGACGGCCATCAGGACGGACGATCGTGCGCTATGTGCTTCCGTCCTCCAGCTTCCAGAAAGAATCCGCTCATCCGCACGCAGGACGTCTTGAAATACGGGCTGAAGTGCCTTCGGCAATTCCCCTTCAAAGTCCACGCAGTTGTATGAAGCGTAATTGGACTGATTCAAAGCATACGCTTTTTCCGTCGCCGCACACGGCAGGCCCAGCCCGCACAAACACACCGCCAACAGCAGACACCTCAGCAGCCAACGCTTCATCTGTTTTTCCCCCTCCGAAAGCATCCTCTGTTTTTCTCAAAATGCTCTATATGTATATGACGAATGAAAAACAGAAAAAATTTCATCATTTTCCAAAATGCTCTATAAAAAAGCGACAGCATCATGCCAAATACGCAAAAAAGACCATCTTCTGATTTCAGAAGATGGTCCTCGCTTTGGTGCACCATCAGGGACTCGAACCCGGGACACCCTGATTAAGAGTCAGGTGCTCTACCAACTGAGCTAATGGTGCATATGGAGCGGGTGATGGGAATCGGACCCACGTAGCCAGCTTGGAAGGCTGGAACTCTACCATTGAGCTACACCCGCACAGTGGAGCGGTAGACGAGATTCGGACTCGCGACATCCACCTTGGCAAGGTGGCACTCTACCACTGAGCTACTACCGCATAAAAATTGGTGCGGGTGAAGAGACTCGAACTCATACGCCTCTGGCAACAGATCCTAAATCTGCCGCGTCTGCCATTCCGCCACACCCGCAAAATGGTGACCCATTGGGGATTCGAACCCCAGGCACCCTGATTAAAAGTCAGGTGCTCTACCAGCTGAGCTAATGGATCAAATGGCTGGGGTGGCAGGATTCGAACCTTGCGAATGCGGGAGTCAAAGTCCCGTGCCTTGCCGCTTGGCGACACCCCAACGGAACCTGCATCCTGCAGCAAAAAAGTGGGGTGAGTACTGGGAGTCGAACCCAGGACCTCCAGAGCCACAATCTGGCGCTCTAACCAACTGAGCTATACCCACCATATGGCGCGCCTTAAGGGATTCGAACCCCTGGCCCACGGCTTAGAAGGCCGTTGCTCTATCCAACTGAGCTAAAGGCGCTTGGTTCTTTCCATCTAGCGCTGCGGCGTTCCCGCTGACGAGTATTGATTATACAGGATCATGCAGAATCTGTCAAGGGCTTTTTTTCATTTTTTTCATTTTCTTTTTGAATTCTTTTTTCCGTCCGTTTTACCCGCTTACAGGGCGGCCGCCGAAGCGGCCTCAGCCCTGCGCGCGCTGATGATGCACCTTGCCCATCAGGCGCTTCTTGCAGCGGAAGTATGCCGGAATCAGGAAGGCATCGGCAAACACCCACGCCAGCGGACTGCCCAGCGATACACCCAGAAAGCCCAGCGGCGGCACCAGCGAAAACGCAGCCAGACTGCGTGCCGCCATCTCCAGCACGCCGGCAATGATGGCAAACCCGGAAAAGCCCATGCCCTGAATGGCAAAGCGCACCACATTCACCAGCGTCAGCAGCGGATAGAATGCCACCTGCACAACCATATACGTCTGTGCCAGTTCAATCAGTTCCGCACCGGCATCGCTCACAAACAGCTGCGTCAGGCTGCGCCCAAAGAACCATGCCACGCCAAATGCCAGCACAGAATAGGCAAAGCCCATCAGCGAAGCGGCGCCCACGCCGCGATCCAGCCGCTCATACCGGCTCGCGCCGACGTTCTGTGCGCCGTATGTGGCCATGGTGGAGCCCAGCGCATCGAAAGGACACGCCAAGAAATTGAGTACCTTCTGCCCCGCCGTCATCGCCGCCACGGCCAGAGAGCCGAGCGAGTTGACCGCCACCTGCAAAACCACCGAGCCGATAGCCGTGATGGAGTATTGCAGCCCCATCGGCACACCGCAGGCACACAGCTCCAGCATCCTATCCCGGCGAGGCTGCCACTCCTCCTTGGCGATATGCAGAAGCGGCACCTTCAGCGCAATCCACACCAGACACAGCAGCCCAGACACCGCCTGACTGATGACCGTCGCCAGTGACGCGCCCATCACGCCCATATCAAACACGAGAATCAGTGCCAGATCCAGCACAACGTTAATCACAGAGGACAGAATCAGAAAGAACAGCGGCGTCTTGCTGTCGCCCAGCGAACGCAGGTAGCCGGAAAACAGATTGTACAGAATCATGAAGGGAATGCCTGCGAAGATCACCACGATGTAATCATACGCCTCTTGAAAGCAATCCTCCGGCGTATTCATCAGCGCGAGGATATCGCGGCAGAACAGCACGGTCAGCGCCGTAATCACCGCAGCAAAGGCCGCAGACAGAATGATGCCGTTGGCCACAAATTCCCGCATACGCTGTTCTTCCCGCGCACCAAACCTCTGCGCCACCGGGATGGAAAAGCCCGCGCATATGCCCATGCAGAAGCCCAGAACCAGAAAATTGATCGAGCCTGTCGCGCCGACACCCGCCAGCGCTTCCACACCCAGAAAGCGGCCGACGATCATGGTATCCACCAGATTGTAAAGCTGCTGAAACAGCATACCTGCCAGAAGCGGCACCGCAAAGCCCAGAATCAACTTGACCGGGGAGCCGCTGGTTAAGTCCTTTGTCATCGGTAGCATTCTCCTTTATGATGGTTCTGTTCGGAATTTCAGCGGTATTATACCATGTTTGCGCCAGTTTACAAGAGGGTAAATCTGCACAAGCATCTTTTTTATTCCTAGGCGTCTCCTGCCAGCCTTTTCCAGCTATCCCAGCAACATGGTTAATTCCCCCATTCCCCTTTTGCGCAACACCATACATGACCGTTCAAGCATCTGCGCGGGCACGCAAAAGCGGCCGCCCGGCATCTGCCGGAACGACCGCAAAATTCACTTTCCCATCCTTTGTCTCAGCGTTTCAAGCGCCTGCGGGGTATCCGCATCCGCGAGTTCATCCTCACCCGCGCACGGCACGACAAGCAGATCCTCCTCGTGTGCGTACAGGATAGACTTTGCCCCGCTGTCTCCATGCAGCGCACACAGCGCATCGTAGTACACCGGGGAAAACACGGCAGGATTGCCCCTGTGCGTCCTGTCACAGAGGCAGGCCATCCCCTTTCCAGACCGCGCGAACGCCGTCATCAAGCCCGTGAGCGACGCGCCGCTCAGGAGCGGCTGATCCGCCACCATCAGCAGCAGCGCATCCATCTCCCGCAGGGCGCTTACCCCCAGACGGATGGAATGGGACTGTCCCAGCTCCGGTGCATCGTTATAACAGACCTCAAAGCCCACGCCGTGCGCCAGTTCGGCAATTTGCTCGCTCCCCGTAACCACGACGGCGCGCGCAGGGCATACCGCGCACACGGTCTCCAGCGCACGAGCGATCATTGGCCTGCCCGCAAAGTCTGCCAGCAGCTTGTTTTCGCCAAACCGCGCACTCCTTCCGGCGGCCAGCAGCACCACGCCGAGCCTCATTCCTTTTGCCCGAGCAGAATCTTCTCCGCCGTAATCGGCAAATTGCGCACGCGTACGCCGCTGGCATTGTACACCGCATCCGCAATAGCGGGCGCAGGTGTATTGATGACGCACTCACCGATGGACTTCGCGCCGAACGGGCCGGACGGCTCATAGCTCGGCTCAAACGCCACGCGAATGCTCGGCGCATCCACGCGCGCGGGAATCTTATACTGAAGGAAGGAATTGCTGACCGTCCGTCCATGCGCATCCATTACGGGGCGCTCCGTGAGCGCCATGCCCACGCCCTGCATGATACCGCCCTCCGTCTGACGCATCGCCAGATTGGGATTGACCACTGTGCCGCAGTCCACCACACCCACATAGTCCACCAGCTTGACCTCGCCAGTCATCGGGTCGAGATCCACTTCGGCGCAGCCGCACATGAACGGCGGCGGCGATACCGGCGAGCCGTTCGATACGCACGCAGAAAGATCCTCAGCGCTCGCCGTCATGTTCGCATTGGCGATTTCAGCCAGCGTGACGCTCGCGCTGTCGTCCGCCTTTTTGACGCAATCGCCCTCAAAGACGGCCTCCTCCGGCCTGCATCCCATGAGCTGCGCCCCGACGCGAACCATCTTCTGCCGCAGCGCCTCGCACGTCTTGACCACCGCCATGCCGGTGACATACGTTGTGCTGGACGCATACGAGCCGCAGTCATACGGTGAGGTATCGGTATCCACGCCATGTACCGTGATGTTGTCCACGGGACATTCAAGGCTCTCCGCCGCCATCTGCGCCAGAATCGTATCGCAGCCGGTGCCCATGTCCGTCGCACCGATAGACATATTGTAAATACCGTCATCGCCCAGACGAATCATCACCGCGCCGGTATCCACGCCCGAAATGCCGGAGCCCTGCATCGCCAGCGCCATGCCGACCGCGCGGACATGACCATTTTCCAGCGTGCGCGACGGATACTTTTCCGCCCAGCCGATCATCTCTTTGGCCCGCGCTATGCAGCGGTCGATGGCGCAGCTCGTCGCCGTCTCTCCGTAATAGGCAGGCATAACCTCGCCCTCGCGCACGATGTTGCGCTCGTGAAGCTCGGCAGGGTCCATATCCAGCTTGTGTGCCAGCTCATTGACGGCGGATTCCACGGCAAAAAGCCCCTGTGTCGCGCCGTAGCCGCGGTATGCGCCCGCGCTCATGGTGTTGGTGTACACCGTGTGCCATGCAAAGCGGAATGCCTTCATGTGATGGGTGTACACGGGAATGGATTTATGCCCCGAAAGACCCACGGTCGTCGGCCCGTGTTCGCCATAAGCGCCCGTGTTGGAGAGCGTATACAGGTCGATGGCGCGAATGGTGCCGTCGCGCATCGCGCCTAGCCGCACATGCAGGGTCATCGCGTGGCGCGGCGAAGAGAGCGTCATCGCCTCCTCGCGCGTATAGACGATCATCGCCGGACGGCCGGTCTTGACCGTCACAATTGCCGGATACTGCTCGCAAACCGCCGTCTGCTTCGCGCCGAAGCCGCCGCCGATGCGCGGCTTCACCACGCGCACGCGGCTCTTGGGCATCTCCAGCGCCGTCGCCAGAATCCGTCGCACATGGAACGGCACCTGCGTCGAAGAGACGACCTCCAGCCGCCCATATGCATCCACGCGCGTAAAGGCGCGGAATGTCTCCATCATGCACTGCTGATTGGCATGGGTGACATACTCCCGGTCGATGACCACATCGCAGGCAGCCAGCTCGGCCTCTACATCGCCCTGTGCATCCTCGCCAGCCGAAACAAGATTGCGCCGATTGTCCGCGCCGCAGGACGGCACCAGCGCACGCCAGTCCGACTCGGGATGAATCAGCGTCTCATTGTCCATCGCGTCCCGCGCATCGAGAATGGCCGGCAGCACGCGATAGGTCACGCGGATCAGCTTCATCGCCGCCAGCGCCTGCTTCTCCGTTTCCGCCGCCACAATGGCCACTGGATCACCCACACAGCGCAGATGACGGTCGAGGATCAGCCGGTCATACGGGCTGAACTCCGGGTATGTCTGTCCCGCCTGCGTGAAGCGCGTACCCGGCACATCCTTATATGTCAGCACGCAGGCCACGCCCGGCATCTTCTGTGCGCGCGATACGTCGATCTCCTCGATCATCGCGTGCGCGTGCGGGCTGTGCAGAAGCTTGACATACAGACAGTCCTTGGGGGCAATATCCGCCGTGTAGACCGGCTTGCCAGTCAGCAGCGCAGGCGCATCCTTCTTGGGCACCGCCGTGCCGACACCGCCGATGGTTTTCCGCTTTTCCATCCGATCCATCACACGTGCACCTCCGCGGCGCACAGCGCCAGATATTTCTGAATCGCGCGACGCTGGCTCACATAGCCCGAGCAGCGGCACAGGTTGCCCGCCAGAAATGCGTCAATCTCCTCCGCCGTCGCTTCCGGCTTCTCCTTGGCCAGCGCGAACACGTTCATCATCAGCCCCGGTGCGCAGAAGCCGCACTGCTCCGCGCCCTCGCCCGCCAGACATTCGCCCAGCCGCTTGGCCTCCTCCCGCATCCCCTCCAGCGTCGTAATGCTGTGACCCGCACAGCGTGCCGCCGGAACCGAGCAGGAGAGCACGGCCTTTCCATCCATATGGACCGTACACAGGCCGCAGTTGGTCGTCTCACACCCGCATTTGACGGAATACATTCCCAGCCCGCGCAGCATCGTATAGAGCGATTCGTCCGCTTCGATGGCAGCGCTGACCTTGCGCCCATTCAATGTAAACTCAACGTTCATTCCTGTGCTCCTTCCCGACACGCTTGCGCCGCGCGCATCATCAGCACCGGTGCAATCTTCCTTCTGTAAGCCTCAGACGCGCGCAGATTGCTGCCGAACGCCATCTGCTCGGCAATCGCCTCAAACGCAGCCAGTTCAGCATCCGCAGGCATCCCCTGCGCCACAACCACCGCGCGCGCAGGCCGCGCACCCAACACGAGGCGCAGCCCGTCCTGCGACAGTGCCGCCGCACACACCAGCGTCGGAATGTCCGTTTCGCTGCCGCGCACGCTCTGTACCGCTGCGTACTGTCCCTTGGAAATGCGGATATGCGTGATGATGTCCCGATCCCAAAGCTCCTGCTCATAATCCGTCAGCGCCACCACGCCGCGATGGTGCAGCACGACCTGCGCATTCAGCGCCAGCAGCAGGGCGCTCACATCCGAAAAGCCAAAGCGCGCATACACACTGCCGCCCACCGTCGCCGTATTGCGGAACTGCGTGCCGACAATCGGCGCAAGCGCCGCACGAAATACGCCGCCGAACGCCGCATGAAGCGCTTCGTTTGTCTCCAGTTCGCGCAGCGTTGTCATGCTGCCGATGACAAACGCCTCTTCTGTCTCTTCCACGCCCTCCAGCCCTAGGGCAGACAGGTCGATCGCCGTCTGTTTCTTCATCCCACACATACGCAGCCACATATTGCCCGCCACGATGACGGCACTTTTCTTAGCATTGAGCGCATATGCCTCATCCAACGACTGTGCTACGATGTATTCTTTGTATGTTGCCATATTTACCTCCGCCGCGCACCCGCGCGGGCTGTACAATTTCTATGCCATTATATAGGAAATGCCGCGCTTCTGTCAACCAAGTTCAAAATGCGAACATTTCTTCTTTTATTCCGTGAAATTATCGGAATTTCTGTTGACAAAGCCGAAGATTTCCGGTAATATTTTCGGGAAACACGCTGATTTCGGTCGCATTGTGCAGCCGAAAGAGACACCGACACAGAAAAAGAGGAGATTTTGTCATGAAGAAGCTCGCTATGCTGCTTGCTCTCGCGCTGATGCTGACCATCGCCTGCGTTGCATCCGCACAGAGCGTGTCCGTCGCTGTGGTCTACGCCGATACCGTGGATGACAAGGGCTGGTGCCAGAGCATGGACACCGGCATCAAGAATGCCATTGCGCAGGGCTACGACATCGATTACACGCCGGTTGAGTCCGTTGCCATTCCGGATGCGCCGAATACGCTCGATCAGCTCGCGGACAACTATGACATCATCATCGTTCACGGCGCGCAGTTCACCTCCGCCTGTACCGAGGTGGCCGCCGAGTATCCCGATCAGGTCTTTGCGCTGGGCACCAGCGACCAGATTCTGGGCGACAACATCTTCACCTATATGCCCATGTCCGAGGAGCCGGGCTATGTCAATGGCGTGATTGCCGCGCTGACCACCAAGGTCAAGAAAGTCGGCATCGTCGGCTCCACCGATGGCGGCGACTCCGCCCGTTTTATCCGTGGCTTTGTCAAGGGCCTCGCGGACACCGATCCTTCTGTGGAATATATGCTCTCTTGGACTGGCAGCTTCTCCGACACCGTGGGTGCTGGCGACATCGGCAAGACCTTCATCGAGGCTGGCTGCGATGTGCTGACCGGCCCGGCGCAGCAGGCCGTCGGCGCACTGCGCAGCGCGGATGCAGCGGACGGTGTGATCTGGGTGGGCCAGACCACTTCTCAGATTGTCGACTTCCCGAACGTCGTCGCTGCTGCCGCCGATTATGACTATTCTGCCGTCGTCATTGGTGTCATGGAGCGCATGGCTGAGGGCAAGGTGGGCGGCGAGAACATCCCGCTCAACTTCAACAACCACGGTTTCATCTACACCTTCTCCGAGAACGCCGAGCTGCTCTCCGAGGCCGCGAAGGCTGCCGCGCAGGCCGCGCTGGACAGCATGATCGCCGCGCCGAACACCGTCGATTTCTCCGACGTTGAACTGAAGTAATTTCTTTGACTGTCGGCCTGCGCCGGCAGTCTTTTTAATGAGTGGAGGTCCTTCATGTCAACTCAAGCGATCACCAGCCTTCGCATCGAGCACATCACCAAGCGCTTCCCCGGCATCCTCGCGTGCAGCGATATTTCGCTCTCCGTGGGCAAAGGCGAAGTGCTGGCGCTCGTTGGCGAAAACGGCGCTGGCAAAACCACACTGATGAATATCCTCATGGGGCTGTACACCCCGGACGAGGGCAAGATTTACATCAATAACAAAGAAGTGATCTTTAAATCCCCCAGCGATGCGTTCGCCTGTGGCATCGGCATGGTGCATCAGCAGTATATGCTTGTTCCAGATCTGACGGTGACGGAGAACATCGCGCTGGGGATGGCGCAGATGCAGCACAGCGAAAGCAAGCTTTCCCCTGCCGAGCGCCTGAAGCGCGCCGCCAAGCTCGATCTGGATACTGTGCGCCGCCACATCGTCGCCATCTCCGAGCATTACGGGCTGGCCGTCGATCCTGACGCATACATCTGGCAGCTTTCCGTGGGCGAGCAGCAGCGCGTAGAACTGGTCAAAACCCTATGCTTCGGCGCAAAGTTCCTCATCCTTGATGAGCCGACCAGCGCACTCACCCCGCAGGAGACGGACGAGCTAATCGCCCTGCTCAAGCGCATGGCCAACGAGCTTTCCATCATCTTCATCAGCCACAAGCTGGCGGAAGTGAAGGCGCTGTCCAACAAGGTCGCCATTCTGCGCGGCGGCAAGCTGGTCTTTCGTGGGAACACTGCCGATCACTCCCCGGCTGACATCGCCGCGCTGATGACCGGACACGAAGTCTACCTGCCCGTCAACCACAGCAAGCGTGCGCCGGGCAAGCCGATGCTGGAGGTAAATGACCTGTTCGTGCGCGGTGATCGCGGCAACATGGCGCTAAGCAAGCTGAACCTTACCGTCCGCGCCGGAGAAATCGTCGGTCTTGCAGGCGTGTCCGGCAACGGTCAGCGCGAGCTGGCTGAAGCGCTCACCGGCCTGCGCACAATCGAAAGCGGTTCCATTCTGCTGGACGGCGCCGAGCTTGCCGGCCGTTCCCCCAAGCAGATCATTGACGAAGGCATGGGGTATGTGCCGGAAGAGCGCAACATCGAGGGCGTGGTGCCCAGCATGAGCATCCGCGAGAATCTGGTGCTCAAGGACATCGCCAAGCCGCCCTTCTCTCTCGCCGGCATCATCAACAGCCGTCAGATTGACCATCATGCCGAGACCATGCGCGAATCCTTTGACATCCGCTGCGCCGGCGTACACGCGGCAGCGGGCTCACTCTCCGGCGGCAACATCCAGAAGGTCATCCTCGCCCGTGAGATCTCCCGCGGCCCGAAATTCCTCATTGCTGTCTACCCTATTCGCGGTCTGGATCTGGGTGCGGCGGAATTCATTCACAAACAGCTTCTGGCTCTGCGCGATCAGGGTGTGGGCATCCTGCTCATCTCTGAGGAGCTGGAGGAAATTATCAACCTCTCCGACCGCATCGCGGTTATCTTCAAGGGACAAATCCAGCGCACGCTGAGCCGAAGCGAGGCAACACAGCGCAAGCTGGGCATGATGATGGCAGGAGTGAAAGAAGCATGAAGCATTTCAAACTGATGTACACCGCCGGCGTGATCCTGATCGCCGCACTGCTGACGCTGGGAATCTCCTCCCTGATTCTGGCGCTGCTGGGTGCAGACGTACTCAAGACTTTCTGGGTCATCTTCTGCTACCCGCTCACCACCCTCAAGAACCTCTCCGGCGTCATCAACATCATGACCCCGCTGGTGATCGTAGGCGTAGGCATCTGCGTAGCCTATCGCAGCGGTATCATCAACATCGGCGGCGAGGGCCAGATGATTATGGGTCTGCTGATGGCGATTGTCTTTGCACTTAATACCACGCTGCCGCGTGTGCTGGCGCTTCCATGCATCCTGCTGTTCGGCATGCTGGGCGGCGCTTGCTGGGGTGCGCTGCCGGGTCTGCTTAAGGCACGCTTTGGCGTGAGTGAGCTGCTTTCCACCGTCATGTTCAACTACATCGCGCTGCAATTCTACTCCTACTGCCTGCGTGTTCCGCTGCTTGATCCCGCTGTGGCGGGCGGCTCCGGCGACCCGCAGACCGTGAAGCTGGAAACCAGCGAATGGCTCTCGCGCGTCAATGAAATCTTCCCTGCCCTGCCCAAGGGGATGCGCTTCCACACCGGCATCTTTATTGCGCTTGTGCTGGCGCTTCTGGTCTTTCTGTTCATGTGGAAAACGCCGATGGGCTTCAAGATGCGTGCCGCAGGCGCCTCTGAACGCGCTGCCCGATACGGCGGCATCAGCGTCAGCCGCTATATGGTGCTGGCCATGATGATCTCCGGCGCCTGCTGCGGTCTGGCCGGAACAGTAGAGATTCTGGGTGTGCATCATCGCGGTCTGGGCAACTGCACGGGCGGCTACGGCTTCTCCGGCATCGTTGTAGCGCTCTTCGGCGGATTGCATCCTCTGGGTGTGATTCCCGCTGCCTTCTTCTTCGCGTTGATTTCCTACGGCTGCTCGGCGCTGCAAATCAACAAAATCCCCGTTCCGAGCAACATGATTGATGTGCTTCAGGGACTGGTGATTCTGGTCATCGTCGCCGCCAAACTGGTGCTCGCTAATCCATACCTGATGGATCGCGCACAGCGCAAGATGGCCGCTCTGTTTTCGAGAAAGGAGGCCGCCTGATATGCTGGACTTCATCGTATTGTTTCTGACGGTTGGCATTCCGCTGTCCAGCGCACTTCTGCTGGCCTCGCTGGGCGAAACGGTCAATCAGCGCAGCGGCGTTTTCAACCTTGGCTGCGAAGGCGTGATGAGCATGGGCGCTTTCATCGGCATGCTCGTCCCCTTCATGGTCGGCGGTTCCGGGAAAGTGGCATGGTATGTCAATCTCGGCGGCCTGATTGCCGCTGCGCTCATCGGTGCGCTGATGGGGCTGCTGTTCGGCTTGGTGGTCATCAAATTCGGTGCGCCGCAGGGCATTGCGGGCATCGGCCTTCAGCTCTTTGGCACGGGACTTGCTGGTTCTCTCTACCGCCACTTCATCGGCGGCGCACAGGGTGTAGCCGGCATTGATGCCATCCGTATCCCCATCCTCAGCGATCTGCCCATCGTAGGCAAGATGTTCTTTTCCTGCAACCCGATGGTGTACTTCGCATTCTTGATGGTGCCTGCCGTCCACTATCTGCTCTTCAAAACCCCGTGGGGACTGCGCGTCCGCGCCTGCGGCACCATGCCCCGCGCAGCAGACTCCATGGGCATTGACGTCAGCCGCACACGCTATCAAGCGTTGGCCTTCGGCAGCGCGATGGCGGGGCTTGCGGGCGCGTATTTGTCCGTCTGCTATGCGAAGATCTTCACCGATACGCTGATCGGAGGTCGCGGCTTCATTGCCGTTGCGCTGGTGTATTTCGGTCGCTGGTCTCCGCTGGGCGTGATGGGCGGTGCGCTGCTGTTCTCGCTGGCGCAGGCGCTTCAGCTCGCTGTGCAGGCCTACGGCTTCACCTCGTTTCCCTACGAGTTCCTCGTCATGCTGCCGTACATCTTGGTCATCGTGGTGCTGGTCTTTGTCGGCAAAAGCCGCCATGTCGGCCCAGCGATGCTGGGCAAGCCCTTCAACCGGGAAATGCGTATTTGATCTGCTCCATGCCATAAACCTGCCGGAAAGCAGCATAGAACAGAATGCGATAAGCCCCCATGTCTCGTTGGACTGTTTCCCAAGTAACAGACACGAAAATAAGAGCCTGTCATAGAATTTCATAGGATTACGCGGTCTTGCTTCGGATTTCGACTGGGGTGAGACCGTTTTTGAGTGAAATGCGTTC
>JAXJLD010000122.1:0-19598 GCA_036297385.1 Christensenellales bacterium | reverse complement strand
GGGATGACACCTTCCCCAAAGGGGAAGGCTTGAAAAAAACGCAGTTTCACAGCAGACCGCAAAGCGCCTCTTCTCCTCCGCCGCTCCAATTCCGCAGAGCAGCATCGAAGCGCAAAGACGATCCACAGTCGCTTCTTATCCATGCGCCTTCCCAAGATCTCATTCATCCAAGAACGGTATCATATCCGCCAGCTTGCCGAAAATCAGATCCGGCTGCACCTCGGAGGTCTTGACGTCCTCCATCGTTGCCTCGCCGGAAAGCACAAGGATGCCCGTCATGCCATGGCGAACACCGGTCGCCACGTCCGTATACAGCCGGTCGCCCACCATCGCCATCTCATCAAGCGCAAATCCCGTGCGCCGCAGCGCCTCATCGACAATCCCCTTGTTGGGCTTGCCGATGACCACGTCTGCCTTGCGTCCCGTGCTCGCCTCGATAAACGCCATAATCGCGCCCATATCCGGGATAAAGCCGGTTTCCGTCGGGCAGTTGAAGTCAGGATGCGTGGCGATATACGGCTTGCCGGCGCGGATTTCATCGCACACCCTGCACATCTTCGCATAATCGAGCGTCGTATCAAACGCGACGATCACATAATCCGCCTCGTCCTCCGTCACATTCAGACCGAGGGCGAGCATTTCCTCACGCAGCATCGGATTGCCCAGCAGATAGCACCGCTTGTCCGGGAAATGCTCCAGACAGTAGTGCGCTGTCGCATGGCCGGAGGAGATCACATCGCGGTATTCTGCCGGCACGCCCATCCGCTCCAGCTTCTCAGCGTAAACCGAGGCGGACTTGCTCGAATTGTTGGTCAGAAACCGCGCCGTGCGTCCCGTCCGCCGGAGCGCATCGAGGAAGTCCAGCGAGCCTTCAATCAGCCTGTCGCCCAAATAGAACGTGCCGTCCATGTCCAGCAGGAAGCAGCGCACGGCGGCCAGCCGCTCTCGGATTTCACGTTCGTTCATCGCCTCACCCCACGTTCTTCGTCGCGACAACGCGCACGCCGGTATCGGCCACGTTCTCCACAATCACGTCACCAATTCTGACCGGCGCCTGCACCTCGATCTCCTTGAGCGCACGCACGCAGTCAAAAATCTTCCCTTTGGGAATGTCCTTCTCTGTTTTGACAGAAACCATCGGCAGATGACCGCCCGCCACGCGCACGGTGCTGGTCACAATTCTGGTCGGGTTCGTCAGCTCCTTGCGGGCATAGGCGTCGCCGCGCGGGCAGGTATTGCCGGATACGGCCTTGACCGTATCCCCGTCCATCTCCACCATCAGCAGACAGCCGAGCGGACAGCCAATGCAAATCAAATCCACAGTTTTCATGATCACGCCTCCTCCAGCGTCACGGTGATGCGGTCAATCTCCTTATGCGCCTTGAGTGCGCCAGCCTTGAGCAGCACCGTCTCCATCTCGCCCGGCGCAAGCACCGGCCGCCTGCGGCTGAAGATGATCTCGTCTCCGGCGTAGACCACGATTTTCTTGTTCTTGAACACATTGGACACGCGGAAGCGCAGCGTGACCACGTCCGTTTCCGCGAGATGCTCCGGGCAGATCTGCACCGGCACGCTGTAACGCACGCCGCCCTCGCAGACGACCTGCAAGGCCCGCGCCGCTTCGCAGCGGCATCCGCCCTGAATATAGGCGGCAGCGTGACGGCCTGCGGCGGCGGCCTCCTCGGACACAAAGTCCACCAAATCATGCACGTGCAGCACATTGCCCGCCGCAAACACGCCCGGAACGTTGGTCTGCAAATCCTCACCGACCAACGGTCCATTGGTCAGCGGGCTGAGCGCCACATGGGCACTGCGGCTCAGCTCGTTTTCGGGGATCAGGCCGCAGGAAAGCAGCAGCGTGTCACATTCATACTGCTCCTCGGTGCCGGGAATCGGCCTGCCGTTTTCCACCTGCGCCAGCGTCACGCCTTCCACACGCTTCTTGCCCTGAATATCGACCACCGTATGGCTCAGCTTGAGCGGAATGCCGTAGTCATCGAGACACTGCACGATGTTGCGCTTGAGGCCGCCGGAATACGGCATCAGCTCCGCAACGACCTTCACCTCCGCGCCCTCCAGCGTCATGCGCCGCGCCATGATGAGGCCGATATCGCCCGAACCGAGGATGACCACCTTGCGTCCGGGCATCATGCCCTCCATGTTTACCAGCCGCTGCGCGGTTCCGGCTGTATAGATGCCCGCCGGACGGAATCCCGGAATATTCAGCGCACCGCGCGGCCGCTCCCGGCAGCCCATCGCGAGGATGACCGCCTTGGGATGAAGCTGAAACAGACCGTCCTCGCGGTTCATGGCGGTCACCGTCTTATCTGCCGCCAGATCCAGCACCATGGTATCGAGCTTATAGGGAATCTCCAGCGCCTTCACCTGCTCAATAAACCGTCCGGCGTACTCCGGGCCGGTCAGCTCCTCCTTGAAGGTGTGCAGGCCAAAGCCGTTGTGAATACATTGATTGAGAATGCCGCCCAGCTCATTGTCGCGCTCAAGAATCAGCACATCCTGAATACCAGCCTCGCGCGCCGCCACGGCAGCCGCCAGACCGGCGGGGCCGCCGCCGATAATGACCAGTTCATATTCCTTCATGGCCGCTCCCCCTCCTCACAGCTTGTCCTTGTTGGTGCCGACGATCAGCTCGGAGCCAAAGCCGGACTTGGTGATGTCATTCATCTCCACGCACAGCTCGCGCCGGAGAATCTCCATGACGCGTGGGCTGCAAAAGCCGCCCTGACAGCGCCCCATGCCTGCGCGCGTGCGCCGCTTGACGCCATCCAGACTCCTTGCGCCCGGCGTGCGGTGAATTGCATCGAGGATCTCACCCTCGGTGATCGTCTCACACCGGCAGATGACCGTGCCGTATGCCGGATTCTCCCGGATCAGCGCGGCGCGCGCCTCAAAGTCCAGCGTCTTGGGATCAAGAATCCCCTTTCGCGTGCCGTCAAACGTGGGATCATCCTCAAGGCCGAGCATCTTCGTCACGATGTCCGCCACCATGCAGCCGATGGCAGGGGCGCTCGAAAGCCCCGGCGATTCGATGGCTGCACAGTCCACAAAGCCCGGCTTCACCTCGCCGATGAAAAAATCATGCCGCGCTTCATGCGCACGCAGTCCGGCAAAATTGGTAATCACCTGACGCAGCGGCACATCCTTGACGGCTAAACTGCACTTGGTGCGCACTTCGTCCAGTCCCTCGCGGGTGGTATTGGTCGCCTCCTTCTTGCTGCCGTCCATCTCAATCGCCGTCGGCCCCACAATGGTGTTGCCGTGAACGGTCGGCGCAACGAGCACGCCCTTGCCGTACTTGCCCGGAAGCTGAAAGATGGTGCTGTGTACATGGCCGCCCGTGGTGCGATCCAGCAGGAAATAGTCGCCGCGGCGCGGGATAATCGTCATGCGGTCATCCGAAACCATGTTGTGAATCACGTCGGCATATACGCCAGCCGCATTCACCACCGCCCGCGTCTCCAGATCGCCCTGATTGGTATGCACCATCCAGCCGCTCGCCGTCTGCGTCAGACCCGTCACCACCGTGTCAAACTTGAATTTCACGCCGTTCTTGGCCGCGTTTTCTGCCAGCGCAAATGTGAGGCCAAACGGGCAGACAATCGCGCCCGTCGGCGCATACAGCGCAGCCACGGCGTTGTCGCTGATGTTCGGCTCCATTTGCCGCAGCTCGTCACGCTCAACGATGCGAAGCCCCTCTACGCCGTTCGCCACGCCGTTTTCATACAGCCTGAGCAGATTGGGGCGGTCATCCTCACTGAGCATGACGACAAGACTGCCGTTTTGGATGTAATGAAAGTCCAACTCCTTCGCCAGCGCAGGCATCATGCGGCTGCCCTGCACGTTGAGCTTAGCCATCAGGCTCCCGTGCGCCGCATCATAGCCGGCATGGACAATGGCACTGTTGGCCTTGCTGGTGCCGCAGCAAACGTCCTCCTCGCGCTCCACCACGAGCACGTCGGCTTTTTTGCGGGACAGCTCACGCGCCACCGCACAGCCGGATACGCCGCCGCCAATCACAATAATATCATACATATTGGTCTCTCCTTTGCGCGATTACCTTTGCAGCTCGCGTCTTTGGCGCTTGCGGGAATCCATTCTCCGCAGCAGCTTGAATACCGGAGCCAGCCGGGTTTTGAACGTCTTTCCCGTTCTGCGTTCGATGAAAAAGCGAAAGCTGTCTACGCGCTCCACATCCCCCAGCTCCGCCTTAGGCACCATGTAGCCGCCATGCTCGTCGCGAAACAGGTAAAAATAGTCCGCATCCTCGCCAAGGCCGCACACAGCGTCATAGCGCAGCGGCTCACCCAGCGGCGTATTCTCCGGCAGGGTGATGACCTGCATTGCCCGGTCGCCAAAGCAGTAGCGCGACGCGGGAAAATCCAGCCCCACCTCCCGGATGCCCTTCGCCATCTTGCGTGCGGTGTGGTTGGGCTGTGCATAGCGGCTCGACGTCATGTACGCCGCGTAAACCACGAGCAGCACGCCCCACCACTGGGAGAAATTGAACACGCCCACCCCCATCGCCGCAATGCTGATGAGCGTGCGCGCCGCCAGATTGCCCCGACAGAACAGATCGTACTGCTGATGTGCCAGCAATTCCAGCGTCTTTTCATCGTGGCGCATGGTCGCCTCATAGTGAATCATGATTCCTCCGATTGTCATGGGTCATCGAAAAAAGCCTGAGCGGCCCGATGTGAGCCGCCCAGACCTCTCAGCTCAACATAAGCGAGCGATAGCGTATTTTGTCCTTAACCGTACATGAGATCCGGCACAATCGTAACGAGTACCGGGCAATAGGTGATGAGAATCAGCACGATCACCAGCGCCAGAATGTACGGCCAGATCTCCTTGAGGAAATCCGAAATCTGGCATCCCGTAATGCCGCAGACCGTGAACATCATGGAGCCAAACGGAGGCGTGAGGCCGCCGATCATGATATTGACAATCGCCACAAGGCCGAAGTGGTACACGTCGATGCCCATTTGCAGGGCCACCGGCAGCAGCAGCGGCGTGGTAATCATCAGCACCGCGCCACCCTCCAGGAACATGCCCATCAGCAGCAAAACGACATTGACCAGAATGAAGAAGATGTACTTGTTGGTGGTCACAGAAAGAATTGCGTTGGCCAGAATCTTGGGCAGATTGATCCACGAGAGATACTGACCAAAGACATTGGCCGACACCATAATCAGCACCACCGCCGAAGTACCCGCAATGGATTCCAGCAGGATCGGCACCAGATGCTTGCGCAGGCTCAGCTTCTTATAGATGAATTTGCCGACGATAAATGCATACAGCACCGCAAATGCACCGCCCTCCGACGGTGTAAACATTCCCAAGCGCAGACCGATGATGATGCCAAACGGGAAGAACAGACCCCAGAAGGAGACCAGCGCCTGCTTGAAAATCACCAAAAGCGGCGGCAGCTTATCGCGTGTCTTGGGGTAATTGCGCTTGTGCGCGATGATTGCCGTGGTAATCATCATCGCGCCGGTCATCAGAATACCCGGCACATAGCCCGCGGCAAATGTACGTCCCAGCGACGCCTGTGCAATCAATGTAAAGACAACGAGGTTGACACCCGGCGGAATCACCGGCGTGGACGCCGAGGAGGCCGCAGAGACTGCCGCAGCATACGCCTTGGAATAGCCGCGCTTCTCCATTTCCGGGCAAAGCATACGCGCATCCATCGCCGCATCGGCATTGGCAGAGCCGGAGCAGCCACCCATGAGCATGGACAGCAGCACATTCACCTGCGCCAAGCCGCCCTTCATGTGGCCGGTCACGCACTCGCAGAAGTCCATGAGCTTTTCACTCAAACCGCCGTAAGACATGACGGAGCCGGACATGATGAAGAACGGAATGGCCAGCATGGAGAAAGACTGGGTCGCATTCATGACCTTTTGCAGGATCAGCCATGGCTGCGATGTGGTGTCGATAAACAGGAAGTAGAAAAATGTGGAGCCGAACAGCGCATAGACGATGGGCATACCCAGGAAGTAGAACAAAAAGACCATCAGCATGGGGACGATCTCAATGAACTCGAGCGTCATGCCTGTTCACCCCCTTCCAGTCGGTTGTCGTGCTCCGCGTTAATGCCGCGGAAGCGGTTGAACATGAAGCGAACGGAGTGGAAGGTGGATAAGCCAAATCCAATCGGCACCGCAATGCCGGTATAGACCTTCGGTACGCGCAAATAATCGGTCAGCACCAGCTTGAACGCACCACTGCGCGAGAACATCAGGTGATAGACATACTGTGCGCTGATGACCGTCAGCATAATCAGCACAAGCAGCTCGATGACCGCCATGACCGAGCTGACGGTGCGGCGCATACTGCCAGGCATATGCTTGACCAGAATATCCACGCCCAAATGTTCATGCTTGCGGTACGCATACGCGCTGCCGATAAAGCACGTCCATACAAAAAGGCTGGTGACAATCTCCTCGCTCCATTTGATGGGCATACTGAAGAAATAACGCATGATGATATTCGCATTGACTAGGATCACGCAGGACAGCAGCGTGATGGAGGTCACAATCGCGTCCAGATTCTTCAGGATCAATTTCGGTGTGATCTTCTTTTTCATCCGTGAGACCTCTGTTTCTCAAAGGGGATGGCAGCGTTACGACGGACTGCCCGAGCTCACCCGGGCAGTCCGTATGTTTACTTGCCGTCTTACTGCTGGGTTGCTCGGAAATCCTGAACCATCTTCACCAACTTGTCCTTCAGCGCCGGATCAGCGCCGTATTCCTCAACGATCCAATCGTACACCGGCGCACACGCCTCGGTGAACGCATCCAGATCGACCTCGTTCCACGTCACGCCGTGCGCCTTGAGGTTTTCAATCTGAACAGCCTCGTCCTGCGCGCACATCTCCTGCTCCCACTTGCCGCACTCCACCGCGCACTCGTCGATGATGTTGCGCCACTTCTCAGGGATGGACTGATACAGGTCTTCCGGCATGAACAGCCAGCGGGTCGCGATCAGGTGGTTGGTCAGCGCCACCTTCTTCACCAGCTCATACGGTGCGCCCGCGCCAGCCAGCGTAGACGTGGAGCCCTCGAAGCCTTCCACAACGCCGGAGGAAATGGCGGACAGACACTCGGTAAAGGACATCGGCGTCGGGGTCGCGCCCAGACATTCCACCGTCTTGGTAAACATGGCCGAGGAGGTCGCACGCAGCTTCACGCCCTTGAGATCCTCCGGCTTGTAGATGTCGCGGTTGGTGACGACGGAGCGGAAGCCGAAGGAGTAATGCGTATCCAGAATATGGATGTTCTCCTCCGCCAGACGCGCCTTGACATCGGCGACGATGTCGGAATCCATCACATGGTTGTACTCCGCATCGGAGCTATAGAGCATCGGGCCGATGAGCAGCGCCGCATCGCCGCAATAGTCAGCGAACAGGGACGGCTCCTCAAGACCCATCCACAGCGAGCCATTGACCGCCTGCGTCACGGAATCGCCGTAGCAGTCCAGCTCGTTCTGGCCGTAATATGTAACCTTGATATGTCCTTCAGTACGCTCGGTAATCATGTCCGCCAGCTTCTGGGAAGCCTTGTAGTTCCACTCGGTCGGCTGGAAGACGTTGGAAAACTTGATCTCCAGATAGTAGTCATCCGGATTTGTCTCTGCCAAAACGACGCTCAGAGACAGGGTCAGGATCAGGGTCAGAAACAGGACTGCGTACTTTTTCATGTTGTTCTCTCCTTTTCCTCGTGTTGTTCGTTCGCACTGACAAAGCCCGGTCAGTACGTGTTAAGTTTATTATACCCGAAACAACACGCCCTGTAAATGGGGTTATGGACAGAAAACATGAGTTTATTCGCATTCTTTTGTGCAATTCGGCTTTTGACGACGAATTTTCCCTTCAATATTGCGCTAGTGTGCATCCATTCATTCCGGTGTCCCTTCACCGGACTTCAGCAGGCCGGTATGCGGTCAGTCGTCAGCCCCCTCATATGCCACCGTCACCATCGTGATGTACTCATCGGCCTTCTTGAGGGAAATCTCGTTGAGCCCCTCCTCGTAGGCATACCCAGTCAACCTCAGGCGGTTGTCTCTCGCATAGGCAACCAACCCCTCATAGACCTCCTCCAATTTGTCCCAGCTTCCGATGCAGTATGTGCGCAGGAAGGAAGCCGCCGGGCGCACCTCATCGGCCTGCTGCATCGACAAAGGACAGCAGGCAAAAAAGCAATCGTACTCGTGCAGGCGGCCCTCCATCACATTCTGCACGGCAATCCGGCTGCCAAAGTTATCGTATAGACCGAAGATGGATTTGAGACGGAGCGAAAACGCCCCCGCCACAGCAAAATCCGCGTCATCAAACGCACCCGTAATCGGCGCACTGCACAGCAGCCCCGTCTCCGGGAGCGTCAGCCGCTCGATTTTGCCATGCTCCGCCCGCAGGCCAATGGAGAGCTTTTCAGACTTTCGTTCCAAAAAGTCTTTGGCACGCATCAATTCGCGGATGGATCGGTCAATGGCCTCCTTACGCGCTGCAATCAGCTCCGTGAGCGAACCGCCGGACGGGCTTTTCTGATAGCTGACGATTTCTTCGACAGAGAGCCCTAGCTTCCGCAGCGTCAGAATCAGCTCAAGCTGCACCGTTTGAAAGCAGGTATAGTAACGATACCCGTTTTCCGCTCGGATCTCCGGTGAAAACAGCCCAATCTCGTCATAAAAGTGCAAGGTACGCTTGTTCACGCCGTTGAGCTTGGCAAATTCTCCCGTGGTGTACAAATAGTCCTGCTTTTTCATAAAATTCCCTCTTGACCTTACAGTAACTGTATCGCTTATCCTATTCCCCGCACCCGATAACCCCGACATTTGAAAGGAGTCTTTCTTCCATGGATATTCGCAGCATTACACCTGACCGCTGGAGCTACGTCCGCGCCATCTACCGCGAAGCCTTCCCCAAGGCCGAGCGCAAGCCGTTCTTCACCCTGCGCCGCGATGTGTACAACGGCAAAGCACAGCTTCTGACCGCCATTGAGGATGATACGGTGCTGGGCTTTGCGCTGGTCATTCCGTACAGCAACATGGTGATGGTGGACTATCTCGCCGTCTCCGCCAAGATTCGCAGCCGCGGCGCAGGCAGCCAGATTCTTCAGGAAATCTGCCGCCGCTTCCCGGAGCAGAAGATCGTGCTGCTCATCGAGCAGATGAACGAAGCCGCCACTAATGCACAGCAGCGCATGGCGCGTAGGCGGTTCTACCTCAAAAACGGCTTTGAATCCTCGGGCATCTTCATCGACGGCCACAGCGGCTGCATGGAGGTTCTCAATTACGGCGGCAGGGTATCCGCCTCGGAATACATGGCGCTGCAAAAATACGCGCTTGGCCGCTTCATGTTCAAGCTCTCCGGCATCCGCCGCTTGCAGCAGGCCTAATCCTCCACGCGCCTACGCCTCGTCATCCACGACGGTGAACACCTCTTCAATCGTCGCGCCAAACACCTGCGCAATGTGCCACGCCAGCACCAGCGACGGATTATACCGTCCCTTTTCCAGATTGCCGATGGTCTCCCGCCGCACGCCGACAAGGCGCGCCAGCTCTTCCTGCTTCATATCCAGCCGAGCGCGGTGTTCTTTCATCCTGTTTTTAATCATTGGACACACCGCGACGATCTTTCCAATCAAAATAAGCCGTAGCAAAGCAGAAAAACATGATGGCAATCCCAAATCCAAAGCCAATGCCATTTGTGAGCGCTGCATCAACGCTGCGCAGCACAACGACCTCATAGCAAGTTACTGCGGCTACTGCCGTTAAATCAGCAAAAAACGCCCATGCAGCAGCCTTTCGCATATGATCTGCGAACATCTCATCCGTTTCCACAAAGAAATACTCAAAGAACAATACAAACCCTAAAAACGGAAAAAACACGGGATTATGCGTCCAAAATCCCAACAGACCTATGACTGAGAAAAAAACCAACAAACCATATCTGCGTTTCATACAGCCCCTCCTTAATGCGGTATATTTCGCACTTAATGTGAAAATTATACCGCATCAAGGAGAGCTTGTCAATCTCAAAACTACTGATTATGCCATAAAAAGGGAGTCCGGGCAGCATACGCCCGCAACTCCCTTTTTGCGTTTATCATGTGAACTGGATTCTCAGCCCGCTTGCACCGCGTCACCTGCCGCAATCCATCTCCGCTTCCAGAATCACGCCCGTGGTCGCCTCAATGCAGTACTCATACGACGCGCCGTCGCTCCTGAATTTGACTTCATACTGTGTCCAGCCGTCATCATTCTCCAGCTTGGCCTTTCTGAACGTGACGCCTTCAACCGTCAAGCCCGCATCCGCGACCGCAATTTCCTTCGCTCGGTCGATACCAATCAATGCACCATCCTGAACCAGCTTTGCACTGAAGCCGAGCAGCTCCCAATGCTTGCCCATGATCTTGCCGCTCTGCGCGTCAATCTCAATCTCATGCTCCATATCCTCAGTCAGGATATCGAACTCATACATTCTGCGTCCATCGTCGTGATCCAACCGCTCACGGATGGAAACCGCATCAGCCTCATCCAAGCCGATCTCTGCCAGCGCCGCGGCACGGGCCGCCTGCATGCCTGCATCCTTCTTCGGCTTAGTGTCCGCCTTTTTGTGCTTCTTCTCATACGCATTGCTGCGCTCGGAGGACGAAAAGCCCAGCACACTGCCATCCTCAGGATCAATATGGTAGTTGTAGCGCTTGCCTTCTGCGGTAAAGACGACCTCATATACCGAAATACCGCCCTCCCGTTCAAGCTCCACCTCGATCGAGGTCACCTTGTCCTCCGTCAGCCCCGCATCGGTCAATGCGGCATCCAGAGCAGACTTCGCGCCAATTCCATTCTTGCGCGCCTCCGTCTTTGCGGAGGGTTCGTCCTTTTTCGCCTGCTCGATCGTCGGCGGGGCCTTCTTGGGTTCAATGTTCTGCGTCTCCTGCTGTGCCAGCGCTCCTGCCGCGCCGCACAGCGCAATGCTCATTGCCAGAACCATGCTCGTCATCATCTTTGTGGCTTTCATGGATTTTGCCTCCTCTTCTTGGAATGGCTCTATCCTACCACGCGATGATTAAACGAAGATTAGAGCGCAGACATTTTTTCCACCATGCGGAATGTGAATGTGCTGCCCTGCCCCGGCTCGCTGCACACCGTCACCTCGCCGCCGTGCAAACGGGCGATTTGGCGCACCATCGCCAGCCCCAATCCAGTTCCCTCCCCCGTGCGCGAGGACGAAGCCTGATAAAAGCGGCGAAAGATGTTCTCCTGCTCCGCCTTCTCAATGCCCACGCCGTCATCCTGCACGGAGAGCGCAATTTGTGCGCCATCCCGCGCGAGCCGAACAACGATATGCCCATTTTCCCGGCCATAGCGATAGGCGTTGCCGATCAGGTTATTCAGCAGGCGAACAAGCAGCGCCTCGTTGCCCCTCACGACAATCCCTTCCTCCACCTCGCAGGTCAGCGCGATACCACGCTCACGAATCAACGCCATATCCTCCGCCGTCATCCGAACCAGTGCGCTGAAATCCACGTCACGCATGGTGTATACATCCGTGCGCCGCTCCATGCGCAGCAATTCGAGCATGTCCGAAATCAGCTTGGACATTCGCCTCCCCTGCCTGCGCACAACGTGCAGCGCCTGCCGGTATTCTTCCGGCGTGCGGTCCGCTTCCAGCGCATAATCACATTGCGCCAGGATAACCGTCATGGGCGTGCGCAGTTCATGGGAGACATCCGAGGCAAACCTGCGTTCCGCTTCAAATGCCGTATCCAGCCGCGCCATCATCTCATTGAACGAGGAAGCCAGCCGGGACAGCTCGCCATCGCCCTCCACAGGAATACGGCGCTTGAGGTCATTTCCGCCGCTGATCTGTGCCACAGCCTTGGACATACTGCGCACGGGAATGAGTACGCGGCCCGCAATCGCGCGTCCGGCCGCCACGGCGATGAGCGTCAGCGCCGGAAGCAGCGCCAATGAAAAGAAGAGAATCTGCGGCATGGGCGCCTCGCCCGGGTGGCGCATCACCGAACCACGCAGCCACAGCCCTTCCAGACCCGGCTGCTCCAACTTGCGGTCATAGAGGATATAATGCGTGCCGCGAAGCCTTTGCCATTGCCTGTCCGCAAAGGCAAGCCCTCGTTCTTCCGCAGGCGCTTCCCCGTAGAGCAGCTCCCCATCCTCGCTGTACAGCGCCGTATACACGCCGTTCACCTCATCCAGAAAATCATCGTCAATTTCCAGATGCCCCTCGCCATAGCGGATGTACTGGTCTGCATCCGCATCGCGATCCAGCGTGTCGAGTGAAATCACATATTCGATTTCATCGACATTGTCCTCTACGGTGCGGATCAGCTCATCTCTCACCGTTCTCTGCATCACCGACCAACTCACGGAAATGACGACGAACACGGTCAGCGCAGCCATCAACGACAGCGCCGCTGAAAACCAAAGCGTAACCCGGGTACGCAGCGATATGTTGTTCATGGTTCCTCCCGCAGCACATAGCCCAGCCCTCTGACCGTATGGATGAGCTTCTTTTCCTGTCCTTCGTCGATCTTCTTGCGCAGGTAACGGATGTACACGTCTACCACATTGGTACCGCCCTCGTAATCAAAATTCCAAACATGGTTCTCAATCTTCTCCCGGGAGAGCACCACGCCGCGGCTGCGCATCAGGTATTCCAGAATCGCATACTCCCGCGCGGACAAAGAAATCGGCCTGCCGCCGCGGCACGCCGTCTTGGCCGCGCAGTCCAGCTCCAGATCGCCCACCCGCAGCACGTTGCCGGTCTGGCCAAAGGAAACGCGCAGCATGGCACGCAGGCGGGCCGCCAGCTCCTCCAGCGCAAAGGGCTTCACGAGATAGTCGTTTGCGCCGCTGTCCAGCCCTTCCACGCGGTCGGAAACCGCATCCCGCGCGGTCAGCAGCAGCACCGGCGTGCTTCGCCCCATTTGGCGCAGCCGCCGCAGCACGGTCAGCCCATCCATGCGCGGCATCATCACATCCAGCACCACGCCGTCATACTCCGCCGCCTGCAAGCTGTCCCACGCATCCTGCCCGTTATCACAGCTATCCACGCTGTACCCTTCATCCCTGAGCTTGCGCGTCACGATGTCGTTGAGATCGCGCTCATCCTCCGCATACAGAATCCGCATACCGCCAGCCTCCCCGCCGAATATCCCGCCGAATGTAGAGAAACAATATCAAAAACGACCGCCCCATGCCGGAGCGGCCGTTTTCTTGTGCGTTACGCCTTGCCAGCGCAGCCCAGAACGTCAATCAGCTTATGACGAACGAGCTCCTTGATGTTGGCACGGGCCGGCTTGAGGTACTCGCGCGGGTCGAACTTGTCCGGATGCTCCGCAAAGAACTTACGGATGGTACCGGTCATCGCCAGACGCAGGTCAGAGTCGATGTTGATCTTGCACACAGCGAGCTTGGCCGCCTGACGCAGCTGCTCTTCCGGCACGCCGATGGCGCCCGGCATCTTGCCGCCGTAGGTATTGACCATGTCCACATACTCCTGCGGCACGGAAGAAGAGCCGTGCAGCACGATCGGGAAGCCCGGCAGCTTCTTGACAACCTCTTCCAGGATGTCAAAGCGGAGCTGCGGGTTGGTGCCCGGCTTGAACTTGTACGCGCCGTGAGAGGTGCCGATGGCAATAGCGAGGGAATCGCAGCCGGTCTTGGCGACGAACTCCTCCACCTCTTCCGGACGGGTGTAGTGCGCATGGTCGGCCTCAACGCTGACCTCGTCCTCGACGCCAGCCAGAGCGCCCAGCTCCGCCTCGACCACCACGCCGTGGTCGTGCGCATACTCCACCACCTTGCGGGTGATCTCGATGTTCTCCGCGAACGGCTTGGAGGACGCGTCGATCATGACGGAGGTGAAGCCGCCGTCGATGCACGCCTTGCAGGTCTCAAAGCTGTCGCCGTGATCCAGATGCAGCGCGATCGGGATCTCCGGGCACTCCAGCACGGCCGCCTCAACCAGCTTCACCAGATAGGTGTGGTTGGCGTAAGCGCGCGCGCCCTTGGACACCTGCAGGATGACCGGGGCCTTCTCCTCACGGCAGGCTTCGGTGATGGCCTGAACGATTTCCATGTTGTTCACATTGAACGCGCCGACAGCATAGCCGCCATTGTACGCCTTCTTGAACATTTCAGTGGTAGTAACAAGAGCCATATTCATTCACTCCTTCAACCTATTGCAGCGCGGCACGCCGATGCACCGGCACGCCGCCTGTTGCCATTGGGTTACAGCAAATAGTATAGCAATAATTTGTCAATTTGACCAGACCTTCTCTCTAAATTCTCCGATTTTGCCGAAAAAACTTCTTCTTGCATGGACTCCTTTCTGCTGATATACTGAATGTGTTATGGAGGAACACACAATGCACACAACATTTGAATGGATTGCCACCGCGGCGTTCGGTCTGGAGGGCGTTGTCGCCCGGGAACTGGAGCGCCTTCACATCCCCGCAAAGGCGGAAAACGGCGGCGCACGCTTCACCGCCACGCTGGAGGACGCGATGCGCGCGAACCTCTGGCTCCGCTGCGCAGACCGCGTGCTGCTGGTTGTCGGCCGATTTGAGGCGCGCAGCTTTGAAGCGCTCTTTGAAGGCGTGCGTGCGCTGCCATGGGAGGATTTCATCGGCCGTGATGCCCGATTCCCTGTCAGCGGCAAATGCGCACGCAGCCAGCTCATGAGCGTGCGCGACTGCCAAGCCATCACCAAGAAGGCCATCGTCGAGCGGCTCAAGGCGCACTACCATGTGGACTGGCTGGAAGAGACCGCGGAAACCGTCGCCATCGACGTGGCGCTGCACGGCGACATGGCGCAGCTCACGCTGGACGCCAGCGGCGTGGCGCTCAACCGCCGCGGTTACCGCACATGGAACGGCGAAGCGCCTCTGCGCGAGACGCTTGCCGCCGCGCTGGTTTCCCTCTCCCCGTGGCGGCCCGGCATGGCGCTGCACGATCCCATGTGCGGCACCGGCACGCTGATGATTGAAGCCGCCATGCGCATGGCCAACCGCGCACCCGGCCTGACCCGCACCTTTGCCATGGAATCGTGGCGGGATATGCCGGATTTCTCCGCCCTGCGCGAAGAGGCGCAGGCCGCATTTGACCCCAGCCGGGTCGAGGGCATCTCCGGCTCGGACATCGATCCCGAAGCCGTAGAGCTGGCCAATCGCCATCTTCATCAGGCCGGGCTTGCCGGCAAGGTGAATTTCACCGTCGGCGATATGCGCGAGTGCCAGCTTTCCGCACAGCGCGGCGCATTCCTGTGCAATCCGCCCTACGGCGAGCGGTTGAGCGACCGCAAATCCTGCGAGGCGCTCTACCGCGAGATGGGGCTGCTGCTGCGCCGCCACCCCGGCTTCACGCTCTCTGCCATCACCTCGCACCCCGGCTTTGAGCGCTGCTTCGGCCGCCGTGCAGACAAAAAGCGCCGCTTCTACAATGGTCGGTTGGAATGTGAATTCATGACCTTCGGCCTGCCCGCCAAGCCCAAGGCACGGTAAGCACCATCCCAAGCACCATCCTGTTTGCCAAGTGCGGCATGCTTATACTGTTAAACAACGAAAATACGGAACGCGCACGGGAAGCCCTCCCGTGCGCGTTCTGGTTTTCTTCGCAGGTTTTTCAGCTTTGCCTTCAGGGCCTGATGCGCAGCGCCGACCACGCCCGCTTGACGGTGAAGCGATACAGCCCATAGAACGCTGCGGATATCACCGCCACGATCGTCAGCGACGCCGCCAAAGCGCTCCGCTCGCTCGCGTCAATCATGCCATCGCCGCCATTGCCCATCAGGATCAGCGTGTAGAAGCCGAGAATCAGCAGCGTGCCGATCACCAGCGGCGCGAGGAACACCCGCTTCACCTGCCCGCTGGCTGTCCTGCGGAGATAGGCGTTGGATGCGCCCAGCTTGCTCAAATCCTCATACACCCATGCGTTGGAGAGAATCAGGGTCTGGCTGCGCGTATAGAGGATGACCGCCACCGCCGCAAAGCAAAGGATGGCAATGAACACAAAGAGCAGCAGGAACACGGCAAAGTTGGCCAAGAAGTCGCCCTGATCCAGCACCCTGAACTTGGGCATATACATCCAGTTCATGCGAAAATCCGAGCTGTCCGGTCTGCCGGGGTCAATCTCCGGGAAGCTGGCACGATCCGGGCTTTCCGGGTCGAGGAAGTAGATCTTCCCCTCCTCCATCCGCCGCTCCCGCACAATCCGGTCATACCCGCCGATTCGCGTCGCTTCCGCGCCGGAATGGACCACAATCGTATGCAGCAGCGCTTTGGCAAAGGCATAGCTGTCATTCTCCGCGTTGAATACAACCTGCACCTCCTGCCAGTCCTTCGTCAGCCCCTGCGTAATCCGGTCATAGTCCGCATCGCAGAGCACGCGAAGATCCTGAAACATATCGCTCTTGAGCGGCTCCTGCACGGTGCGCACCGGGAGCGTATCCCGCGTCACCGGATTGGTGACCAAACCAATCTCGCTGAAATCTCCGTAATACCCCAGCGTAGCGGCACATTCGCCGGGCTGCAAGGCCAGTTGATCGCCGGTGAGGGCATTCCATGCGGAGACGGATACAAAGTGCGTTTCCGCCATCAGCGGCGTGTATACCGTGGTATACGTCGTGCCCATCGGCCCTTCGCTTTCGATGTGATCCTCTCCGTCTACGCCCAGCGAAGCCGACGGCTGCGCCACATAGTCCACAATCTGCACGCCGTGCTCTGCGGCGAGCGCCTCAATCTCCTCCCGCCCGATCATGTCCTGATCTGCGCGATAGAAAAACTGGTAATCCATCGGTCGATTGGCAATATCCGCCTTGCCCGGCGACATCATCGCCGGCGTATAGAAGGAGGCGAAATAGGCCGCGGCAATCAGCACCGTCACCACCAGCATATTGCGGACGGTCTGCCGCCCCTGAAACTGCATCATGCCGCTCTCAATCAGATGGGCATAGCGGCTCTTGCCCCGGTGCCAGCCGCCCACCACCGTATACAGCAGCACCCAGTACAGGCCCATCAGCGCCGGGAGATAAAACGGCGCTGTGAAGATTGCCGGCGCATACCAGTGCAGCACCAGCACGCAGAAGGTGGGGACAAAATAGCCCAGCACGCCGCCCAGCACCAGCAAGCAGATACCGCCCCAGCCGTACCAGCGCGGCACGGCGCGCACAGGCTCCGCGCGATGGCTCTCCTGAATGATGTCCATCACATTCACCCGGGCGAGGAACCGGCGCTGCATGAGCAGCAGCGCGGCGAGGACAAATGCCGTGAACACCATCGGAACGGCATAGGCGCGCAGGTCAAAAATCAGCATCATCTCCGGCGTATCCACGAGCGTCAGGCGGAAAGCCGACCAGATCAGCCAGCACAGCGGCGTGCCCAGCACAAGACCGGCGCCGCAGGCGGAAAGCGTTATTCCCAGCACCTCGCGGCGCATCTGCCGCCCCAACGCGCTCCTGCGCATACCCAGCGCCAGAAATACGCCGCACTCCCGCGATTTATAGCGGAAGAACAGCCCCGCCGCGTACACGCAGAACGCCGCGCAGCCGATCACCGCCAGCACAAAGACCATCATCACCTGCTTGCGGGAATCGCCGCCTTCGGGCAGGGTGTTCTGCACCGTGGGCGAGTACATCATCATGCAGAACGCCGTGATGAGCAGCGTCGCAAAGAACAGGCATCCGCGCAGCAGCGTATACTGGCTTTTGCCCTTTTTCCGCAGCTCAGAAAAGACTGCGCTCAGGCTCTTCATTCTCCCTTCACCTCGCTCAGCTCCCGAATCGCATCCAGCAGCGCATCCTGAAATGCCCTGCGCTCCATCTCCGCGCGAACCAGCGTCTTGCGCACCGTTCCATCCTTCAGGATCACGACGCGATTGCAGAAGCTGGCGGCAAAGGAATCGTGCGTCACCATAAAGATCGTGGCGGACAGCTCATTTTTCGCTCGCAGGAATGCGTCGATGACCGCCTGCGAGGACTTGGAATCCAGATTGCCCGTCGGCTCGTCCGCCAGGATCAGTTCCGGGCTGTTGATGAGCGCACGCGCCACCGCCGTGCGCTGCCGCTCGCCGCCGGAAATATCCGCCGGAAACTTGTGCTTGATGTGCGAGATGCCGAACAGGTCGCACAGCATATCCGCGCTCTTTTCCATCGCCGCATCCGTCCGGCCGCCGATGATGCGGGGCAGCATGATGTTGTCCCGGACGCTTAGCCCATCCAGCAGCAGAAAATCCTGAAAGACGAAGCCCAGCTTTTCATTGCGCACCCGCGCCATCTGCTCCTCGTCGAGCTTGGCCAGATCCGTATGGCCCAGCTCAATCTTGCCTGAATCCGAGGGGATGTAGCAGGAGATGCAGTTGAGCAGCGTGGATTTTCCGGAGCCGGAGGGCCCCATCACGCCGACGAATTCTCCCTTTTCCACCTCCAGTGAAACGCCCTTGAGCACCTCGTAGTTGTCCTGTCCAACCTTATAAGACTTGTGCAGATTTTGTACGGATAGCATGATATCGCTCCTTTCGTTTGCACCCATTATAGGCCCGCGCAGAAGGCGCGGCAACCGGGGCTGTTCCCCTCGGCGGCTTTGCCGTCAAGTTTGGCCGAGCTCTGTCAAGCGCTGCGCGTTTTTTGTAAAGTTTGGTTTTTGACATCGCCGCACTTTGTGGTAAAATGGGAGCAGGTCAATACGAAAGGAAGGAATCATCGCCATGCTGTCCATCGCCATCTGTGACGATCAGCAGGAAAGCCGCCTGAGCCTGCGCTGGCTGCTCGCCAGCATTTTGGAAAACCGGGGCATCGAGCATCTTCTCTATGAGTTTTCGTCCGGGGAGACGCTGCTCACTTGGATGGAGAAGCACCGCAGCGAGGTGGATCTGCTGTTTCTGGATATCGAAATGGGCCGGCTCAACGGCATGGAAACGGCCCGGCGGCTTCGCGAACACCACGAGGCCCTGCAAATCGTCTTTGTGACCGGGTATTCCGACTATGTGTTTGAGGGATACAGCGTGGATGCGCTGGGCTATCTGATGAAGCCCGCCCGCAAAGAGCAGCTTGACGCGCTGCTTTCCCGTGCGCTGACCCGGCTGTGCAGGGACGCAGAGCATATGTACGCCTGCCGCTGCGGCGACGTCTGGTACCGCATCCCCCACAAGGAGATCCTGTACTTTGAATCCGACCGGCGCAAGATCAACTGCGTCACAGCAAGCCGCGAATACAGCTTCTATGGCAAGCTGGACGATGTGGAGCAGGAATTGACGGATTCCGGCTTTGTCCGCATTCATCAGCGCTATCTGGTGCGGGCAGACGCCATCCGCCAAATCTGCGGCAGCGAAGTGCAGGTCGGCACACATACGCTGCCCATCAGCCGTTCCTGCCATCAACAGGCGCTGCTTTCGCTGACGCGCAGCGTTTTGAAAGGATGAAAACCCATGACCCCAATGTCATTAAGTTATTGTTAAGGCAACAAAAATCAGCAAGGGAATCGAGCACAAAGAAGAATTGTGTTCGATTCCCTTGAACTTTCAAAAAAGGAAGGTACGACAAAAACTCCTCAAGG
>JAXJLD010000121.1:0-11759 GCA_036297385.1 Christensenellales bacterium | reverse complement strand
TGTGTGCGGCGTGCGTTTGTATGCAGGATAGCTTTTCGAAAGGAATGAGAATATGCCTAGTGCTTGATACCGCGCGAAGCGAAGAAGGGGGATGAAATCCCCAAGCAGGTTTTATACTGTTTATCTACTAATCCCTTTATTCAGCGCGAAGCGAAGAAGGGGTTTGGGGATGAAATCCCCAAGCAGGTTTTAGGGCGGCAGCCCTAACGTAGACCTCATCCGTCATCCCTACGGGATGCCACCTTCCCCAAGGGGAAGGCTTGAAAAAAACGTAGTTTCAGAGCAGAGCGCGAAGCGGTCTACGATTGAAACGGGTTCAATTTGGGCAGAAGTTTTTAGACCTTGAATTTACAATCTAAGTGCAACACAAAAAAGAAGTGACACACAGCAGGAATTCCTTTAAGATGGTGTTTGCGGACTACCAAGAAAGGAATACAGCTATGAGTCACTATTATCATCTTAGCACAATTGAGCGAGAAAGTATACTCCGGATGCAAGGAGAAGGGAAAAGCTTGCGAGCAATAAGCCGCGCGTTAGGAAGATCAGCATCAACAATCAGCCGTGAGCTTCGCAGGAATGGAGGGAAAGGGCAAAATTACTCTCCCAGTCAGGCAGAACGGCGATATAGCAGATGCAGAAAACGCTGCCATAAGAAAACGGTATTTTCCAACGCTGCCGCCAAAGCGTTGGTACAGCATCTGTTTCTGGATGAACAATGGTCACCAGAACAAATTGAGAATCGCCTGAGAAAAGAGAACAATCCTATCCAAGTGAGTTTCTCAACGATCTATCGTGGAATTTACGCTGGCATTCTTGAACGAACCCAACTTTCCAAAGGTCAGCGCAGCATGGCCAGAAAGCTGAGACATCACGGCAAAGCTCGTCACAAGAAGGGTGAACAGGAAACGCGAGGAAAGATCAGAATCAGTAATCCTATCGAACTGCGTCCTGAAGAAGCGAACAACCGCAGCGTGATCGGGCATTGGGAAGGTGATACAGTGGCTGGGAAAACGGGATCATCCTGCCTCATCACATTGACAGACCGACATTCTCGTTACCTACTGGCAAAGAAGGTAACGAAGAAGACGGCGGCATTTGTAAGGGATGGAATAATTGAATTGCTCCGATCCGTTCCATCAGAATGCGCGCTTTCTGTTACGCCAGATCGCGGAAAAGAGTTTGCGTTTCATGAACAGATAACCGATGCAATGAACGGTATGCCCTTTTACTTTCCTAAGCCCCATGCACCATGGGAACGTGGCACGAATGAAAACACAAACGGCCTCATCCGTGAATACTGTCCCAAGTCTGTTGATATGGAGAACTTTGATGAGCATCAGATCGCAGCCTTCATTGCCAAACTCAATCGACGTCCACGCAAATGCCTCGACTGGAAGTCTCCCTTTGAGGTGTTCTTCAATACGCTGTTGCACTTGACTTGACAATTCAAGATGCAAAACGGTATAAAGAAGGGTTCTGGGAATGTTGTGTTTCCCAGAACCCTTTTGCTTTGCTGAGTGTGTGATGTTCTCCGATAGATGTGCTTGATTTCAAGCGACCGGTTATTGGCCGTAGCTTTCCACGCCGCGCAGCAGTTCCAGCTCGCGGATATCGCGCGCATTGGTGAATGCTGAGCGGGAGAGCAGTGCGCCTGCACGCCAGTACAGACAGATGTAGGGAATGTCCTGCTCAAACTGATCCTGAATCAGGCTCATGGCATTCTGATAATCCGCAGAGGTGACGCTGGAGCGAAGCTGCGAGAGCAGCTTGTTCATGTCATCGTTGCGGTAACGCGTATAGTTACAGCTTGCCGTAGAGGTCAGGGTAAAGCCGGGGTCGGGCGCAACGTCAAAGTTGAAGGCGACCAGCGCAAGGGAGTAGTCTGCGCTCTGGAGCTTTCCGATGACGTTCTGGCGCGACCACGTCGCCACATAGGCCGGAATGCCGACGGCTTCAAGCTGCTCGGCAATCTTGTTGGCGGCATTGGTGCGGACGGTAGAGCCGGGCTCATCGTAGACGAGGATGCGGAAGTTCTCCATCTTTTCGCCGTTCTTGTAGCGCTTGCCGTCGTCAGCCATCTTCCATCCGGCCTGATCCAACAGCGATTCGGCCATCAGCGGGTCGTAGATGTCGCGAATGGTGGATTCGTTGGAGAGCCATGTACCCGTGGGAACGGGCGTGTAGGCGACGGTAGCCATGCCCTGATAGACGGAGGAAATCAGCTCGCTTCGGTTGATCGCGTAGGAAATGGCCTCGCGCACGAGGTTTTTTCCGTTGTCATCGCTCTTGAAGTACTTGTATGAGCGGTTCATCAGCAGCACTTCGAGCTGGCGCGTGCGCGCGGTGAGCGAAAAGGAATTCAGAGAGCCGGAATAGCGGGAAGCGTTGATGGAACGGGTCATCGCCACATCGACATTCTGCGTGTCAAAAGCGTTGAGCGCCGCCTCGGAATCCTTGTAGATGCTTGCGCGGATGTTGGTCACCTGCGGCGTGCGCTTCCACCAGCTCGTATTGGCTTTGAGCCATATGGCGCTGCCGCGCTCGTAGCCATCGTAGGTGTAGGGGCCGGTGCCGGCGGGCATGACGTTGGCGACCTCGGAGGCGGGGAGGATGGGGAAGGTCAGTGCGTAGAGCGAGCCGTAGCTGGCGCGGCGCAGGTTGAACAGCAGCGTGTAATCGTCCTCAGCCGTCCAGCTCTTGATGGAGTAGAACGTAGAGTAATACAGGCCGCGCTCCTCCAGCGGCACCTCGGAGTTGAGTTCGTCGTCAAAGCCAGCCAATTCGTACATATAGTCGAGCGTGGCCACCACGTCGTTGGCGGTCAGCGGCTGACCGTTGTGAAAGGTCACGTCGCTGCGCAGTGTCACGCGCAGGCGATGGCCTTCGCTGATGAAATCATAGGAATAGGCCAGCTCCGGCTGGGGCATATAGTTGTCGTCCATGGCGAATAGCCCCTCATATACCAGATCCAGCACGCTGACCACGTCGCGCTGGTTGAGTTCCAGCGGTCGCAGTTCCAGATCATCCGTGGCCACAACGGCACAGGTGAGATAGGACGGCGCGGATGCAGCAGAGGAAGTGGCTGGGCAAAGCGCCAGTGCGGCGAGCAGAACGAGCGCCAGCAGGCGCCTTGACAATGAATTGCGCATAAAACGAGACTCCTTTTATGAGGCGGACGGTTCCGACGTGGCGGAAGGGAAGTAATACTTGCGGTACACGTCGCGGGCACGCAGCACGCGGGCGGCGTAGGTGGATGTATCCTGCGTCGGGATGACGTCCAGCGTCACGCCGTCGCTGCTATACGCGGGATTCTTGAGCCATGCGTCCACATTGCCCTGACCGGCATGATACGCACAGACGATCTTTGTCGCGTCGCCGTCAAAGCGCCGAGAAAGATAGCCCAGATACCATGTGCCAAAGCGAATGTTGGTTTCCGGGTCGTAGAGCAGGTCAAAGGAATAGCTCTCGTCATCCTCATCGAGCTTGTGCGCCACCCATCCGGCGGTATCTTCCATAAGCTGCATCAGCCCACGCGCACCCAACCGGCTCTCAGCCTTGGGATCGTAGCTGGATTCGCACAGGATGATGGCGGAAACCAGCGCCGGATCAAGGTTCTGCGCGAGGGCATACTGGGTGATGAGCCCGGCGTATTCCAGCGGATGCTGCGCACGCTCGGCCGCTTCGGCTTCTAAGCGGCGGCGCTCCTCCTGCGCCCGCAGATAGCTGCGGGTAATGCCTACGGCGCTGGTCAGAAAGATAGCAACGCAGAGCGTGATGAGCGCGACGCGCAGAGGCGTGGGGATGCGCTCCAGGAAAGAACCTCGGCTGCTTGTTTGGCACTGAGGACGGCGGATGGGTGTGCTGTCCTGTTCGGCCTGCGGCGGGAGCTCGTGCGTATCGGCTGCTGTGTCGGGCTGTATGCGTCGCCTGCGCTTGGGGGCGGGGGAAGGTGTATTCATGGATTCCTCCTTGGGGATATGGCGTCAATCAGCGCACGAACCTGTGCGCGTGTGTGTGATTCGGGGCAGTCCGTATCAATGATGGCATCAGCCAGCGCACATTTTTCTTGCAGGGGCATTTGTGCGTCAATGCGGCGTTCTGCCTCTTCGCGGGGCAGTCCGTCGCGCTCAAGCAGGCGCGCAATCTGCGTTTCGCGCGAGGCTCGGACGACAAAGATGCGGTCAAACATATGGGCCATGCCACATTCGTAGAGAAGGGGTATATCGGCAAAGACGATCTTGCCGGGCGCGTCGGCGGCATCCAGCTCCCGGCGCACCTCGTCGATAATCAGCGGATGCAGGATGGCGTTGAGACGGCTGCGCTGTGTGGGATCGGCAAAGACGAGTGCGCCGAGACGGCGGCGGTTGAGCAGATCGCCGTCAAAGATGGCGTCTCCGAAGGCTGTTCGCAGCGGCGCGAGCGCCTTTCCGCCGGGTGCCGTCAGGCTCCGCGAGATGGCGTCCGCGTCGGAAACTGCATAGCCCAGCTCCCGCAGGTATCGGCTTACGGTGCTTTTGCCGCAGGCAATGGAGCCTGTCAATCCGATTTTCATAGCCGAATTCCTCCATATGAAAGACGAATGAAGGGGCGGGTTTCATCCGCATCCCCTTAAAACTGACAATAATAGATGAAAGGAGACCGTCACTTGGTGTCAAACCACGAATGACCCGCGTGTACGTCTGCAATGAGGGGAACGCGCAGCTCGGCGGCGTTTTCCATGCAGTCGCGAAGCAGCTCGGCGACGCGGGCTTCCTCCTCGATGGGACATTCGACGATCAGCTCATCGTGTACCTGAAGGATGAGCCGGGCGGCAAGCCCCTCAGCGGCAAGGCGGCGATGAACCGAATTCATAGCAATCTTGATGATGTCCGCAGCCGCACCCTGAACAGGGGTGTTCATGGCTGCGCGTTCGCCAAACTGGCGGCGATTGTAGTTGGCGGAGGTCAGCTCCGGCAGCGGGCGGCGACGGCCATACATCGTCACAGAATAGCCCTCTGCTTTGCCCTGTGCCACACAAGCGTCCATGAACTTGCGAACCGAGCCATAGCGGGCAAAATAGCGCTCGATAAACTCGCCTGCCTCTTTGCGGGAAATATGCAGATTGGCGGCGAGGCCAAAGTCGCTGATGCCGTAGACAATGCCGAAATTGACGGCCTTGGCGCTGGAACGCATATCCGGCGTAACGGCCTCCAGCGGCACGCCGTAAACCTCGGCGGCGGTGCGGGTATGGATGTCCTGCCCGCGGAGGAATGCATCGCACATCGCTGGGTCAGCGGACAGGTGCGCCAGAAGCCGCAGCTCGATCTGGGAGTAGTCCGCATCGACCAGCACGCAGCCGGGCTTGGCGATGAATGCGCGGCGAATTTCGCGCCCTATCTCCGTGCGCACGGGGATATTCTGCAGGTTGGGTTCGCTGGAAGAGATGCGCCCCGTTGCGGCGATGGTCTGGTCAAACCAGCTGTGGATACGGCCATCGCGGTCGGTCAGGCGAAGCAGGCCGTCGATGTAGGTGCTGCTCAACTTGCTGACTTGCCGGTAGGCGAGGATTTTGTCGATGGCCGGGTGCAGGCTGGACAGCTCTGCCAGCGTCTCCGCATCGGTGGAATAGCCGCGCTGGGTTTTCTTTTTGGCGGGCAGGCCCAGATGCTCAAAGAGCACAGCGCCGAGCTGCTGCGGGCTGTTCAGGTTGAACGGCTCTACGCTGCACAGCGTGTAGATCTCTTCGCGCAGCGCGGAAATCTGCCGGGTATACTGCTTGCCGAGCTGATGCAGCGCATCGCGATCGACCAGAAAACCCTCGCATTCCATCGCATAGAGCGTATGCAGCAGCGGAAGCTCGATGTCCCGATACAGCGCCGTCATCTCCTGCTGCTCAAGCTGCGCACGGGCGGAAAGGCAGGCTTCATACAGCGCGGCGGCATCCTGCGGCGCTTCGTATTTGCCGGTCTGCGGGGCGAGCAGGTAGGCCATGAGCTGCACGTCATCAAACGGCGCACGGATAGCGATGCCCCACGGAGCAAGCTGGGTCATCAGCCGCTTGGCGGCAAAGAGAATGAGCGGAGCATTGCCGGTAAACAGCGGAGCAAGCGCTTGTGCGGCTTCAATAGGGTCCATGCCATCGCCCAGAAGCCCCTGTGCAAAGGGCAGCGCGGCACGCCGACCCGATGCATCGGCCAGCGAAAAGCCCTCCTCGTGCATCATCACCGCCGTATCTGCCTGCGCGGCGGCAATCCATGTGCGCACATCGTCGCCGCACATCAGCACGGTTTCTTCCTGCCAAACCATGGCGGGCGTATCAGGTTGGGCATCCTGCGGCGCATCCGGCGCAAACTGGTGCAGGCGTGTGATGAGGGATTTGAGCGCAAGGCGCTCAAGCACCGGGATACCGCCCTGCATATCGCCCAGAATACAGTCCTCAATGCGCGTATCCAGCGGCGCGACGCGCGTGATGGTGGCGATTTTCTTGCTCATCAGGCCGGACATACGCCCGGCGAGCATCTTTTCGCGCTGTTTGCCTTTGAGCGCCGTCTCCGCATTCTCAAAGGCGTTTTCCAGCGTTCCGAAGGCATCCAGCAGCTTCACGGCGGTCTTTTCGCCGATGCCCGGCACGCCGGGAATGTTGTCGCTGGCATCGCCCATCAGCCCCTTGAGATCGGGGATCTGGCTGGGCATCACGCCGAAATCTTCTTTCACCTTCTCGGGTGTGTAGCGCACCACGTCGGAAACGCCGCGCTTGGTGTAGAGCACATGGCTCGTTTCCGTGACAAGCTGCATGGCGTCGCGGTCGCCAGTCACCAGCAGTGCGTGAACACCCACCTCCTCGCAGCGGCGCGCCATGGTGCCTAAAATGTCGTCCGCCTCAAACGAGGGGCAGGTGATGCGCCGGATGCCCATCGCATCCAGACATTCGTAGACCAACTCAAACTGCGGTCGCAGCTCCGGCGCGGTCGGCTTGCGTCCGGCCTTGTAGTCAGCGTAGTCGGTGTGGCGGAAGGTGGGGCCGTGCATATCAAACGCGACGGCTACATAGCGGGGCTTTTCGTCCGCAATGACTTTGAGCACCATGCTCAAGAATCCAAAAACGGCATTGGTGTAAATTCCGTCCTCGTTGGTGAGCGGCGGCAGTGCGTGAAATGCGCGGTGCATCAGGCTGTTGCCGTCGATAATGACAAAAGTTTCAGGCATAGCGGCCTCCTTCTATGGTCTGGGCATATATCCTTATGATAGCACAGAGCGGGCGAAATATCAATTCAAGAGAAATGACGAAGAATCTGTAAAGAAACGGATGGCGGAGGCAGGAATAAGGGAAGAAAGCGAGAAGATAATATAGTTGAGTGATTATGCATATGGGTAATCGTCCAGTTGAAAGGGTGGAGAATACATGAAAAAAAGCGTGCTGGTCGTGTTTATGCTGCTGGTTGTGCTGCTGTGCGGCGGCTGTGCGGCGGAGGGGAGCGAGGGCAAGACCATCGTGACCTCTTTTTATCCGATGTACGTGTTTACGCAGAATATCGCACAGGGTGTGCCGGACGTGCGTGTAGTGAATATGACGGCGGAAAACGGCGGATGCCTGCACGATTATCAGCTTCAGACGCGGGATATGGCGATGCTGGAGGGCGCGATGGCGCTGGTCGTCAACGGCGGCGGCATGGAGCAGTTTATGGACAAGATTGCTGCGCAGCAGCCAAACCTGACGGTGGTGGAGGCTTGCAGCGGTATTGAAATGCTGCCGAGCGAGGAGACGCATGAGGCTGGGCACGATCATGGTGCGATGAACCCGCACGTCTGGCTCGATCCGTCGCTGGCGGTTCTTCAGGTGCGCAGCATTGCGCAGGGATTGGCAGAGGCGGACAGCGCGAATGCGGAGGCGTATCTCAAGAATGGCGAGGCATATGCTGCCCGCATTGAGGCGCTGGATCAGGAACTGCGCACGCAGCTTGCGCCGCTGGCAGGCAGTGAGATTGTCACGTTCCACGAGGCGTTTTCCTACATGGCCAAGGCGTATGATCTTCACATCGCAGGGGTCATTGCGGGGGATAGCGGTGAAGAGCCGAGCACGCGGCAGATTGCCAAGACCTGCGATCTGGTGAAGGCGCACGGGATCAAGGCGCTGTTTGTGGAGCCGCAGTATCCGACTAAAACGGCGGAGACCATCGCGCGAGAGACTGGTGCGCAGGTCTATTCGCTCGATCCGGTGGTGTCCGGCGATGGAAGTATGGAAAGCTATGAACGGGCGATGCGTGAAAACGCGCGCGTGCTGACGGAGGCGCTGCTCAGGTGATCGAGAAAATCAAGCCTTTGAAGAAGAGTGAATTTGCGCCGGAGGGCGAGAGCCATGAGGCGCATACCTGTGCGGGCTGTGCGCATCCGCCGCTGAGCGAGCCGGACGCGCATTGCAAGCTGTGCCGCATCGAGGTGGACAAGCTGACGGTGTCCTTCGGCGCACAGACGCCGCTCAAGGACGTGAGCCTGCACATCCATTGCGGGGAGCTGACGGCGCTCATCGGCACCAATGGCGCCGGCAAGACGACGCTGCTCCGCGCCCTGTTGGGGCAGATTGAGTACAGCGGCACCATCCGTCATCTGGCCGGCGATGGGAGGCCGGCGGCTGATCTGCGCACGGGCTATGTGCCGCAGCAGCTTGAATTTGACCGCTCCTCGCCTGTGACGGTTATGGATTTTATGGCGGGGGCGCTGTCACGACGTGCCGTTTTTCTGGGCATTTCCAAAAAGACACGGACAAAGGTGCTCGCTGCGCTGGAGCGCACGCATTGCGCAAAGCTTGCAAACCGGGCGCTGGGGGCGCTCTCCGGCGGCGAATTGCAGCGTGTGTTGCTCGCGCTGGCGCTCACTCCACAGCCCGATCTGCTGATTCTCGATGAACCGGTGTCGGGCGTGGATCAAAATGGTCTGGAGACGTTTTATCAGACCGTGGACGAGCTCAAGCGCAAGAATCACATGGCCATTTTGCTGGTTTCCCATGATCTGAGTGTGGTGGAGCGCTATGCGGATCGCGTCGTGCTGATGCAGGGAACGGTTGTCAAGCAGGGCTCTCCGGAGGTTGTGTTTGACTCGCCGGAGTTTGAACAGGTGTTCTACGCGAAAGGAGGGCGCACGTGATGGAAACGGTGTATGCAATTATGGATGCGCTGCTGCCCTTTGAGTGGCTCTCTTACACGTTTATGAAGAACGCGCTGCTGGCAATGCTGCTCATCACGCCGCTGTTCGGCCTGCTGGGGACGATGGCGGTGGACAACAAGATGGCGTTCTTCTCCGATGCGCTGGGACACAGCGCACTGACGGGCATCGCCATCGGCGTGGTGCTGGGATGGCAGAATCAGATGGCCGCCATGCTGATCTTCGGCGTCCTTTGGGCGGTGCTGATTACCTTCGTCAAGCAGAATTCCAAGATGAGCGCCGATACGATCATCAGCGTGTTTTCTTCCACGTCCATTGCGCTGGGCTTGGTGGTGCTTTCGCGCGGCGGCGCATTTGCCAAGTACTCGTCTGTGTTGGTGGGCGACGTTCTGTCTGTGACGCAGGCGGATATCCTCTCGCTGGCGGGGGTGCTGATCGTGGCGTGCGCTGCGTGGCTGGTGCTGTTCAATCCTCTGATGATGACCAGCATCAATGCGCCGCTGGCGCGCAGCCGGGGAATTCCTGCCCGGCTGACGGAGTATGGCTTCACCATTCTGGTGGCCATTTCGGTGATGGCCTCCATCCGCTGGGTGGGCGTGATGCTGATTAACTCGCTGCTGATTCTGCCTGCGGCGGCTTCGCGCAATGTGGCGCGCAGCACGGCGGGCTATATGCGCCTGTCGGTGCTGATTTCCATGGTCTGCGGCGTATGCGGTCTGGCGCTTTCCTATTATCTGGATACGTCCGCGGGGGCGGCGGTGGTGCTGCTGTGCGCGGCGGTGTACTTTGCAACGCTGCCCATGCGCAGAAAGTGATCGCGCAAAACGACATTTGAGGCGGAACCCCTTGGCGTGCAGCCGCTGAATATGCTATAATCGACTCCGTGTTGTGTATAAGAGGGGAGGGCGTGCGATGCTGGGTGTGATGACAGTCCGCAAGGACGAGCTCAAATTCCGTGAATTTGACCGGTATCGCAGTTATTACTGCGGGCTGTGCAGCACCATTGGAAAGCGGTGCGGCGGCGTATGCCGTTTGGCGCTCAGCTTTGAAATGACCTTCCTGGCCATGCTGCACACCTCGCTCTATGAGCCGGAAACGGTTCAGGAGCAGCACCGCTGTCCGGTTCATCCGCTGCAAAAGCAGCGTATGCTCTTCAATGAGGCGGTGGATTATGCCGCCGATCTCAGCGCACTGGCATCGTATTACGACCTGCGCGATGGCTGGGAGGATGAGCACCGTGTGGATCGGCTTGCAGAGAGTGCGCTGCTGAAGAAGGCTGCCGCTGCTGCGGGCGATCGCCTGCCGCGTCAGCGGGAGGCAGTGGAGCATTATGTGCGTGCGCTGCACGAGATTGAGGCGCGAAACGATGAGAACCTTGATGCGGCGGCGAACCTCACGGGTGAAATGCTTGGCGAGCTGTATGTCATGAAGGACGATGTGTATGCACGCGACCTGCGCGAGCTTGGGTTTTATTTGGGCAAGTTCATCTACCTGTGCGACTGCTATGAGGATGTCGAGCGGGATATCAAAAAGAAGAATTACAATCCGCTGATTCGGCGGAGTGAAAACGAGACGTTTGCTCAAGACTGTGAACAGATGCTTTCGGACATGATGGCTCGCGCGGCGATGGCGTTTGAGCGCCTGCCGCTGCTGGAGGATGCGGAAATTATGCGCAACATCCTGTATTCGGGCATTTGGCTGAGGTTTGAGCAGGCGGGCGAGAGAAGAAAGGCGAAGAAGAAGCAATGACGGATCCGTATCAGGTGCTGGGCGTCGCTCCGACGGCGTCGGACGACGAGGTAAAAAAAGCGTATAGGAAGCTGTGTAAGCGGTATCATCCCGACGCAAATGTGGGCAAGCCGGACGCCGCGCAGGCGGAAAAGAAGTTCATGGAAGTCCAGCAGGCATACGAAGAAATCATGCACAGGCGGCAGGGCGGCGCGGCTCGTCCGGGCAGCGGCTACAATGGCACGCAGCAGACGAGGCAGCAGGGCGGCTACGGCGGATATGGCGGATATGGCGGATATGGCGGATATGGCGGATATGGCGGATATGGCGGCGGTTACGGTAGCTATGGCCCGCAGGATGATCCGTTTGCCTCCTTCTTCGGCGGCGGCTATGGCTATCAGCAGCAACAGCAGGACGTCGATCTGGAGATGCGCGCGGCAAAGAATTACATTGATACGGGTCACTATGCCGAGGCGCTTAACGTGCTCAATAGTATGCCCGCCGGCAAGCGCAATGCGCGCTGGTATTACCTCAGTGCGCTGGCGCAGTCCGGCCTGCACAACAATGCGCAGGCAATGGAGTACGCGCGGCAGGCGGTCAGCATGGAGCCGAACAATATGATGTATCAGCAGCTTCTCAGCCAGCTTCAGGGCGGCGGCGCATGGTATGGCCAGCGCGGCGCAAGCTATGGCCGCCAAAGCTATGGGCAGCCTAACCTGTGCTGCACCTGTCTGGCGATGCAGATGCTCTGCTCCTGCTGCAGCGGCGGGCGGATGTTCTGGTATCCGATTTGCTGCTGCTGATTTGGAATTGCAAGGAGCGCCAAGCGCGACGATGTGAGTTTCCCGGAATCGAAGCCCTAACGTAGACCTCATCCGTCATCCCTTCGGGAT
>JAXJLD010000120.1:0-7309 GCA_036297385.1 Christensenellales bacterium | reverse complement strand
GGAGAACTTTGATGAGCATCAGATCGCAGCCTTCATTGCCAAACTCAATCGACGTCCACGCAAATGCCTCGACTGGAAGTCTCCCTTTGAGGTGTTCTTCAATACGCTGTTGCACTTGACTTGACAATTCAAGACCAAAAAGGAGTTGCCTCTTTTTAGTGAGACAACCCCTTCTTTGATAAACTGAGCCCCGCAAGACATATCTTGCGGGGCTGTTTTGATTCTATGCTTATTGGCAATCCACGCGGATGTCCATCAGGGTCATTCCTCTTTTACAACCTTCTTCACGCTTCTGCGGACAGGCTTTTCCTTCTTGATGCGCTCCACCTTTTGCAGCACCACCGCCGTGCGCGCAGGCAGGTAGATGGCAAAGCCGTCCCCAAGCTGCGGATCATGCGCCCATGTGTGGTAGATGGTTTCTGTATCAATGCGCCCAAAGCCGCCGAACTGCTTATCGTCCGAAGAAAGGATGACCTTATAATCCCCATGCTCCGGCGCATTGACAAACATACCCGGCTGAGAATTGGTCGGATGGAAGTTGAACAGGAAGATGCAGCCGCCGCGCTCGAACGCCAGAAGCTGATCCGCCTCATGCTGGCGCAGGCAGTTGGCCATGCCCGCAGTCATGACATTGTAATCCTTGACCAGCTTGACCATCGCCTTGTCAAAATTGCCCAGCAGCTCATAGCGCAGGAAGCCGTTGTCCGCAAGGCTCCACTGACGGCGGGCGTACTTGAAGCTCCAGCCGTTGCCCTCGCGCGGGAAATCAATCCATTCGGGATGGCCGAACTCGTTGCCCATAAAGTTGAGGTATCCTTCGCCGCCCGCGCCGATGGTGACCAGCCGGATCATCTTGTGCAGCGCCACGGCGCGATCAACGAGCAGATTGCCGCTCGCACGGTCCATGCCATCGTACATTTCCTTGTCAGCCAAGCGGAACATGATGGTCTTGTCGCCCACCAGCGCCTGATCGTGGGACTCCGCGTAGCCGATGACCTTCTCCTGATTGCGGCGTGCGATCAGCTCCCAGTACATCTTGCTGATGTCCCAATGCCCGTCCTCGCGCTCCTTGATCGTCTTGATGAAATAATCCGGCAGGCCCATGGACAGCCGATAATCAAAGCCGATGCCGCCGTCCTTGATCGGCAGGCAGATGCCCGGCATGGCACTCATGTCCTCCGCAATGGCGACGGCGCCCTTCTTGTAGCTGTGAATGAGGTCGTTGGCGAGCATCAGATAGGTCACCGCGTCCACATCCGTGTTCATGGAAAAATACTGCGTATTGCTGGAGAATGCGGTGCCAAGGCCGTGATCGTGATAGAGCATACTGGTCACGCCGTCAAAGCGATAGCCGTCAAAGTGGTACTCATCCAGCCAGAATTTGACGTTGGACAGCAGAAAATGCAGCACGCCCGTGCGGCCATAGTCAAAGCACTTGCTGCCCCATGCGGGGTGATCGCCCTTTGCGCCCGCATGGAAGAACTGCTCCACCGTGCCGTCAAAGCAGTTGATGCCCTCGGCGGTATTCTTGACCGCATGGGAATGAACCAGATCCAGCAGCACGGTCAGTCCGAGGCGGTGCGCCTCATTGACCAGCGCCTTGAGGTCATCCGGCGTGCCATACCACGAGGAGGCCGCAAAAAAGTTGCTGACCTGATAGCCAAAGCTCGCATAATACGGATGCTCCATAATCGCCATCAGCTGCACGGTGTTGTAGCCGTCCGCCTTAATGCGCGGCAGGATATCCCGCATGAACTCCAGATAGGTGCCTACGCGCTCGGCCTCCGTCGCCATGCCCACGTGCGCCTCATAGATGATGGGCGGGATATTCTTGGCGGGCTTGAACTTCTCATCCGACCATTCAAATGCCTTGTGCGGATTCCACACCACGGCGTTGAAGCCCTTGCTCTCCTTGTCCTGCTTCACATAGCGGGCATAGAGCGGGATGCGGTCCTCCGTCGTTCCGTCCTGATGGGTCACCGCCACCTTGTAGCGGGAGAGGTGCTTCATGGTGTGTACGCCCTTGATCTGCACCTCCCAGTTGCCCTCGCCCACAGGCGTCATCGGATGCGCCGTGTGATCCCAGCCGTTGAAATCGCCGACCAGATGCATCGCCTTGGCACCCGGCGCCCACTCGCGGTACACCCAGCCGCCCTTGACCTTATGCAGCCCATAGTACAGATAGCCGCTGGCAAAATCGGACAGAGTCTGTCCCTTGCCCAGCAGCGCTTTCTTTCTGGATTTATACCGATTGACGCGGTCGTTGATATCGCCCTCAAATGCCTGAAGACCGGGATCAAGATCGAGGATTCGCAGTCTCTGCGGGGCTTTCTTCGTTTGGCCGGGCATAATACGGACACCTCTTTTTCTTATCGTTGTTATACCTTCATTGTACTCTATTTTTCATGGGTTTTCAACTCTTTTATTGACGGGATTCCCCCAGCGTTGTAAACTATAGGATGAGAAACGATTACCCCTCTGTCCCTTTGACAGCATACATAGCCAAGGAGGAAAACCATCCATGCTTACCCGTACCTTTTTTGCCCGTGCGCCGCTGACGCCGGGTCGCTTTGCACCGCTGCCCGCAGGCGCTGTAACCGCCCGGGGCGAGATGCGCGATCGCCTGATCGCCCTGCGCTCCGGCCTGCTTTCCCGCTGCGCGTCCCTCTTCCCCCATACCGGCAGCCAAAGCGCGTGGTTCGGCGGCGACCTGCCCGCCGGCATCGACGCAGCCAACGTGCTGGAAAGCACGCTGCTCACCGGTGCGCTGCTGGGCGATGAGGAGCTGCGCCGCGAGGCGCTTCGCCTTGCGGATGCGGTGATCGACGGTCAGCGCGAGGACGGCAGCTTCGGCCCGGAGGACGCATCCTTCGCCGCGCGCGGCCGTATGCTGCGCGCCCTGACCGCCGCCTACGGCATGACCGGCGATAAGCGCGTGCTCAGCTTCATGCTGCGCTACATGAAATTCCTGCGCGATACGCTGGAGAATGCGCCGCTCTCTGCCGATGACGCCATGCACGCCGCCGATACGATGGAGGCCGGCGTATTCCTCTACAACGTCACCGGGCAGAAGGCCATTCTCTCCGTGATGACGCTGCTCGTCTCGCAGGGCGCGGACTATACCTCGATGTACAGCGCCTTCCCCTATCGCACGCCCGTCTCCCGCTCCATCGACGATGCGCAGCTTCGCCGTGCGCTGGCGGAGGAAAAGGAGGACGGCTATGCGCATCACCTGCTGCGCACCGCCAACAGTGCCAATCTCTGCGAAGGTCTGCGCGCCAGTGCGCTGTGCGCCGTGCTGACCGGTTCGGGCAAGCATCTCGCCGCGCCGGAAAAAGGGCTGACCCGCTTGAACAAATCCCACGGTGCCGTCTGCGGCGGCGTGACTGGCGATCCGCTGCTGGCTGGTGCGCATCCCAGCCGCGGCGTAACGGCCCTGTCCCTGTGCGAGCTGGCGTCCTCCTTGGAAGTGCTGCTTTCCCATCCTGATGGCGAGCATTTCGCCGATCAGCTCGACTGCCTGATGTACAACGGCATTGCCGCCGCCTTTGCGCCGGATCTGCACAGCGTACAGCCGATTCAGCAGGCCAATCAGGTGCGCATCGACCGCGGTATGCGCTTCCCGCTCTCTGCTGACACCGCCAACCGCTTTGCGCTGGAGGATAGCGAGACGCTCTGTGCGCTGCTGACCGCTTGGCCGCGCTATGCCGCCAGCCAATGGCTGCTCTCCCGCGATGACGGGCTGTACGCCGCCAGCTATGCGCCCTGTCAGGTGCGCTATCGTCTGGGCGGCGCGTCCGTGCGGCTGAATGTTGAAAGCCGCTATCCCGTCAGCGGAAGCGTGCGCATCACCGTAGGGCTGAGCCAGAGCGCCGCATTCCCGCTGCACCTGCGCATCCCGGCGTGGGCCAAGGGTGCTACGGCTGCCATTGCGGGCGAAATCATCCCCGCCCAGCCCGATACCATCCTCACCGTCAACCGCGAATGGAACGACGGAGACGAGCTGCTGCTCACCCTGCCGATGGCTGTGGAACAGGTTGTCGGCTTCCATCAGGCGGCGAGCATCGCACGCGGCCCGCTGCGCTTTGCGTTTGTGCCGCCGCACGAGACCCACGAGGGTGAGGACGGCGTGATCCGTCATTCGGCGCACGAGAACTTCGGCATTGCGCTGCACCGCGATGCAGATATCGAGGCCGAGGAAACCGAATCGAGCATTGTGCTGCACGCCAAGGGCGTGACTGTGCCAAACTGGGGAATGCGCGGCGAAAGCTGCGATCAGCCGCCCATCGCCGTCAGCGAGCAGGGTACGCCGGTCGATGTGACGCTCATTCCCTACGCCGATGCGCCCATCCGTCTCTCGCTCTTCCCGCTCGTCTAATACTGTGTTGCTTCTAAAACCTTTCACTCCCATTGAATTCATTTCAATCGCAGGCCGCTTTGCGCTGCATAATGTTTTTAGCAGTCCACCGTATAAGCGGCCTGCAGTTTTCCAAAACTCATTTAAAATTCTCAATCTCGCTTCACATTGCCGCCACACCTGTCGGCTATCATGGATGCTAGAGGTGATTCGCCATGAACAAACATCCGAAAATTCTTATCTGCGACGACGATCCCATCGTCCATCAGTCGCTTTCCCTGTATCTGGACAACGAGGACTTTGAGCACGACTCTGCCTATGACGGCAAGACCGCGCTGGAGATGACCCGCAAGGAGCATTACGATCTCATGCTGCTGGATCAGATGATGCCCGGCATGACCGGCATGGAGGTCTGCCAGAGCGTGCGCCGGGAAAGCCCGCTTCCCATCATCATGCTGACCGCACGCGGCGAGGAGATCGACCGGATTCTGGGGCTGGAAATGGGTGCGGACGATTACATCGTCAAGCCTTTCTCCCCGCGCGAAGTGGTCTCCCGCATCAAGGCCGTGCTCCGCCGCACGAACGCCGGCGCAGGCGCACCGCAGGAAGAGCAGCTCACCACGCTGCGCTACGGCACGCTGGAAATCCAGCCCGAGCGATACAGCGTGCGGCTGGACGGGCAGAGCATCGCCTGCACCCCGCGCGAAGTGGAGCTTCTGTACTTGCTCGCCTCCCATCCAGGGCGCGTGTTTGATCGCGAGCAGATTCTTTCCCGCATCTGGGGCTATGACTTCTTTGGCGATACCCGCACCGTGGATACGCACATCAAGCGCCTGCGCCAGAAGCTCGCCTGCCCGGAGATGGGCAAGGCGTGGGACATCATCACCGTCTACGGCGTAGGCTATAAGTTCGAGGCGGAAGCATGAAGCACAGCGGCTTTTTCAAAAAGACGCTGGTGCTGGTCTATGGCACCGTTGCGCTCTTTGCCACGCTGATTGTCGCCATCTACACCGCCATCTCCCCACAGCTCTTTGCCCGCAACAAGATTGACGATCTCATTCCCAAGGGGCAGATCATTTCCAGCTATATCGAAAGTACGCTGCGCGGCGAAATCTCCACGGCCTATCTCGTGCCGCTCATTGGCCGCAGCACAGCGCAGTGGGAGGCAACCGTCTGGGTGGTGGACAGCGAGGGCGATACCCTCATCCGCACGCAGCAGTCCGATGGCCGCCGCGTTGGCCGCCTGCCTGCCAGCCTCGCCAATGCGATGCTGCCCAAGGTGTTAGCCGGCAGCATCGCCACACACATCGGCGATGAAGAGGATTTGCGCGTTTCCAAATCGGCCAATTCACTGCGCAGCAAGCCTTCCAGCGTGCTCAACGGCATCGTTGTGCAGGACGAGCAAAGCGAATCCGCCACCGAAGAGGTGCTTTCCGGCAGCATTGTCGCCGTTGCTGTGCCCATCACGTTCTTTGGCGAGGTGGTTGGCGCCGTATTCATGGCACAATCCATGACCGAAATCATGAGCGGTATGCAGGCGCTGTCGGATACCATCACGTTCTCCGTGCTGCTCATCGCGCTGCTGCTGCTGCCGATGGTGCTGTTCTTCGCCTCGCGCATCTCCCGCCCCGTCGCGCAGATGCGCGCCGTGGCGCTGACCATGGCCGGCGGAGACCTCACTGTGCGGGCGGACGATCAGCGTGAGGACGAATTCGGCGAACTGGGCGGCGCACTCAACTTCCTCAGTTCGGAGCTGGGCAGCACCATCTCCTCGCTGGAGCTGGAGCGCAACCGCCTGCAAAGCCTCATCAACGGCGTTTCGGAGGGCGTGATTGCGCTGGACGAGCACGGACAAACCACCCTTGTCAATCCCTCCGTCTTTGGTCTGCTGGATCTGCCTGAAGGCACGCAGGATCTGCGCGGCGCAGCGCCGGACGTGCTCGCCGTGTTCGATGAAGCGCTGACCTCCGGCGAGGCCGCCTGCCGCACCATCTGGCAGGGGCAGACGGCGCTTCGCATCTCTGTCTCACCGCTCACCCGCGCGGATGGTCAAATGACTGGCTGCGTCGGCGTTCTCTCGGACGTGACCAGCGCCGAGCGGCTGGAGCAGACGCGCCGCGACTATGTGGCCAATGTCTCCCATGAGCTGCGCACGCCGCTGACCGCCATGCGTGCGCTGCTGGAGCCGCTGCGCGACGGCCTCATCAAGACCGAAGAGCAGCGCCAGCAGACCTATGACGTGGTACTGCGCGAGACCATGCGCCTGACACGGCTGGTCAGCGATATGCTGGAATTGTCCCGCCTGCAAAGCGGACGCGCCTCGCTGACCAAGTCCGTCTTTTCTCCCGGCCCCGTGCTGAGCATCATCCGCGAAACCTACTCCGCCTATGCCGAGGATTATCAGCAGACCTTTGTCTACGATGTGCCGGACACCCTGCCCGACGTGATCGGCAACCCCGATCGCACGCATCAGGTGCTCGTCGCGCTGCTGGATAATGCCTTCAAGTATTCCTCCGAGGGCGGCACCGTGACCCTATGCGCCGCCGTCTGCGAGGACGTCATCCGCATCACCGTGCGCGATACGGGCATCGGCATCAGTCAGGAGGATCTGCCCCATGTGTTTGACCGCTTCTATCAGGCGGATAAGTCGCATGGCGGACGTGGAACCGGTCTGGGCTTGGCCATCGCCTACGAGATCATGAAACAGCTCGGCGAGGAGATGAAGGTGGAGAGCGTCATCGGCCTAGGCAGCGCATTTACCTTCACGCTGCATATCGCAAACCCGCCCTGCCGCAAGAGCATTGACCCTGCTTCCTGATTCAAACAAGTGATCCATACAATAGAATACGGGGTTGGGGGATAAAGTCCCCAAACCCCGTATTTTTTTAATACTGTTTTGCGTCTAAAACCTTCTGCTCAAATTGAACCCGTTTCAATCGTAGACCGCTTTGC
>JAXJLD010000119.1:0-5388 GCA_036297385.1 Christensenellales bacterium | reverse complement strand
CTGGGCGCGGCAGGCTCCAGTCCCAAAACCCGCTTGGGGATTTCATCCCCAACCCCCTTCTTCGCTTCGCGCTGCATGAAGCATCTTACTATTCTAAACCCTTTATTCACCGCACAGCAAAAGGCGGCGTCCGAAATCACTCGGACGCCGCCTTTCTTATGCTCTTTGTATTACCGGGAGCCCTTATCGTAGGGGATGCCCTCCGCCTTGGGCGCACGGGACTTCTTGCTGGTGAATGCAAGAATAATCATGGAAGCGATGAACGGAATCATGTTGTACATATTCTGCGTCCAGCCGAGCGCCGCCATCATCGGGATGGAGCTGGCGATATTGGCCAGCGACTTGAACAGCGCGAAGAACACTGCCGCAAGGAAGATGCGGAACGGCTTCCATTGGCCAAAGATCATCACCGCGAGGGCCAAGAAGCCCGCACCGGACACGCCAACCTCAAAGTTCCAGCTCGATACCGGCGGAATGATGTACGCCATGCCGCCAATGCCGCCCAGCACGCCGGAGATCAGCACGCCGATATAGCGCATCTTGTAGACGTTGATGCCCACGCTGTCCGCCGCCTGCGGATGCTCGCCGCACGCACGCAGACGCAGGCCCAGCCGCGTCTTATACAGCACAATGTAGGACACAATCAGGATCACGATGCCGATGAACAGGAACACATTCACCGTCAGCGGTCCGAACTCATAGACGAACGCTCGGTTGCTGTAATCCAGCTTCGCGCTGGCAGAGCCGTTGAAGCCCTTGGCGATGACCATGGCCAGTGCCGTCGCCAGCATATTGAGCGCCGTGCCTCCGATGGTCTGGTCTGCGCCGAGGTTGATCGAGGCAAAGGCCAGCAGCGCCGCATAGATCATGCCTGCCAGCGCCGCCGCAAGGACGGAGCAAAGGACAATAGCTGCCGGGCTGGCCCCCGCCGGCATGAGCTGAATGGCGATTACGCCCATCAGGCCGCCAATGACCATGATGCCCTCCAGCGCGATATTGATGATGCCGCTGCGCTCAGAGAACATACCGCCCAGCGCCACCAGCATCAGGACAACCGTATACAGCAGCGTATATTTCAGCAGCAGAAACATCAGTCATCCCCTCCCTTTCCCATGCCGACGTGATGTGCCTTGCCCGCCAGCAGCGCGCGGATCTTGCTCTTGAAGAGCATAGAGAACGCGCACAGGTAAATAATCAGCGCCGTAATGACGTCGGCAATCTCCTTGGTGTAATACTGCGTGGAGAGCTTTGTACCGCCGACGGTAATGTAGGAAATAAACAGCGAAGAGAAAACCGTGCCAATCGGGTTGGAGCAGGCCAGCAAGGCGGCGCTGATGCCGTTAAAGCCGATAGCCGGCAGCGCGGTGGATACCTGCGGGTTCCACTCCGCCACGGTGGACAGGTAATACAGACCCGCGCCCACGCCCGCCAGCGCACCCGCGATGGTCATGGAGAGGATGATGTTGCGCTTATCGTTGATACCGGCGTACTGCGCGGCGTTCTTGTTGAAGCCGCAGGCCTTCAGCTCATAGCCGAAGGTCGTCTTGTTCAGCACCACATACACGATGATCGCAAAGAATACCGCGATGAAGATGGAGATAGTGACCGATTGCAGGCGACCAAACAAATCGCTCATTCCCCAGCTTGGGATCATCGATCCCTGCGCCGCCTTGCGCAGGCTGTACGTCTTGGTCGTCGCCAGATCGTACATGGGGCTCTGCCCCTTGCCATACATGATGTCATTGACCATGTACAGGCCAATCCAGTTGAACATGATGGAGGTAATAACCTCGTTGATGTTCATGTACGCCTTGAAAAAGCCCGGAATAGCGCCCCAGATTGCGCCCAGCAGCATCGCCGCCAACAGGCACACATACCACGGGAGCTGCAGCACAATCGCGCAGTACAACGCACCAAACGCGCCCAGCGTGTACTGGCCCGCAGCGCCGATGTTGAACAGGCCGGTCTTGAACGCAAAGCCGACGGAAAGACCCGTCATGATGAGCGGCGCGGCGTTCGCCAGCACTGTGCCCATATTGCGTGGGCTCTTAATGCCGCTTTGCAGAATGACCATCAGGCCATCACCAATGGCGTGCTCCGCGTTGACCAGCGCCAGCACGATCACGCCCAGCGCCAGACCTACAACAATGCAGATCAGCGACGCTGCAACCGACAGAAACGCTTCCGAGGAAGCAAGCCTGCCGCGAAGCGAGGTTTTCTTCTTGTCCATGTTGCTTCCTCCTTAGCCCTTGCGCTGTGCGCCGGCCATGTACAGACCCAGTTCCTGCGCGGTGGTGTGTTTCGGGTCCAGCTCAGCGACGATTTCGCCCTCGTACATGACCAAGATGCGATCCGGCACCTCCAGCACCTCATCCAGCTCCAGCGAAACCAGCAGAACCGCCTTGCCGCTGTCGCGCTGACGCAGCAGCTCCTTGCGGATGTACTCAATCGCGCCGACGTCAAGGCCGCGCGTGGGCTGCACCGCGATGAGCAGATCGTTTTCCAGATCAATCTCGCGGGCGATGATCGCCTTCTGCTGGTTGCCGCCGGACATACTGCGCGTGATGGTCACAGGCCCCTGTCCGCTTCGCACATCGTACTGGTCGATGAGCTTCTGCGCATAGGTGCGGATCTCACCAAACTTGAGGAATCCCTTATTGGAAAACTGCTTTTCAAAGTAGCGCTTGAGTACGAGGTTATTTTCCAGCGAGTAATCCAGCACCAGACCATGCTTGTGCCGATCCTCCGGGATATGGCTCAAGCCGCTGAGGTTGCGCTGGCGGATGGACATATGGGTGATGTCCTTCTCGCCCAAGAAAACCTTGCCGCTCTCCGCCTTCATCAGGCCCGTCAGCGCGTACACCAGCTCGCTCTGACCATTGCCGTCGATGCCCGCAATACAGGTGATCTCGCCGCGGCGGACATTGAAGGATACGTTGTTGACCAGCGCCTTGCCGTGGCGCTTGCTGCGCACGGTCAGGTTCTGCACCGACAGCACGCTCTCCCCCAGCTTCTGCGGGCTCTTTTCCATGACGAGCTGCACCTTGCGCCCCACCATCATCTCGCTGAGCTCTTCTTTGCTCACGGAAGGCACGTCCACCGTGCCGATGAAGCGACCCTTGCGCAGCACCGTGCAGCGGTCGGCAACCGCCTTAATCTCATCGAGCTTATGCGTGATGAACAGGATGGACTTGCCCTCCGCAGCCAGCCCCTTCATGATCTTCATCAGCTCGTCGATCTCCTGCGGGGTCAGCACAGCGGTCGGCTCGTCAAAAATGAGCACCTCGTTATCCCGGTAGAGCATCTTGAGGATCTCTGTACGCTGCTGCATGCCAACGGTGATATCCTCCACCATCGCATCCGGGTCGACCTTCAAGCCATAGCGCTCGCTCAGCTCCAGCACCTTTTTGCGTGCTTCCGCCTTCTGCAAAAAGCCCAGTCGCTTTGTCGCCGGCTCCATGCCGAGGATGATGTTATCCAATACGGAGAACACCTCCACCAGCTTAAAATGCTGATGCACCATGCCGATGCCCAGCGCATTGGCGTCGTTCGGGTCCTTGATCCGCACGGTTTCGCCATTCTTGCGGATTTCGCCCTTTTCCGGCTGATACAAACCAAAAAGCACGCTCATCAGGGTGGACTTGCCCGCGCCGTTTTCGCCCAACAGCGCGTGGATTTCGCCCCGCCTGAGCTGAAGCGTCACATTGTCGTTGGCAATAATGCCCGGAAACTCTTTGGTGATGTTCAGCATCTCAATGATGTAATCGCTCAAAGCCATCACTCCTTCGTCTGCTTCTCCTTTAGCTTCTATTATACCGTATCTTTATGGGAAATAAAAGCACATTTTCGATGCTTTCGGCATCTTCTATGCAGCGCACAGGCGCTTTTGCCGCCGTATTTGTGTGCGCTGCACTCGCTTTTTTTGAATGATTGTCAAAAAACATTGCACTTTGTAGCACTTTATGATATAGTGGCAATGTTTGGAGAACCCTGTGTATTCCAATCTATACCCGTACAACACAAATTGGAGGGAATATAACAATGTCTGAAAAAGCTCTCGTCGGCGCACTGATCGTCGGCCAGTCCGGCGGCCCGTCTGCCGTCATCAACTGCTCTGCTTACGGCGTCATCAAGGCCGGCCTGGAGAATCCGAACATCACCAAGGTTTACGGCGCGCACCACGGCATCGTGGGCGTTCTCAATGACGAGCTGATGATTATGGATGAGGAGGACAGCAAGGAGCTGGAGAATATGCTCCACACCCCGTCCTCTGCGCTCGGCTCCTGCCGTTACAAGATTGCCGATCCCGACGTGGATGATACCGACTACAAGCGCATCCTGGAGATCTTCAAGAAGTACGACGTGCGCTACTTCTTCTACAACGGCGGCAACGACTCCATGGATACCTGCAACAAGATTTCCAAGTACATGAGCCGCGTGGGCTACGAGTGCCGCGTCATGGGCGTACCCAAGACCATTGACAATGACCTCGCCGGCACCGACCACTGCCCGGGCTTCGCCTCTGCGGCGAAGTACATCGCTACCTCTTTCATGGAGGTCTCCCGCGACAGCCAGGTGTATGACAAGGGCATGGTCACCATCGTGGAGTGCATGGGCCGTCACGCCGGCTGGCTGACCGCCGCCGCCGCGCTGGCTTCTGTCAAGAACGATGGCCCGGATCTGATCTACCTGCCGGAAGTGGACTTCGACATGGATCAGTTCATCGCGGACGTGAAGCGCGTCTATGCCGAGAAGAAGAACTGCATCGTCGCCGTCTCCGAGGGCGTTCACTATGCGGATGGCACCTTCGTTTCCGAGGCCAAGACCTCCGGCACCGATGGTTTCGGCCATGCCCAGCTCGGTGGTCTGGCCGCGCGTCTGTCCGATGTGGTCAAGGCCGAGATGGGTGTGAAGGTTCGCCCGATCGAGCTGAGCCTGCTCCAGCGCTGCGCCGCGCACTGCGCCTCCGGTACCGATATCGCCGAGTCCTTCATGTCCGGCAAGACTGCGGTGGAAGCCGCTGTTGCCGGCGAGAGCGACAAGATGGTTGGCTTCGCCTGCACCCGTGACGAGAACGGCTACAAGTGCGAGCCGAAGCTCTTTGACCTCAGCCTCGTCGCCAACACCGAGAAGAAGGTGCCGCTCGAGTGGATCAATGATGCGCACAACGGCGTGAATCAGGGCTTCATCGACTACTGCCTGCCGCTCATTCAGGGCGAGACCGGCATGGTCAAGGAGGACGGACTGCCGCGCTTCGTGCATCTCAAGAAGGTCTTTGCGAAGTAATTTCTCCAAAAATGCCAACCGGCTGCTCCATATGGGCAGCCGGTTTTTTTGATGCGCGTCACATTCTGCTCTGAAACTACGTTTTTTCTAGCCTTCCCCTTT
>JAXJLD010000118.1:0-24443 GCA_036297385.1 Christensenellales bacterium | reverse complement strand
GTCATCCCGAAGGGATGACGGATGAGGTCTACGTTGGGACTGCAATTCCGGGAAACTCGCATAGTCGTGCAAAGCGCTCCTTGCGATCACCTGAACTGCTTCATCCAGCGCCGGCTCTTCAGGCGCAGCAGGAACAGGATACCGCCGAACGTGAGATCCAGCGCCATGGCGATCCACACACCATGCAGCCCCATGCTCGGCGCAAGCAGCGCGGACAACGGCAGGCGCACGCCCCACATACTGATGAAATTGAACAGGCTCGGCACCAGCGTATCCCCAGCGCCGCGGAACACGCCGCTGGCCACAATCGAGGCTGCGAACATCGGCTCGGCAAACGCCTCAATGCGCAGCACCTCCGCGCCCAGCGCGACAACAGCCGGATCAGGGCTCATCAGCCCGATCATCGCCGGTGCAAACGCAAACATCAGCGCACCGTTGATCGTCATGACCATCATGCCCAGCGCCGTGGTCAGCATGCCCAGCCGCCGCGTCAAATCGTCGCGTCCCGCACCGGTGCTTTGTCCAATCAGCGTCGTCGCCGCCGCCGCAATGCCGTAGCCCGGCATATAGCACAGGCTTTCTGCCGTCACGCCGAACGAATTCGCCGCAATAGCAACCGTTCCCAGCGGCGCGACAATGCGCGTCGCCATCACCTGCGCACCGGACAGAATGGCACGTTCCATGCCGATGGGCAGCGCAATGCGCAAACCGCGGCGCAGACAGCGCCCATCAAAGGCAAAGCGCTCTCCCTTGCGCAGATGCATCATTGGCGAGCGTGCCAGCAGGAAAAACACCATCAGCAGCGACGTGACCGCCTGCGCCAGCGCCGTGCCCAGCGCCGCGCCGAACACGCCCAGCCCTGCACCGGGAAGATGCAGGCCACCAATCGTCGTGCCGGGGAAAATCAAGAGCGCGTTGAAGATCACATCCAGCAAACACATCAGCGCCTGAAGCATACTGGGCACGCGCATATTGCCGCTGGCCTGCAGCGTGCCGCCCGCCATGTTGTTGAGCTGCACAAAGGGCAGACTCAGCGCATAGACAAGAAAATACGCAGATGCATCCGCGCGGATACCGCTCTCACCGCCCAGCCAAGTGGGCAGCGCACCGCTGAGTCCCGCACCGATCGCTGCTGCAATCGCCGCAAAGCCCGTCGCCAGCACGAAGGCCTGCATCATCACGCTGCGCGCACGCTTTTCCTCCCCCGCGCCGATGTGCTGAGCAATCTGCACGGTGAAGCCTGTCGCTGCCGCCTGACACAGGCCATTGAACAGCCATGTGCTGGAGGCCATCAAGCCGATGGACGCAGACTGCGCACTGCCCAGCCGGCCCACCATCGAAGCGTCGATATACTGCATGACAATGTGCGAAAGCTGCGCCATAATGGCCGGCAGGCTGAGCTGCACAATCAGCCGGATCTGTTCGCGCCCGGAGATTGCCGCCCCCTGACGCATCAGCAGAAGCAAGTCCTTCTTCTCGGTCTTTGACATCTTCGTTTCTCCATCTCATCAAAAGTGCTCGACTGCCCATTTTCCGCATCCAGAAGAAGCGGACTCATCATTTTCCGTCTCTTCTATATATCTTCAGTATAGCGGATCAAGTGAGAAAAATCAACCGCTGTACACGGAATCCACGCCGCTGCGCACCATACAAAAAGAGCCGTGCAGGACAGCCTGCACAGCTCTTTGCGTTTAACCTTATACTGTTTCTGGATTACCATGAAGGCTACCGCTGGGACTGCCGTCCCAAAGCCCTTCATCACTTTGCGCATATAGCGCATTTTCATCAGAAAACAGGCTTACTTGGACAGCGCCGCAGACTCGCCAGCAATGCGTCCAAACACCACGGTATCGGTCAGCGCGTTGCCGCCCAAACGGTTGGTGCCATGGATACCGCCGGTGACTTCGCCCGCTGCATACAGGTTCTCGATGATCTCGCCGTTCTCATTGTACACGCGCGCCTTGGAGTCAATACGCACGCCGCCCATGGTGTGATGCACGGTCGGGACGCGCTTTCCAGCGAAGAACGGGCCGTTGTCGATCGGCGCGCCGAACAGGGTGCGGCCAAACTCATCTGCCTGCCCCTCCAGATCGCCGCCGGTGCAGTGACGGTTGTATTCCGCGATGGTCGCCTTCAGGTTCTCCGCGTCCACTTCCATCAGCGCAGCCAGCTCGTCAAGGGTCTCTGCCTTCACCGCGCGTCCAGCCTCCACGAGCTGATTCGCAGTTTCGCCGAAGTTGTTCACCTCGTCGCCGGTCGGATAGGTATCGGAGTCCATCACGATCCACATGGTCGCATCTTCCTGCGCAAACAGGTCGCGGGTCATGTCGTCGCGGCGGCCGCCCTCATCGCCGTAGCGCAGGCCGGACTTGTTGACAAAGATACGGGAATCCACGCCATGCTCGATGTTGCCGGACAGGGAGCCCGTCACCGGATCGCCCAGCGGCAGGAGCTGAATGTTACCCATCTGCACGAAGTCCGCCTGAAGCTGCTGGAGCATCTTCACGCCGTCGCCGGTCGCGCCCTCGTGATTGGTGGACAGCACGCTCTCGTCCAGCGTACCCCAGATCGCGTCATACGCCATGCGCAGCTCCACATTCTTGGCGAAGCCGCCGGTCGCCACCACCACGCTCTTGGCATTGATGGTCACGGTATTGCCGGTTTCGCCCGTGCAGACGACGCCGCAGGCCGCACCGCCCTCGTCCACCAGAATCTTCTCCGCCTTGGTGTTGAGCATCAGGCGCATGGTGTCGGGGTTCGCATCCACATACTTGGTATAGGTGTCAAAGAAGCCGGTGCCGGCAGGCATCGCAGGCTTCCACGCGCGCGGCCACAGGCCGCCGGAGACGGTGAACACGCTCTCCTCGCCGAGCCACTCCATGCCCAGCTCCTTGGTCCACTGGATCGCGTCCCACGCATTGGAAACCAGCGTCATCACCAGCTCCGGGTCGCCCTGATAGTCGCCGCCAGAGAGGGTCTGGGTGTAGTGCCAGAACACGGAGTCATTCTGCTTGATGGCAAACTCGCTGCGGTCATCCACCGCGTTCACCGCGCCGCCCGCCAGGATGGTGTTGCCGCCGACCTTGGGCATCTTCTCCACGATGATGACGTTCGCGCCGTTCTGCTGCGCGGAAACCGCAGCCGCCATGCCCGCGCCGCCCGCGCCGATAATGACGACGTCGGTGGTCAGCTCCTCGTCAGCCGCCTTCTCAACGGTGACTTCCTTCTTCTCCATCAGCGCGGTGGTATCCACGCCGCCGTTCTCCAGCGCCGCCTTCACCGTCGCCAGAATCGCATTGGAGGTCATGGTCGCGCCCGCGACGGTATCCACATTGATGGAGTTGAGCTCCACCATCTGCTTGGGAAGCTGCTCGCACGGCAGCTCGCAGATGCCGACGGTGTCCTTGCACTCGTCCACGGTCACGGCCTTGATGGCGCCGTCGTCCGTGAGCGTCACCGTCACGGTCACAGCGCCGACGCCGCCAATCTGGGAATCGCCGGTCGCGGTGTAGCTGGTATCCGCCACAGCCAGCGCCGCGGTCATCATCAGCGCAAACGCGAGGATGACGGAAAGAATCTTCTTCATACTTCTTCCTCCTTCTTGAATTGATTGATAGTTAACAATCAATCTCTTCCAGAAGTATACATCCATAAGCCACTTTGGAATCAAGCCTTATTTTTGCATCATTTCCGTCATAATTTCGCCATCTTCGCGCTTCGTTTGTCAGCAAAACGGCATATAGGTATCAAAATAATGAAGTCGCCGACCACCCGAGCAGTCCACAAACAGCATACTGCCCCACATCGTCCCATTTTGAACAAACCGATGTTCTCTGGCAAAGGCAAGCAGCGGCGCAAAAATCACATCAGGGTCCTCGTACTGCTCCTCTCCACAGCTCACCACGGCGTGCAGCGCCATGCCGCCGCGGATCAGGCGCGCCATGTTGTCATCCGCCGACAGGCCCTGCTGGGCAGCGCGCTCCGCGCTCACAATCAAGGAGGGCACCGCCTGCTTATCCTCCATTTCCCGGCAAATGGAAAGGCTGACCGCAGGCATCGCATCCAGCCAGCGCTTCACGGTCATCTGCTCACCCTTATCCAGCGGAATCCGCCCGCCGGTGCTGCTGCGAAGATACATCATTTCTTCCGCATAGCGGATATCGACGGCATCGGGATGCAAAAGCGCCTGTGTGCTGCGCCCGATCAGGCCATCAATATCCTGCGCCAGCGCTGCATAGCGCCGTGCAGCCTCTGCCGCCTCTGCGCGTTTTTCTTCCATCCGCGCCACAACCTGCTCGCCGGTCAGGCCCTGTGCGCTGAACTGCTGGGCAATATCGCGCACAGGCACGCCCATGGCACGATATTTTTTCGCGCTGAGCAGGCGGCAGACATCTGCCTCCTGATAATATCGCCAGCCGGATTCGACCTTTGGGGTATCAATGATTCCCTCTTTTTCATAAAAATGCAGCGCGCTGGTGGTCATGCCCAGAACGCGGGATACATCACCGATCGAATAGCGCATGGGTGGGACACCTCCAAATCGAAAGTCGCTTTTGAATTGCGCTTCAATCTGCATCGTACATTCTTCAAAAATGCATGAAAAATCTCTCGTTGTAATTGATTGTACACAGATTCACAGAAAAGATCAATGATTTTGATACAAATTCCGCCGCCTTATGCTATAATAGCCTTTGCTTATCGGACGCTTACGGAGGAATGTATGGATCAATTCGAGATTGTTGTCGTCGGCGCTGGCCACGCAGGCTGCGAGGCAGCGCTTGCGTGCGCACGCATGGGACATAGAACGCTGCTGCTCACACTGAATCTGGACGCGATTGCGCTCATGCCCTGCAATCCCGCCATCGGCGGCACGGGCAAGGGACATCTGGTGCGCGAAATCGACGCGCTGGGCGGTGAAATGGGCCGCGCCATCGACGACACGTTCATTCAGTCCCGTATGCTCAATACCGGCAAGGGGCCTGCCGTCCATTCCCTGCGCGCACAGGCGGACAAGCGCGCCTATCAGGATCGCATGAAGCACGCGCTCTTTGCCGAGCCGAATCTGGAGGTTCGGCAGGGCGAATGCGGCGAACTCCTCACCGAGGACGGTGCACTCACCGGGATTTGCACGACGACCGGCGCACAAATCGCCTGCAAGGCCGCCGTCATCTGTTCGGGCGTGTACATGGACAGCCGCATCATCATCGGAGAGGCCAACTGGCAGGGCGGCCCGCAGGGGCTGCTCTCCTCCGCGCATCTGGCCGGTGCGCTGCGCAAACTGGGCATTTCGCTGCGCCGCTTCAAAACCGGCACGCCGCCGCGAATCGACGAGGCTTCCATCGACTTTGACGAGATGGAGCCGCAGCCCGGCGATGAGATCATCACGCCCTTCTCTTTCCTGACCGACAGCCCGCTGCACAACCGTGCGCAATGCTACCTCACCTACACCAACGAGGAGACGCACCGCATCATCCGCGAGAACATTCACCGCGCACCCATGTACCAAGGCGCGATCAAGGGCACGGGCGCACGCTACTGTCCATCCATCGAGGACAAGATCATGCGGTTTGCCGATAAGGATCGGCACCAGCTCTTTCTGGAGCCGGAGGGGCTGAGCACCAATGAATGGTATGTACAGGGGCTATCCACCTCGCTGCCCGAGGATGTGCAGCTCGCCATGCTGCACACCATTCCCGGCCTGCGCCGCGCACGCGTCCTTCGTCTGGCCTATGCGATTGAGTACGAGTGCCTTGATCCGCTCCAGCTCCGCGCAGATCTGTCGCTGCGGTCACTGCGCGGACTGTACTTTGCCGGGCAGATCAACGGAACCAGCGGATACGAAGAAGCCGGTGCACAGGGCGTTCTGGCGGGCATCAATGCCGCCCGCTTCGTACAGGGACAAGAGAGCATCATTCTCGGACGCGATCAGGGGTATCTCGGCGTGCTGGTGGACGATCTTACGACCAAAGGCACCAATGAGCCTTACCGCATGATGACAAGCCGCTGCGAATACCGCCTGCTTCTGCGGCAGGACAACGCCGATATGCGGCTGACGGAGATCGGCTACCGCGTCGGGCTCGCCAACGAAGACCGGCTTCTGCGTATGAAGCAAAAGTACGCACAGACACAGAGCACCATCGACCGGCTGAAAAAGACGTGGATCGGCAAGAGCGCTGCGCTGGATGCCTGGATGGCACAGCACGGTCAGACCGCTCCCGCCGGAAGCGTCTGCGCCGCCGATCTCATCCGCCGTCCCGGCATTGCCTACGCCGATTTGCAGCCGATTGATCCGGCGTGGACGCCCCTCCCCCGCGACGTGGAGCAGCAGGTAGACGTCTCCCTGCGCTACGAGGGGTATCTCGACAAGGAGCGCAAGCAGGTAGAAGCCTTCCGCCGCAATGAAAATGCGCTGCTTCCGCAGGGCTTTGACTACATGACGCTGGATACCCTGCGCATCGAAGCGCGTCAGAAGCTGACCGCCCAGCAGCCGCGCTCGCTTGGCGAGGCCAGCCGCATCTCCGGCGTTTCCCCGGGCGATGTCACTGTGCTGATGGTGTGGCTGGAAAAGCGCAGCCGCGAGCAGCGCGGGCATTGACGCTCTTCATACTGTTTTGCATCTAAAACCTTTCACTCAATTTGAGCCCGTTTCAATCGCAGACCGCTTCGCGCTGAATAAAGCTTTTAGAATGCAAACAGTATTATATTGGAAAACAGCATGAAATGCCATTTGGAATAAGCATTCCATTTCTTCACGCCCGACGGCCTGCCCGCCGGGCTTTTTGATGGAAAAATGCAAAAAATACGATTGCTCCCCAAAATCCCCTTGCCATATACCCCATACGGGTATATAATACAAGCATCTGTCAGGAGGTGATTCGATTCCATGGAAGAAAACAAGACCGGCTGCTGCCATAAGTCCAAGGCGCGTTCCGAGCAGGAGTACAAGGATCTCATCACCCGGCTCAACCGCATCGAGGGGCAGATCCGCGGCATCAAGGGCATGGTGGAACGCGACGCATACTGCATTGATATCCTCACGCAGGTTTCCGCCGCCAACGCGGCACTCAACAGCTTTACACGGGTGCTGCTCGCCAACCATATCCGCACCTGCGTTGCGCAGGATATCCGCGCAGGCCATGATGAAACCATCGACGAGCTGCTGTCTATGCTGCAAAAGCTGATGAAGTAAGCCGTCGTTCAGATTCACGGGGAGGGATTAAATTGAAGCAATACAATGTTACGGGCATGAGCTGTGCAGCGTGCAGCGCCCGCGTGGAAAAGGCCGTCTCCGCTGTTCCCGGCGTAACGTCCTGTTCGGTCAGCCTGCTGACCAATTCCATGGGCGTTGAAGGCACCGCCGATGCACAAGCCATCATGCACGCCGTCGAGGCGGCCGGATACGGCGCTTCGCCCAAGGATGGCACCGCCTCTGCCGCACCCGTCAGCGAGGATGCACTAGCAGATCGCGAAACGCCCATTCTCAAGCGCCGCCTCATCGCATCGCTTGGATTTCTGCTCATTCTGATGTACCTGTCCATGGGACACACCATGTGGCATTGGCCGCTTCCGTCCTTTCTGGCGGGCAATCCCGTGGCGATTGGGCTGGCGCAGCTTCTGCTCGCCGGCATTGTGATAGTCATCAATCAGAAGTTCTTCATCAGCGGCTTCAAGGGGCTGCTGCATCGTGCGCCGAACATGGACACGCTGGTGGCGCTCGGCTCCGGCGCGTCATTCGTGTACAGCACCTATGCCCTCTTTGCCATGACGGGCGCACAGGCACGCGGCGATACGGCGGGCGCGATGGCACTGATGCATGAGTTTTACTTTGAATCCGCAGCGATGATTCTTGCGCTCATCACCGTGGGCAAGATGCTGGAGGCGCGTTCCAAGGGCAAGACGACGGACGCGCTGCGCAGCCTGATGAAGCTCGCCCCCAAGACCGCTGTGCTACTGCGCGACGGACAGGAAGTCACCGTACCCATCGAGCAGGTGCGGCGGGGCGACGTCTTTGTCGTTCGTCCGGGCGAACACATTCCGGTAGACGGCGTGGTACTCGACGGCGAAAGCGCCGTGAATGAGTCCGCTTTGACAGGCGAGAGCATCCCGGTGGACAAAGCCCCCGGCGACGCCGTCTCCGCCGCGACCGTCAACCAGTCCGGCTTCATCCGCTGCGAGGCGACGCGTGTGGGCGAGGATACGACGCTCTCCCAGATCGTCAAAATGGTCTCCGATGCAGCGGCTACCAAAGCGCCGATCTCCAAGGTGGCCGACAAGGTTTCCGGCGTATTCGTTCCCGCCGTCATCGCCATCGCGCTGCTGACCCTTGCCGCGTGGCTGCTCGCCGGGCAGAGCCTCGGCTTCGCGCTGTCCCGTGCCATCTCCGTGCTGGTCATCAGCTGCCCGTGCGCGCTGGGTCTGGCCACGCCAGTCGCCATCATGGTCGGCAACGGCATGGGCGCAAAGAATGGCATCCTGTTCAAAACCGCCGTCTCTCTGGAAGAGACCGGCAAGACCGAAATCGTCGCGCTGGACAAGACCGGCACCATCACCCGCGGCGAACCGAAGGTGACCGATATCCTGCCCGCAGACGGCGTGAGCGAGTCAATGCTGCTCTCCCTCGCCTGTGCGCTGGAGCAGCACAGCGAGCATCCCCTCGCCCGCGCCGTGATGACGCGCTCCGAGAAAGACGGCATCGTTCCACAGGCCGTGAGCGATTTCCGCGCTCTGCCCGGCAGCGGCTTGACCGCCACGCTGGACGGTGACACGCTCACGGGCGGCAGTCTGCGCTTTATGCAAACCGCCGCGGATGTTCCCGCTTCCCTCTCCTCCCTTGCCGACCGTCTGGCCGAAGCAGGCAAAACCCCGCTGCTCTTTACGCGAAACCGCCAGCTTCTGGGCATGATCGCCGTGGCTGACGTCATCAAGGAGGACAGCGCCGACGCCATCCGCGCCCTGAAGAACATGGGCATCCGCGTCGTCATGCTCACCGGCGACAACGAGCGCACCGCGCGCGCCATTGGCCAGCAGGCCGGCGTGGACGAGGTCATTGCGGGCGTTCTGCCGGACGGCAAGGAAGCGGTCATCCGCAGGCTTCGCCAGCAGGGAAAGGTCGCCATGGTCGGTGACGGCATCAACGATGCGCCTGCACTCACCCGCGCGGATATTGGCATCGCCATCGGCGCGGGAACGGATATTGCCATTGATGCAGCAGACGTGGTGCTGATGCACAGCCGTCTCTCCGACGTGCCTGCCGCCATCCGGCTGAGCCGCGCCACGCTGCGCAACATCCACGAGAACCTGTTCTGGGCGTTCTTCTACAATGTGATCGGCATTCCGCTGGCTGCGGGCGTATGGTATCCGCTCTTTGGACTGAAGCTCAATCCGATGTTCGGCGCGGCTGCCATGAGTCTCTCCAGCTTCTGCGTGGTCACCAATGCACTGAGGCTGAACCTTTTCAAACTGCACGACGCTGGAAAGGATCATCAAATTCGAACCAAACGACATAAGGAGGTCAAAACCATGGAAAAGACGATGAAGATTGAAGGCATGATGTGTCCGCATTGTGAGGCGCGCGTCAAAAAGACGCTGGAGGCGCTGGAGGGCGTGACGGAGGCCGTGGTTAGCCACACCGCCGGTACCGCCGTGGTCACCCTGAGCGCCCCCGTTTCCGACGATATGCTCAAGAAGGCTGTCGAGGATCAGGGATATCCGGTGCTGGAAATCAAGTAAAACCTCGTGTTTTGAAAAAGAAAGGCGCTGTCTCAAATGGCCGATATGGTCGTAAGAGACAGCGCCTTTCTGTCGTTTTATGCGGTTTATGCTGTTTCTGAATGAAAAAGTCATGTGTTACACCTGTCTAGGTAACGCTTCGCTCACTAATGGCTTTGCCTAAAGGGCTTTGCCGCTATCGCGATGCGTTAGTTTGCCGCCCAAACCCGTCTGAGGGACGCCGTCCCTCAGACTCCCTTCTTCGCTTCGCGCTAACAACGTCTTTCACTTGCGAAGCAAAAACAATAATACTATGCCGTTTCTCGACATATCCCTTTTGTTCTGCGCAGCAGGATGTCCGCCAACAGACAAGCCATTGTCAGCATAGACAGCAGCAGCACCGGATCCATCGGCTGCGCTACTGGTGGAAGCTCTACGGCCTGCGCATCCTCCCAGGCGGCAAATACCGTGCCGCCCGTGCTTGCGCATATTTCCATGAGCAGTGCGCCGCCATCTGGGCGCGCCAGCAGGTCATATTCACTGGGTTGTGCATCCGTTTCCTGCCCATCGACTGCCGAGAACGTCTGCGGCAGCAAACCGTGTATCATCTGCCGAATCATGTGCTTCCCCTGTTCGCTGGCATACCATGCACGCGACCATTCGCCGCTCAGATCGCTCATCCAGCTTGCCGCCTTGCCAGCTCCTGCGCTGCGCACCGCATAGATAGGCCGGCCCTCCGGCGTTTTGAGCACCACATCCGCGTCACCCTTTGCTGTTGCGCGGACATAGCCAAAGAGCTGAACAATCTCTTCATCCCCAGCAAAAGCAGCATCGTATACACCGCGCTCAGGCTTAAACGGCGTCTTGATCGTATACTCCACCTGAGAGAGCACCGAGTCCACCGACATGATGTCCGATAAATCGCGGCCGCTCTCGACCAGATAACAGCGTCCGCCACCAATGTACGCAAGATTTTCCAGCATCTTCACCACGTTCACCAACCGTCCAACGACAATCGTGGAGAGTGTAATGCCGCCTGCGCGCATCTCCTTGGCAATCTGCTCAAAGCCCGCCTGATCGTCCGCCGGGCTTCCATCGGTAATAAACATCACGTGCTTTCGCTTTGTGCCGTCAAACGCCTTGAGCGTATCGCACGCCAAGCGCAGCGCACCTGTAAATTTGGTCAGCTTATCAGGAGCGGCTGTTTCGATGCCATTGATCGCATCAAGCACCGGCTGTTTGTCACCCATCGCCGTCATTTCAACGAGCGTCTGTGCATCGTCCGAAAACGTAATTACGCCAGCATAATCGTTGGCGTTAAGCGCATCCACACACTTGATTGCGCCGCGCTTGGCCATGTCGATCGGCACACCGATGGATTCGCGCGTCATGGAATCCGTCGTGTCGATGACCAGCATCAGGCCAACCGGATCGACACTTTCCTTTTCCTCTACGCTCATCCGAATCGGCAGAAGCGCCTCATAGCCGGAATCCTTCATGCCGCCGTACAGATATGTACTCTCTCCGCCTGTCGTCAGCACGCTTCGTCCGTAATCCTCTACCACCTGCCGCAGCACTTCATCCAAGCCCTCCGGCAAATCGCCCGTATGCACGTTCATCAGAACCGTCAAGCCATATTCGCCCAACGCCTCCACACTCCTTGGCACATCCTGCGGGCTGGTTACCGTTACCTGTACGCCTTCCGAAAGAAGAAGCTGCTCCAGCGGCTGCGCCTGTGTACCCGTTCCATCCACCAGCAGCATTTTCTCTCCGCGGCTGACGCTCAGCGCCGCTGTCAGGCTGTCGTTTTCTGCGATCTTATCGCCTGTCATCTTCACTTCTGCGCGCATCATGTGCTCGCCGACCACCCCGGTCTCAATCGCACAAGCAAACTCCTGCCTGCCTATCGTCAACTCCACACGCCGTTCATGCAGCAGCGCTTCATCATCCCAAATGCGCAGCAGCGCTTCACCCGGTGTATCGGACAAAACCGTAACCACAGCTTCCAAATGCCGTCCTTCTATCGCTCTGGCGGGCAGTTCAAATGCAGCAACCTCCACCTGAGGGGATTGAAACACAGGCTTCATCTGCACCGCGTCAAGCCGAATACCCGCCTGAGCCGCCGTCTGTGCCGCAGCCAGTGCATCACCCTGTGTCTGCACGCCATCCGAAAGAAGGATGATCCTTTTCCCTCCCGGTTCTGTCAAGTGCGATGCCGCCTCATCGATGGCAGATGCAATATCCGTTCCATCCAAAGTGATTGCGCCTTCGCCATTTGGAGCTGCAAAGGGCAATACCGTCGTATCCTCCGCCCATTTCGCCTCTTCCGCCCATGCATCAGCCTGCGCACGCACGGGCTCCATGCTGGCCGATTGATCCAGAAGCACCACCGTCTGCGTCTTGGTCAAATAGCGCGTAACCCCTGGTCCAGCAGCAATCACCACCAGCTGCACCACAGCCACCGCACGCAGGAGCATTGACACAACATCCGCCCTGTTTTTCGCCTTCTCTCGACGCAGCAGGCGCGGCGCCATCAGCACAAATGCGACGGATGGAAGGATCAGCAGCAAAAGCCACGGCTGAGCAAAATACAGATCAATACTTTTCACGGTGATACATCCCCCATTCTGCCAGCAGCAGCAACAGCAGCACCGCTGCTATCACGCGCGCCGGATAGAATACACGCATATGTGCCGGGTCGCTCTCCATCTGTTTTCCTTGCGTCAGTACCAGCTTCTGCGGCGCATTGCGTACCGTCCTTTCCACCTGCGGCACCTGTGCCGCAAAGCGCACCGCCTGCTGCTGACCGCGCACCTCCTGCATCAGCGTATAATTGCCGGGACGATCCACGCAAACGCCATTTGCGATCTGCTCAGGAGAAAGCGTCTCCAGCCGCATATCCGGCGTCTGCAAAAACAGCCTGCTGCACAAAGGGTGCGGCTGCGGATAGACGATTGTTCCGCAATCCACCAAATCCGCAGACAACAACACCGGTACGCTCGCATCCAACATATTGCTGACCAGCACGACAAAATCCGGCAGCAGCGGCAGGCTGCTCTCCTGAATGTCAAAGGGCATGACCATCTGCATACAACCGCGCGCATTGGTTCCCGCGGCCATCACCGGCATCTCACCACACAAAAGCACATTCTCCAACGCGCCCTGCGCTGTCATCTCTTGAAACCGTGCAACAGCTACATCACGCAAAGTGAGACCATGCGTCAGCCGCCCGCTCAGCTCCACATCCGCCCGCGCATCCTTCACATATGTACCCATCAGTCGCTCCCCCAACACCACCCCAATTTCTCGCGGTGAACGCGGAGGATTCAGCAGCCAAACCGCACCATCCTGCGGCAGTTTATCCGGCAGACAGCCATCGAAGGCATATACATCGTATCCCTCCAGCGCAGCATCGCGCCAATCCTTCGCCGTTGTCAATCCCACTCTGGGAAACGCTTCCAGCGCTTTCTGCCAAAAATACGGATTTTCACCCACCAGCAGCACGTGCGCGGGATAATTCACCTGCCGAATGATCTGCGCCGCATTATCTGGCGCAAGACCATCCTCTACACAGGCACGCACGCTCACCGCTTCAAAGTCATACACCTGCCGCAGGAGCAGAGATACGTTCACCACTTCACCCTCCGGGCAGTATACCGTTTGAGCGTTCTGCTTTTGTCCATTGACGCTCAGGTCAATTTCCTCTGCGCTGCGCACCTTGCCATCGACGATCAGCTCAAATCCTATGTCCGCGCTTCGTCCAAAGCTCTGCACCGTGGTTTCAAACGCCGTTCCATAGATGGAGCCGGTGGTTTCCAGCGCGCCGACGCTCACGTTCCACTCGTCCTCGCCGCACAAGGAAGCCACCTCCAGCCCCTCTGCCTGCGCATACACCGTATCCGTGTACAGCCGGACGGTTGAAACGCTGCCTTCATCGAGCATCTTCTGGCACAGCGCCGCAGCGCCGGTTACATCACCTTCACCCCAGCCGCATGAAACACTTTCAAGCGCCGCGCGTAGCTCCGCGCCTCCGCTCACATGATCCGCTGCAACGTGCGCCTCGTCCCCAGCCAGTACAACCGTCACACTCGCTCCCCACGGCAATCTGTCCACATCCTGCTTCACCGCTTCCACAGCGCGAGCAAAGCGTGTCCGACCATCTTCATCTGCCATCTGCATACTTGCTGAAGCATCGAGAATCACCGCCATATTCACACCAGATCCCGGCATAGGAATGACTGGCTGCGCAATCAGCAAAGCCGAAAGCGCAAGCGCAAAGAACTGCATCGCCAAAAACAGCGTGCGTTTGAACGTTCGCCAATGTCCCTTTTTCTTCTGCCGCTGCTCCGACAGACGCCAGAGGTATGTACTGGATACGGGTGTAACTTCCGAACGGCGCCGAATCAGGCATACTACCGCCAATACGCCCAGCGCCAGCAGTGCCCACAAGCCCCCAGGATACACAAAACTCATCGGATCAGCTCCTCCATGCAGCCCCTCGTCCTGAGCACATTCTCCACGCGCTCATCGCTGCGCATGAGCAGATACGGCACCGCGCGTGAAGCGCAGAAGCGACGAATCTCCGACAGAAACCGGCTCACCGTCTCCCGATATGCGCGAAGCATATCGCGATCAACATCCATCGTCAGGCGAGAAGCGCGTTCGCCCTCCCCCTCCGCATCGCAGAATGTGTGTCTTCCGCTCAGCTGAGGATCGAGTTCCGTCGGCGAAAGCACCTGAATAAGCATGACCTCGCGTCGGCGGCTCAGCAATAGATCCACCGCCGCCCGCCAATCACTGTCGGTCAGAAAGTCGGAAATGATGAACGTTACGCCGTCATCCGTCCCCGGATGGGAATCGCTGCGGATGCCTGCGTACAAATCCGCCTCCCCCGCAAAACGAACCGCCTCAAATCTATCTCCTGCGCACAGAAACGCCTCACGCCCGCTGATGCGGGGACACAGCTCTGTACAGCGTGCACCGGATAAAAGCCGAAAAGAGACGCTGTCCATATTGCATACTGACAGATATCCAAGCGCCGCAGCCGTCCGCAGGGCAGAAAACCCCTTCTCCGGCTCAAAGCCCACAGAGGCAGACGTATCCAGATAAACACAGTTGCGTCCCTGCTTTTCATCCATAAATCGCTTAATCAGGTATTTGTCAAATCGCGCAGCAGCATTCCAATCGATACGCCGCAGATCATCACCCGGCACATAATCGCGATAATCTGCAAACTCCGGCGAAGAGCCATAGGCTCGGGAGCGACGCGCACCACTGTAATGGCCGCTCTTCATCTGCTTTACATAGACGTCCAGCGTCTCCAGCGCTTCCAGAAATGCACCGTCCAGTATCCGCATTCTTTTCCCTCCCGGATGACATCAACGCTTTTTCTTCATTTCAGCTACGAGCTTGGCAACCACCTCGTCCGGGGTAATGTGCTCTGCCATCGCCTCATAGCTGAGCTTCACACGATGTCGCAATACCGGACACGCCAGCGCGTCAATATCCTCATGGCTGACATTGAATCGCCCATATACCATCGCACGCACCTTCGCACCGGTAATAAGCGCTTGGGCCGCGCGCGGGCTGGCACCCAAACGAATCATCCGCGCAGCAGTCTCGCCAGCCTCTGCTGAAGAAGGCTGTGTCGAAGAGACGAGGCGCATCGTATAGGTGACAATATCATCCGTAACCGGGATTCCCTTGGCTGTTTCACGCATACGCAGCAGCGTTTCACCGTCCACTACACCCTCTGCCACCTCGTCCATGGTTTTCTGCGTCATCAGAACGATTTGCTTCATCTCTTCTACCGTTGGATAGCGCATCAGCAGTTTGAACATGAAGCGGTCAACCTGCGCTTCCGGCAGCGCATAGGTTCCCTCCTGCTCAATTGGGTTTTGCGTTGCCAGTACAAAAAACGGTTCCTCCAGCCTGTAATCCTCGCCACCAACTGTCACCATGTGCTCCTGCATGGCCTCCAGCAGCGCACTCTGGGATTTCGGCGTGGCTCGGTTGATCTCATCTGCCAGCACGATATGGCTGAAAATCGGCCCGGGACGGAACGTATATATTGCATTCCCCTTGTCGTCCTTTTCAAGCACATTCGTTCCCGTGATATCGGCGGGCATCAGATCCGGCGTGAACTGAATTCGAGAAAATGGCAACGAAAACACACGCCCCAGCGAACGGATCAAGCGCGTTTTTCCAATGCCCGGCACGCCCTCCAGCAACACATTGCCGCCCGCGATCATGGCTATCACCGTCAGTTCTACAATATCCTCCTGACCGATGATATCGCGCCCCACCTGCTCAAAAATCGCTTTGCACTTTTCGGCAAACAGCCGCACATCCGCTTCATTGACCATCCTGTAATCCTCCTGCACCATTATAAACCGTTCATATAGGCCTGCGCCGTTTCCCTCAGCTCCTGCAGAAATGTTTCATCCTCGATCAGCGCCAGATACGCCGCATAATACGCACCGTATACCTCCCCATAGGGTACGGCGCCTGCCGGACGCTCGCGCGGATCGGCTTTCAGGCGCTGCCGTTCCCCACGCTCATTCAGCGCGCCGGGCTGATATCCGCTTGCCTTGAGCGCCTTCGGCGGATCATAGATGTATTCGGTCTCCATCCGGCTCTTGGGTTTTTCCGCACCCTCCGCTTCGGAGGCTGCAGCAATGGCGGATTTGTTTCCCTGTCCATTTTCCATATTGGCAAAGGGATCATACCGCTCTTGCACCTCCGGCACACCGAGGTAATCCCGAATATATGTTTCCACCGTTTCCAGCGCTGCGTCGATCATCTGCGCGTTCTCCCGCCCGTTATACGCCATCTCTGCGGCACTCTCCAAGCCTCCAGCAAACATCATCATTCCCTGCCGAAGCTGATCTTGTCCATTGTCGCGCAGCGGCTTGGACAGCGAGCCATTGACATCGTAAACGAGATTCATCAGCGCATCGACCTGCTCCATGCCGGTCTTTTCATGCAGTTGGCGGGCCATGCTGTCCAGAATCATGATAACGGTATCCATATTCTGATCGTAGATTGCCTCGCCCAACAGCCGCAAACTTTCGTACTCAATCATTGCCGCCATATAGGTATCGCGCGGGGTCAGTTCCTGCACCGTCTGCTGCATTCCTGCCATTGCATCGCGAATCTCCTGCACTGCAGCGATATCCGCATAGCCTTCATCCAGCCGGACAAGCAATTCATCCAGCCGGGCCAGCAGCTTTGCTCGCTCCGGCGACTTAATATCGCTCGCCTCGATATCCGCACGCAGCGTCTGCATCATTTCGCGCAGCGCAGCAACTTTCTCGCTCTCCTGAATCGCCGGCGCTGCCGTCACAACAAGCGCCTGTACCCGCTCCACCATAGCCTCTGGAATCGTCGGCACTGCCGCAATCATTGCAGCCCACACACAGCACACCACGACCAATCGTTTTGGACAATGCAAATGCAGCGTACCTATGTCGATTTCTGCCAACCTTTGCGCCGTATCTGCCCGCTGAAGGCGGCAAAGCACACCGGAATCATCGGAAAACTCCATTGCAGTCGCTACCCGATCCATCCCGCACAATGCATCCAGCCGTGCTGCCACTCGCTTTTGTGTCGGACGATGGCGGAGTATAAACAGCATTGTCGTCAGCACCAGCCATGCTATCAGCATCCATGCTTCCACCTGCCATTTTGCACCGCCAAAACACCGCCTCACCAACGCAAGCGCAAACCATATGGGCAGCACACAAACGCCGCTGACACACGCGGCACGCAGGGCGGCCTCCGCAGCCAGCTTCCTCTGAAACGGGCGCAGCGCCCGACTGATTTCTTTCTCCATCCCGCGTCTCCCGCCTTTCATGCGGCGCGTTTAGCGCTTCTTTTCTTGTGCTTTGCTGTGGTTCGCATTCATCATCTGCACGACGTACTCCACAAACCGGTGCTCTGCATCCGTCATGGCAACGCCGCGCATAACGGCCATGTTGAAATCCACCGTCAGCCCCAAGTCCTCGACATCCCGCGTCTGAAGCGACATATTGCCCAGGTTGCTGGGCGACAAACAGAATGAGATGTAACCCGCACTCTGAATCAACTCAACAGCCTGTTCCCATTCCGCACCATCAAGGATAATCTGCGGCGGACAGCCCACGCTCTCCAACCGGTTTTGAAGCTGCTGCATCACCTGCGGATCGCTGTTGACCAAAATGACCTTGGAGCCCCTGAGATCCTCCAAATGCAGCTTCGTTTTTTCACACAGTGCATTTTCCGAGGACATCAGTGCGCGCAGCGGCGCTTCCCGGTGAAAGAGGATTTCCAGCTCCTGATCGTCAATCCGACCGAAATACAATCCGATGGTTTCCCGGTACTCATGCAATGCATCCTCAAGCTCCTGCAAGGAATAGTTGTGCGTGCTCAGCGACATATCCGGATTGGAAAGCACAAACCGCGAGAGAAAATTGCGCGGGAAAAAGCTCAGCATCCCCCACGTCATACAGACCTCTGCGCGCATCTCCCGCTGTGCCGCTGCCTTGCGCACATTGCTGACGATCATCTCATATTTACGGATATATCGCGGCGCATAGCGCGCCAGCACCTGCCCCGCCGGGGTCAGCGTTACGCCCGAGCGTCTGCGCACAAAGAGCTGAACGCCCAATTCATTTTCCAGCCTGTCTATCACCTTGACCAGACCGGGCACGGAAATATACAGCTGCTTTGCCGCAGCATTAAAACTCCCCGTGCTGCTCACCAAAGAAAAGTACTGGAGCTGCTTGACGTCCATACGTTCCTCCCGCGTGATGTGATACTGATGTGCTGTCAATTCAAGCAAAATGGTGTTTAAGGTGTTTCAAACCTGTTGTGCAAAGCGAATCTATTTCTCATCACAGACTGCTTTGCACGCAAAGCATCGAAGCCCGCCGCCTCGTGAATGAGACGACGGGCCAATACGATGGTTTACCTCCGCAGGTTAGGCAAGATATGCCCTGAGCCTGCTGGATTAAAGTGAATCAGGATTAGGAGGTCTTGTGGGAGAACGCGCTCATGATGCCGCCGGTGATGGCCTGGCAATCGACCGTCGCGCCGGAAACGGCGTCAACGCCCATATCCTGCGCCTCAATAATCTGCTTGGTAAAGGTCGCAAACTGCTCGTCGTTCATGAACATATTCTCACGGCCCTCGCCCACAGCGATGCCCACGAGCGTCTTGTCCTTGATGGTGTAGATGACCTCGAACGGATCATGCAGACCCTGAACCATGACGGAGTAGTCGCCATCCGCAGCCTCAGCCCACGGAGCAGCAGCGCCACCGCCGAAGGTCGGCTTCAGATCAGCGCGGCCGCCCAGCATGGCATCAATCGCCGCGCGAGCAGAACAGATCGCCTCATGCAGATAGGTGCCGTTCTGATACAGGTTGCAGACCAGAGAACCGAGCTCGCCAGCAGAATACAGGCCTTCGATCGGCTCATTATCCCAGTTCAGAACCTGACCCTTGATATTGCGCTTTGCGCCGCCGGAGCAGGCCGGCATGGACGGCACTTCTTCGATCGCATAGAACGGGCCCTGCTCGATCTTTGCCATCGTGGTGATGTCACGACCGAAATCGGTATCTTCGCCAGCATCGACCATCGCATTGAACTTCTCCACCTCAGCGCGCAGCATCGCCGGATCCTTGCCAATCTTCTCGGCCAGCTCCTCAATGGTATCTGCCTTGATGATCCAGCCCTTTTCCAGCTCAACAGAGTTGTCCTCAGACCAGTGGTACGGATTGCGGCAGGTCACCGGCCAGCCGATCCAAGCGTTGACCAGCGGCTGCGCCTTGAAGCAGTTGTCATCCATGATCATGTGAACCGGCTGCTGGCGGGCGATCGGCACATCGACGTACTTGCCATGCTCGTAGTACTTCATGTGCTGACGCTGATAGGACTTCGCCTCGTTGTAGTAACGGGTGCCGTCAGCCGCAACCTCCATCCACGCGCCATGCGCCATATAGAACTGACGGACAAACGTCGTCTCAAACTCCGGCACCTTGATGCCATGGAAATAGCCGCAGGACATGGTCTGACCGTCCATATGCCAGAGCTGAGCGCCCAACGCCATCTGCATCTTCACGCCGTCACCTGTGACGTACGGGGAACCAGCATTGTAGATGCGGTCACCGCCGTTAAACTGGCGGTACATTTCCATATCGCCCTCATAGCCGCCGGTGGCCAGCAGCACGCCCTTACGCGCCTTGGTGTAAATCACAGAGCCATCGGGCTTCTTTACGCCGACGCCTTCCACCTTCTTGGTGATGGCATCCTGCACGAGGCAAACCACCTGATGCTCGTAGAGCGGCTTTGCACCGCGATAGCGCGCAGCCTTATCAAAGCCATTCCAGCAGCCGCCGTTCTCGAATGCCTTTCCGCCGTTCTTATCGCGGAAGTGACCCGTCGCACCGATGAAATCCGCGCCCGGCAGATCCGGGAACTCGACCAGCAGGGTGCCCCAGCGCAGCGCACCGCCGCCAGAGTAGCCCACTTCATAATCGACAGGCTCCAGCGCAGCCTGAATCCACGGCAGATCCGTCGCGAACTCATTGGTCAGCCAGTTAAAGTCCTCTTCAGGAATGACGTGCGGCTCGTTCATCGCGCGCATATAGGTGCGCCACGTCTCCAAATCGTTGGGATCAACGAAAATAACGCACTGACCGGAGGCAATCGCCTGACCGCCCGCATTCGCTTCGTCGGACTTGTCATAAATCACAACATCAACGTTGTGATCAATTTCATAAGCTTCAATGTAGGCCGCTGTGCCCGCCATGCCATAACCACAGATGACGATGTCGTGCTCTTCGTCCCATTTGACATTCTGGCTATCCAGAACCCATTTGCTGGAATTCTTATGAACCGGCTTCGCTTCTTCCGCCTTAGCATTGAGCACGCCAGCGCCAAACAGGCTGATGCCTGCAGCACTCATTGCGGCTGTCTTCAGGAAATCCTTACGCGAGATGTTCTTCGCCATGAAAATCCTTCCTCCCTTATTATCCTTGTCGATCACACAGCAGAGCACGGAGAACGACTGACCCGCGCCCTTCTTTGACAATAGATTATCATATTCGCGCTGCTCGGTCAAGATTTATTTTAACCTATTTTTGCTTGTATTAGAAACCTTTAGTTAATACACAGACTCAATGGAATGGCAATTTTCTTTATAAGTTATTCATTTTTGCGTTTCCCATTCGTTTTCTATTCCTTTCATTCATTCACGATGCCATTTTTACTCTTCGAGCTTCATTTGTCATAAACAAAACAGATACACATTCTTTAGGCTTTTGCCGCCAAACGAAAAAGAGCCGCTCCAATGGAGCGACCCTGTTTTCATCTCATATCAATCTCATGTCATGCGAGGGTTAATCCTCGTCATCCTCATCATCCTCTTCCTCGCCCTCTTCTTCCAGCGTGCGCTCCCTCCTGCGATAAACTGCCGCAGAAATCACTATACTCAGCTCGTAGAGTACAATCATCGGAATTGCAACCATGAACTGCGAAACCACTTCCGGTGGGGTGATGATCGCCGCCAACATGAAGATGATTGGGATCGCATAGCTTCGCACCTTGCGCAGAATGTTCGGCGTGAGAATTCCCAAGCTGGTCAGCACAAAGGCGAGCATCGGCTCCTCGAACACCAAACCGAAGGTCAGCAGCATACCGAGCATAAAATCCAGATAGGCCGCTACCGACACAGACGAATAGACAAACTCCGACTGGCTGAAGTTGACCAAGAACCGAATCATAAACGGCAAAGCAACTGCATAGCTGAACGCTGCACCCAAGCAGAAGAATGCCATGCCGCCAACCAGAGCTGGACGAATGGCTCGCTTTTGGCTTCTGCTCAGCGCCGGAGCCACAAATCCCCAAATCTGGTAGATCAAAACCGGCGAAGCGAACACCGCTGCCAAGATCAGCGCAAGCTTGAAATAGGACGTCAGCATTTCAGACGGCGATAGGTACACATAGTGGAATCCGCCATCCAATCCCATTTGCAGCATGGCATTGGCCAGCGGCTTAATGAGGGCAAAGCATGCGATAAAGGTGCCCAGCAGCACCGCCACGCTCAGCGCAATGCGATTGCGGATCTCCCTGAGATGGCCAACCAGCGTCATGTTGCCCTGCTCCTGCTTTTTGCTTTCCGCGCTCATGTCTTCAGCTCCGTTTCGCACCTGCCCATCTTGGGCGAGGGAGAATTCTATCCGCCTGTTTCAGGCTGTGTTACAAACAAAGCGCACGCCCCTTTGTCCGAGAAGCGTGCGCAGATGCCCATTCAGGCATCCTCTTCATCATCCGCGACGTCTTCCTTCATGCCCTTGCGGAAGTTACCCAGCGTCTTGCCCAGAGAGCGTCCGAGCTTCGGGAGCGCTCTCGGTCCAAAGATCACCAGTACAATCGCCAATACAATCAGCAACTCTGTCGTTCCAATCTTACCCATCGTGCATATCCTCCTTGTAGTTCTTCACATTTATTCTGCGACAGCTTCCTGCGCCGTCTCTTCATCATGATCGGGATAAACCGAGCCCTCGTGCTTCTCCTCGGCCGGTTTCTTAACCGCTGCCGTTTCTTCGGCATGATCGTCCGCACGTTTCTCCGACTGAATGGCCTCCTTCATCTCGCGGGAGGTTTCCTGAAGCGCTTTGTCGGTTTCCTTTACAACGCCGCGCACCTCTTCATCCGTCTCCTTCAACGTGTTCTGTAGCGACTTACGCACACCGTCGATTTCATCGCTCACCTCACGGAATTCATCGCTGGCTTCCTTGAGCTCCTCCGTCGCGTCGTTCATGACCTTGCGGAACTGGCTGAGCATCCGGCCCATCTTGCGCGCCACCTTGGGCAGACGTTCCGGGCCAATCGCAAACAAAGCAACGATCAGAACAACCAGCAGCTCCATACCGCCGATTTTCGCCATTTTTCGGTTTCGCCCCCTCAATCCGTTGTAAATTTTTACAATCAATTTTCTTGTTGACGGCAGTATACCATAATAATACGCATTTGACAATACTTTGTCATGAACTTTTATTGTAAATTTTTACATATACTCAATGGAGATCTTATACCGCATCCATATCGGGCAGCGCCAACATCCGATAGGTACACATCATCATAAACCGGCGATCTCTACTCAGCGGCGCACCAATGAATCCCTCAATCTTGCGCATTTGGTATTCCATGGTGTTGCGATGCATCCCAATCTGCTCGGCAGCCTCCTTCATATCGTTAAAGTTAAGCAGGTACACAAACAGAGAGCGCGACAACGAAGATCCCTTTGTAGCATCCTCATCCATAACGCGGATGACCTCTTCACAATAATACGGCCACAGAGAAGTTCCTCGGGAAACCACAGCAAAAAAGAGTGTCGAACACACAGCACTCAGGCGGGTCATCCTCTGCCCAGAGATGCGGATAGCCCAGCGGCATAGCGCTAACTTCTGACGCAGTCTATCCGAAGAAAACACCCCTGAAAATGCCGTTAGGCAGCTCAGCCCTTCGCACGCTGCCTCCACATTCGCCTCCATGCGCACCTCATCCTCTGGTGCGCAAGCAAGAATAACCTCGTCATCGTGAAAAGCGCACACTTCACCCGCCATATACAGCCGACGAACCAATGCATCCCGCTCGGCATCACTTAAGCGGCTTATATCAATATAGCCCACACACAGCGCTGTGGGCGCATCAGCATATGTCTGCCGTTCTACATAGCGCCACAGCAACGCGCTCAGATCTGTCTTCTCGTCTGCAATCTCCCGCTGTTCATGGGCAAAGTGCTCCCGGAGCCAGAAACAGAACAGCAACTCAAAGCAGGTATTCTTGTTGCTCAAATCCAGCGCAAAACGTTCTTGTATCCGCCGAATACGATACGCCAGCGTATTGCGGTGTATCCCTTGCTTGGATGCTGCAAGCCGCAAATCCAGGCGGTTTTCAAGATAGCCGCGCAGGCTCTGGACATACTGTGTCCCCGCCTGCCTATCGTTGGCTTCCAGCTCCTCCAGCACACCATCGCAGAAATCACCTGCGCAGAACCCCTGTTCTTTGAGCGCCTTAGCGCACGCCTCAATCAGCGCTGCCTCGCCAAACTCTCCCATTGTGTATAGCCGCCGCTCAGGCGCATACCGCCTTCCCGTTTCCAGCGCTAGGCACGCTTTATTGAGACAGCCACGCGCCGAAACAGAAAGCGCAAACGGCCCGCTCATTCCCGCTTCGCCCTTCACGTCTTCCAGCACACGTTCCGCTTCCGCAATAAACGCCGCAACATCTCCCACGCCGTCAAACAGAAATGCGGTCATCCCCCCTGCTTGGTATTGATGAAACGGATGCAACACATCAAAAGTGCATACACAGTCCGGCACGACAAGGCAGCAAATCTCTTGGCGCTCCGCCTCAAGCAGCAGCGCCATATCGGGATGCATATCATTTCTCATCGTGTTGTCCTCCTTGCCTTCTGCGGCGGCGCGATTCTATATTATCCATTGTACCGCAGCAAACACAAAAAAACAATTCTGAGAAAATTGATAAGAATATTAGACTGTTTCCCAAGTAACAGACACGAAAATAAGAGCCTGTCATAGAATTTCATAGGATTACGCGGTCTTGCTTCAGATTTCGACTGGGGTGAGACCGTTTTTTGAGTGAAATGCTTTCAAAATTGTAGAAGTCAACGTACTCGGTAACGAGCTGCTCCACCTCTGCACGGGTGGTGAAGTGCGCACGATACAAG
>JAXJLD010000117.1:0-100579 GCA_036297385.1 Christensenellales bacterium | reverse complement strand
GGCGCGGACCTGATTGCCGCGGGCTTTGACGCGGTGGTGGGTCAGGATGTGGCGACTGCGCAGATCGACGTGAAGTCCGGTGTGACGCTGACCTCCAATGCGATCAACGAGGCGTTCAAGGCTGCTGCTGCTGATGAAGCGGTTTCTGTGGCTGCTGTTGGCGATGTCGCTAAGACCTACGAGATGCAGGTCAAGGGCATGGCCAAAAAGACCTTCACGCTGCGCATTTCCGTGGATGATGCGGGTGTGATTGTGGCGGCTACCTGCCCGGAAAACAGCGAGGACAAGGGCTACATCGCGCTGACAGATGATGCGCTGTCCGCGTTGGTGGGTCAGAATATCACGGATGCTAAGTATGATACCGTGGCCGGTGTGACTGTGACCAGCAATGCGGTCAACAGCGCACTGGACGCGATCGCGGCGCATGTCCGCAATGAGGAGGTGCAGTAAATGAAGGAGCTTCGCAAAATCTTCATGAACGGCATCATCGACGAGAACCCCACGTTCCGCATGGTGCTGGGCATGTGTCCGACGCTGGCCATCACGACCGCTGTCAGCAATGGCATTGGTATGGGCTTGGCCACGACGTTCGTCCTTGTTTTCTCTAATCTGGTCATTTCTCTGCTGCGCAAGGCAATTCCCGATCAGATCCGTATTCCCGCATTTATCGTCGTTATCGCGACGTTCGTGACCATTGTTCAGCTTCTGATTAAGGCGTTCCTGCCGGCACTTGATGCCGCGCTGGGCGTGTTCATCCCGCTGATCGTCGTTAACTGCATCATCTTTGGCCGCGCGGAAGCGTTTGCCTTCAAGAACAAGCCGATCCCGGCGGTCGTCGATGGTCTGGGCATGGGTCTGGGCTTCACCGTTGCGATCACCATGATCTGCGCGGTTCGCGAGCTGTTTGGCGCTGGCACGCTGCTGGGCATTCAGGTGATGCCTGCGAGCTATATGCCGATGGATCTGCTGGTTAAGCCGGCGGGTGGCTTCATCGTGCTGGGCCTGATGATGGCGCTCATGAACAAGCTGCTGCCGAAGAAGGCGTAAGGAGGAAAAAGCATGGATAAGATTCTTACGATCCTGATTGGCTCCATCTTTGTCAACAACTTTGCGATGTCTCGCTTCTATGGCATCTGTCCGTTCCTGGGTGTTTCTAAGAAGTTGGAAACCGCATTTGGCATGGGTATGGCTGTTACCTTCGTCATGGCGATGGCATCCCTTGTTGCGTACATGATCAATGCATTCCTTCTGGTTCCGCTCGGACTGGAGTACCTGCAGACGATCGCCTTCATTCTGGTTATCGCTGTGCTGGTTCAGATCGTTGAAATGGCGCTCAAGAAGATGATGCCGTCCCTGTATCAGGCGCTGGGCGTTTATCTCCCGCTGATTACCACCAACTGTGCTGTGCTGGGCGTGGCTCAGCTCAACGTCACCGAAGGCTACAACCTGATTCTGTCCGTTGTCAACGGTGCGGCTTCTGCGCTGGGCTACACGCTCTCGATCTGCCTGTTTGCGGGCATTCGTGAGCGTCTGGCTGTTGGCAATATGCCCAAGTGGATGGAAGGCTTTACCGGTGCGCTGATTACGGCAGGCCTGATGGCCGTGGCGTTCAACGGCTTCAACGGCCTGATTTAAGCGTAGAGCGAGGGAGGAAACTGAAGTGAGTATTACTGCGATTCTTACCGCAGCGCTCGTCATCAGTGTGCTGGGTTTGGTTTTCGGTGCGCTGCTGGGCGTGACCGGTCGCGTTTTCGCGGTGCCGTCTAACCCGACTGTCGATGCGCTGCGCGAGTGTCTGCCGGGCGCTAACTGCGGCGCCTGCGGCTACCCGGGCTGCGATGGCTATGCTGCCGCTGTTGCCGAGGGCAAAGCAGAGGTAGGCGCTTGTGCCGTTGGCGGTGCGAAGTGTACCGCTGCTATGGCGGAAATCATGGGCGTTTCTGCGACTGCTGGCGTGCGCATGGTGGCTACTGTTGCCTGCCAGGGTCACGGCGATCACTGCGCGGAGAAGAACTATCAGGGCATTGAGGACTGCATTGCGGCCTCTCTGGTAGATAGTGGTTCGAAGGCGTGCCAGTATGCCTGTCTGGGTCTGGGCACCTGCGAGCGTGCTTGCCCGTTCGATGCGATCCATGTCGACCCGGTGAAGAAGATTGCCGTTGTCGATAAGGAGAAGTGCCAGGGCTGCAAGAAGTGTGTGGCGGTTTGCCCGCATCATGTGCTGAGTATGCAGCCTGCTGACCGCGATGTGCAGATTGCCTGCCACAATCCGGGCAAGGGCAATGCCCTCAAGGAAAAATGCGACAAGGCGTGCGTGGGCTGCGAAGCTTGTGTCAAAGCCTGTAACTTTGGTGCGCTGACCATGGAGAACGGCGTCCCGAAGATTGATTACGAGAAGTGCGTAGGCTGCATGGCCTGTGCCGATGCCTGCCCGACTGGCGCGATGACTGCGGACTACGAGAACCGCAAGGAAGCGTACATCGATCAGGACAAGTGTGTTGGCTGCACGCTCTGTACCAAGCAGTGCAAGTTTGATGCGATTGAAGGTGCACTCAAGCAGAAGCACAAGGTGCTTGGTGCTTGCACCGGCTGTGGTGAATGTGTTGCCAAGTGCCCGCGTAAGGCGATCACCCTGCGCGACCGCCGTGCGCCGCGCAACAAGATGGACAAGGTCAAGAAAGCGCCTGTTGCCGCAGCGGCAAAGCCGGCTGCCAAGGCTCCGGAGCAGAAGGCCTGAGTGCATCTGGATAGAAGATAGGTCCTGAGAAGGGGAGCGTTTCGGCGCTCCTCTTTTTGTTATGTTTTTCTACATGGCGAAGTGTCGGATTTGATGTGGTTTTTTGCTAGAAATGGGCAATATGAGATGTTTCAAAATATGGTCAGCGAGACATAACAAAACGTAAAAAATGGAAGCTTGATTTATGTATGACTTATAGGTATAATGAAACAAAAACAGGACAAGGTGGTGCCTCTCATGATTGATTTCAGAGCCATTCAGGCGGCTGATCCTGAGCTTTGTGCAGCGATGAAGGACGAACTGAAGCGTCAGCGCGAGCATATCGAGTTGATTGCTTCTGAGAACTTTGTCAGCGATGCTGTGCTGGCAGCGATGGGTTCGCATTTGACCAATAAATATGCGGAAGGCTATCCGGGCAAGCGCTATTACGGTGGATGCCAATATGTCGATGTGGTGGAGAACCTTGCGCGCGAGCGTGCAAAGGCGCTTTTTGGTGCGGATCATGCCAATGTTCAGCCGCATTCTGGTGCGCAGGCGAATATGGCGGTTTATTTTGCGATGCTTAATCCGGGTGACACGGTCATGGGAATGAATCTTTCTCATGGCGGCCATTTGACGCATGGAAGCCCGGTCAATTTGTCTGGAAAGTACTTTCATTTTGTTGACTACGGCGTGACGGATGACACGGAAGTGATCGATTATGACGCGCTGGAGAAACAAGCTGTGGAGGTCAAGCCGAAGATGATTGTGGCGGGCGCTTCGGCGTATCCGCGCGTGATCGACTTTGCGCGTCTGCGCGAGATTGCGGATCGGGCCGGATGCTTGTTAATGGTCGATATGGCGCATATTGCCGGCTTGGTGGCGGCAGGGGAGCATCCTAATCCTGTGCCTTATGCGGATTTTGTGACGACGACCACGCATAAGACGCTGCGTGGCCCGCGAGGAGGCATGATTCTATGCAAAGAACAGTATGCCAAGGCGATTGATAAAGCGATTTTCCCCGGCACACAGGGCGGCCCGCTGGAGCACGTGATCGCAGGCAAGGCTGTATGCTTCAAAGAGGCGCAGAGTGAGGCGTTCCGGGCATATCAGCATCAGATTGTCCTTAATGCGAAGGCGATGGCAAAAGCACTTACGGATGAAGGAATACGGCTTGTCTCTGGCGGAACGGACAATCATTTGATGCTGCTGGATTTGACCGGCACTGGCGTGACCGGTAAGGAACTTGAGGCCCTTCTGGGGCAAGCCAACATCACTGTCAACAAGAACACCATTCCGAAGGAAACGCTCAGTCCGTTTGTCACCAGCGGCGTGCGGATTGGCACGCCGGCTGTGACGACACGCGGCATGAAGGAGCCTGAAATGGTGCAGATTGCGCAGTGGATTGCGAAGCTGATCCGTGAAGGTGAGGCGGCAGTCGAAGATGTGCGCCGTCAGGTGCTCGACCTCTGTGAGCGCTTCCCGCTTTACGAGAACTGTGTGAGCGAGTGACGCAAAGATAGCAGAAGAATAAATGCGCTGAAAGTGGCGCGTACAAAAGCGTATCGGCAGCAGTATGCCGGTACGCTTTTTGTTGGCAGATAGACAAAGCTGAAAGGGTGACCATGTGAACTTTGTGGTTGACAGGGTTGCATACAATGGGTAAAATTATTGTGTATGAAGTTTTGAAAGAGAGGGGCGTATTGGCATGATATATATGGATCATGCGGCGACTACCTCCGTCGACAGCGAAGTGTTGGCGGTAATGATGCCCTATTTTTCTACTTCATTCGGGAATGCTAGCGGCGGATATGGCCTAGCTCGCGAGGCGCGTCATGCAATCGACGCTGCACGGTGCGAGTTGGCCAAAGCTATGGGTGTGCAGCGCAGCGAGGTGTACTTTACTTCGGGCGGCAGCGAATCCGACACATGGGCGATTCTGGGCGCCGCGACTGCCCAAATGCAGAAAAAGCATATCATTACATCGCAGATTGAGCATCATGCCGTGCTGCAAACTTGTGCGGCGCTGGAGCGATGGGGATGGCAGGTGACCTATCTGGATGTGGATGAAAAAGGTCGCGTATCTAAGGATGATTTCTTGAAGGCCATTCGACTGGATACATTGATGGCGTCTGTGATGATGGCCAACAATGAGGTGGGAACGATTGAGCCGATTGCGGAGCTAGCTGAAATCGCACACGCACATGGTATATTGATGCATACCGATGCCGTGCAGGCTGTGGGACACATTCCCATCAGGATGGAAGATCTCTCTCTGGATATGCTCTCGCTTTCAGCACACAAATTTGGTGGGCCAAAGGGTATCGGTGCGCTGATTGTGCGTGACGGCGTTCGGCTGAATAGCTTGATATTTGGCGGTGCGCAGGAGCGCGGATTGCGTGCAGGTACGGAGAATGTGCCGGGTATTGTGGGCATGGCGCACGCTCTGTCGTTATCCGTGCAGCATATGGCAGAAAACACGCGGCGTGTATCGCGGTTGCGTGATGAGCTTGAGAGGGCTCTGTTGGATATTCCGGGCATTTGGGTGAATGGTGATCGGGAGAACCGCCTTCCGGGACATCTCCATGTGACTGTTGCCGGTATGCACAGCACGGCACTCTTGATGCGGCTGGACATGGCGGGCATTGCCGCTTCTTCGGGAAGCGCATGTGCTTCGGGCGCTGCGGAGCGCTCCCATGTCTTGCAGGCAATGGGCGCACAAATGGGCGCTGATGTCCGCTTTTCCTTGGGAAGTGACAATACTGAAGACGAGGTTACCGCAGTCGCAGCGGCGATGCGGCAGATTTTGAAACGATAAAAGGAGATTATCATGATCTACGGGAATAAGGAGGGAATTCGCGATTCCATGCTGGCCAAGCTGGAAACGCTCTATGACCTCGATTTGACCGGAGAGGTTTTTGCCCCTCCGGAATTGCTGGATGTGCTGGCAGCGTTTACCTGTGCCATCAACCGCGAAATCAGCATCTATGTGTCGCGCAGTGGTTCCATTCTGGATATTACCATTGGTGGACTAAACAGTGTGGATCTCAAGGATATGCACCTGCGTCGCAACACGCGCCGGCTGAGCATGATTCGCTGCATTCATACCCATCCGGGTGGCAACCCGCAGCTTTCGGATGTGGATATCAGCTCGCTTCGCGCGATGCGCTTTGATGCGATGGCGGCTGTCGGCGCGAAGGACGGGCGGGCGACCGGCATACAGGCTGCGTTCTTAGGAGAGGCAATCGGCGGTGTGAACAAGGTTCTTCTGACGGAGATTGTGCCGGTCAAGAAGATTCCGCAGCGCGCATGGATGGACGCTATCGAACGCGCCGATCAGGAGGTACTCATCGGTGCGAGCAATAGCACAGAGGACGAGCAAGAGCGGGCGTATCTGGTGGGTATGGACAGCGAGCGCTCGCTTGAAGAGCTGGCGCGTCTGGCGGATACGGCGGGCGCGGTAGTTGTAGGTACCATGCTGCAAAAGAAAACCCGGCCGGATACGGCAACCTATATTGGAAGCGGCAAGGCAGAAGAACTGGCGCTCGATTGTCAGGCCAAGGAGGCGGATATCGTCATCTTTGATGACGAGTTGTCCGGGGTGCAGACGCGTAATCTGGAGGATGTTCTGCGCGGCGTGAAGGTGATTGACCGCACGGCGTTGATTCTGGACATCTTTGCCCAACGTGCCCAGTCCCGCGAGGGACGGCTTCAGGTAGAGCTGGCACAGATGGCTTATCAGCTTCCGCGATTGCTGGGACATGGCGTGTCGATGTCCCGCTTGGGCGGCGGTATCGGCACCAGAGGACCGGGCGAAACGCGGTTGGAAATGGACAGGCGGCGAATTCGTCGGCGCATGAGCGATCTGCGGCGTGAGATCCGCGAACTGGATGAGCAGCGCAGCCTGCGCCGTTCGCGCCGGGAGAAGAACCGAGTGCCGGTCGTTGCACTGGTGGGCTATACAAACGCGGGTAAATCCACGCTGCTCAATGCGCTCAGCGATGCGAATGTGCTGGCGGAGGACAAGCTCTTCGCGACGCTCGATCCTGTGGTGCGCACGGTCAAAATGCCGGGCGGTGGAGAATTCTTGCTGGTGGATACTGTTGGCTTCATCAGCAAGCTGCCACACGCGCTGGTGGATGCATTCCGCTCCACGCTGGAAGAAGCGCTTCTGGCAGATATTCTGATGGTTGTTTCAGACGGATCGTCGGAAGAGATGCTTCGCCAACACGATGTGGTGCTGGAGGTGTTGTCCTCGCTTGGTGCAGAGGATCGTCCGAAAATTGACGTGATCAACAAGGTGGATCTTCTGGCAGAGCGACCGCAATGGCCGGGCGCATTCTATATCAGTGCTAAGACTGGCGAAGGCATTCCGCAGCTTCTGGAGGAGGTTCGGCGGCAGATTCGCGGAGTACAGCGCAAACTGCGGGTGACCATTCCGTATGCACAGGGGGCATGGGTATCGACAATTCACAGCGAAGGTAGCGTGCTTTCCGAGGAATACACCGATCAAGGTGTTGTGCTGGAGGCGCTGGTGGACGATGCGCTCCATGGCCGTCTTGCTGCCGGACTGGGCACGGATGCGCTGGTCTGGGCAGAGTGAAGAAAGGAACGGGATGATATGCTGGCAGCACGGGCATTGGCTGCGCTGACCATCGGTGCGGCCATGATGTTCGAGGCATGGGCATTCATGATGCCGCATCAGGATCCAACGGACGTATTGATTCTGGTCAACAAATACAATCGTGCGCCGTCTGTACCGCTGACGCTGGTGAAGCCTGATGTTACACCGACGAAGGAAGCGTTTTCTGAGAACATCTATATGCGTCCGGAGGCGGCAGAGGCGTTAGAATCGCTCTTTGATGCCGCGCAGGCAGACGGCATAACACTCTATGCCACCAGCGGATTTCGAAGCTATTCCACGCAGAAGGCGATTTTTGAACGCAAGCTTGAGAAGATGAGCGAGAAGGCTGCTAACGCCAGCGTAGCCAAGCCCGGCTATTCGGAACATCAGACGGGGCTGGCGATGGATGTGGAGGGTCACTCTTCGCTGGGCTCTGGGTTAGTGGAGGACTTTGGCAATACGCCAGAGGGACAGTGGTTGGCGGCTCATGCACATGAGCATGGCTTTATCCTGCGCTATCCCAAGGATAAGACGCAGATTACGGGGTATATATACGAGCCATGGCATATTCGCTATGTCGGTCATGATGCTGCGGCACAGATATATGCGCAGAATTGGACGCTGGAGGAGTACCTTTTGAATATGCGCACTGATCGCGTACAATTTCTGGAAGGAGGCACGATAGACCATGAATAAGTGGATATTGCTGCTTGCGGCATATTTGATGTTGTTGGCAGTTCCCGGTGCTGCGGATGTGCTGGATCTCTCTGCGCTTGGTGATATCCAAGAAGCGCAGACCATCGAGGAGGAGGAGGAACCGGCGGGTGTGGAATGGACATATCCCATTTCCTATGAGCTGCTTCATACGAGCGAGTACATCGTACTGGCCAATCAGGAAAACCTTCTGGATGAGAACTATGTGCCGGAGGATTTGACCAAGGATCTGAACTGCCGAAAGATCAGCTATGATCCGATTCAGATGCGGCAAGCGGCGGCAGACGCGCTGTGCGCGCTCTTTGATGCGGCGGAAGAAGACGGCATCTATCTGTATGCGCATTCCGGCTACCGCAGCTATCGCACGCAAAAGACGATGTATTACAATCGACTGGAGCGCAACAACGGCAAGGATGACGGCGTAGTGGCCTATCCCGGTTCGTCTGACCATCAGACGGGTTTGGGGATTGACGTCATCAACAAGGCCGGCATCGGAAAAAAGTTTACGAGTGCATTTGGTGAAACCAAGCAGGGAAAGTGGCTGGCAGAAAACTGCTGGGATTATGGATTTATCCTCCGATATCAGAAAGATAAAGAGGAGATCACAGGGATTACCTATGAGCCATGGCACCTGCGCTATGTGGGCGTTCAGGTGGCACAGTATATGCGCGACGAGAACCTTTGTCTGGAGGAGTTCACGCAGGAATGGAAGGAGGCCGTAGCCGAGTATGAGGCTGCGGGGAAATAATATGAAGATCATTGATATTTCGCAGAAGATCCATTCGGAGATGACAGTTTACTCCGGCGATCCGCATTTTCACAGCCATCCGTGTTCCAGTTTTAAGCAGGGGGATATGTGTGAAGTCAGTGAGCTGACCATTGGCAGCCATTGCGGCACGCATGCAGATGCGCCGCTGCACATGATTCCCGGTGGTGCACCGCTGGAAAGTATGCCGCTGGATTGCTACATCGGGCCGTGCCGCGTGCTGACCTTCAAGACGGACATCATTACGGAGAAGATGTTGGCAGAACATCGGATTCTTGAGGGTGAACGCATCTTGCTGCGCACTGACCCGATTGGTGCGTACGCATCCAGACCCGGCAGATTTAATCCTGCTGTGTTGAGCCTGCGCGCGGCAGAGTATTTGGCACAGCAGCGGGTGAAGCTGGTGGGCATCGATTCGCCGACGGTTGAAAATATGGAAACGGGTGATGGCGCGGTGCATCGTGCGCTGCTGAATGCAGGTATTGCAATTCTTGAAGGGCTTTGTCTTGCGCAGGTGACGGAGGAGAATTATTTCCTGAGTGCGCTTCCGCTAAGCCTTCCGGGTGAAAATGGATCGCCGTGCCGCGCGGTGCTGGTGAAGGACATGGAGTGCTGATCACATTTTAATGTCCGTGCGTTTGAAGGGTGTATTGGCTGAGGAAAGCAAGATTGTGATTGCCATGTTTTGAGACTCGTGGTATAATTGTAGAAAGATAAAAATTTACCATTTGCGGAGAGAAGAGAGAGGGGAATCGTCCAATGAATATCCTTCTGACCGGCGGCGCCGGATTTATCGGTTCGCATACGGCTGTGGAGCTGCTTCGTGCAGGTCATAGCGTGGTGGTGGTGGATAATCTCTACAACAGCAGCGAAAAATCCCTGCATCGTGTGCAGGAGCTGACTGGAAAATCCGTCAAGTTCTATCAGGCGGATTGCTGTGATTTTGCAGCGATGGATCGGATCTTTGCCGAGAATGAGATTGATGCAGTCATTCATTTTGCTGCCTACAAGGCTGTTGGCGAGTCTGTCGCTAAGCCGCTGGCATATTATCGCAACAATCTGGACTGTACGCTGACGGTCTGCGAGGCGATGAAGAAGAACGGCGTGAAGCGCTTTATTTTCAGCTCCTCCGCAACGGTTTATGGTATTCCGGATCATATGCCGCTGGATGAGACCATGCCTACGAGCTGCACCAACCCCTACGGCTGGACGAAGTACATGAACGAGCGCATCCTCACGGATGTTGCGGTGGCAAACCCGGATTGGTCTGTGGTGCTCCTGCGCTATTTTAATCCGATTGGCGCACATGAGAGCGGACGCATTGGCGAGATGCCCAACGGCATTCCGAACAACCTGATGCCTTACATTACGCAGGTGGCTTCCGGTAAGCGCGGGTTCCTGTCCGTATTTGGCAACGACTATCCGACCCCGGATGGCACGGGTGTGCGGGATTATATCCACGTTGTTGATCTGGCGAAGGGTCATGTTGCAGCGGCAAACTATGCGATGACGCATACCGGCACGGAGATTGTAAACCTCGGTACGGGTCATGGTTACAGTGTGCTGGACATCGTGAATGCATTTGAAAAGGTAAACGGCGTAAAGGTTCCGTATAAGATTGTTGGCCGCCGCCCGGGCGATATTGCCGAGTGCTGGGCCGATCCCAAGAAGGCAAAGGAAGATCTTGGCTGGGTAGCGGAGAAGAATCTGGAGGATATGTGCCGCGATTCTTGGCGCTGGCAGACACAGAACCCGAACGGATACGAGGACTAAATGATATCAAAAAGCGGCAAAGCTGGTTAAGACTGGCTTTGCCGCTTTGTTTTTTTATACTGTCTGCATTCAAAAGACTTTATTCAGAGCGAAGCTAAGCAGGTTCTAGGGATTGGACCCTGCCGACGCCAGTGGCAGAAACAGCAGGCGGAGCGCCGGAAATCGCAAGGAGTGCTTTGTGCACCTATGCGAGTTTTCCGGAATCACAGCCATAACATATCCTATATGGAGAAGCCGTTCAGGGAAAGCCAGCGGGGAGCGCAGCGTTACCGAAGGGGAAAACACGGCTCTTTTATTTAGAAATAGTATGAAATATATTCGATTTGCGAAAAAGGCGTTCAATACTGCGAAACAGCACTGAATGCCAATCCTTCTCATCCAATCAGATGCTCAAGCAGGATCTTGCTTCCCATCAGAATCAGCACCAAACCGCCAAGAAACTCTGCACAGCACTTGTAGCGGCTTCCGAACAGGCTGCCGACCTTAACGCCTATCATGCAGCAAATAAGCGTAACCAGTCCGATCATGACAACGGCAGGTACGATGCTGACCTGCAAAAAGGCAAAGCTGATGCCCACGGCGAGCGCATCAATGCTCGTCGCGATGGCGAGCGGAAGCATGGCCTTCGGAGAAAAATCATCTCCGGCGGCATCGGCCTCTTTGCTCCGGGACTCTTTGATCATGTTGGCGCCGATGAGGGCCAACATGATGAAGGCGATGTAGGGTGCAATCGCTGTTACCAGCGATTCAAATTGCGCACCAAGCAGATAGCCTAGCAGCGGCATCAACCCCTGAAATAGACCGAAATACACGCCGCAGATCAGCATATGGCGCAGTGTACAGCGGCGGACGGACAGTCCCTTGCAGATAGAGACAGCAAATGCGTCCATTGCTAGCCCTAGCGCGACGGCAAACAGTTCCCAAGTACTCAATGTTCAATTCCTCCCTTGAATCATAGGGCGGCAGGATAGAAAAAAGACCTGATCCGCCCATTATCATGGTGCAGATCGGTCTCGTCATTTCATATAAAGCCAGAGTTTCCCCAGTATGTTGGCCTTATCACAAGGATACCTTGCAGACTACTCCCCAATATGTACAAGGTGTAGTATAGCTGCGAAGCCCCATGTTTGTCAACGGTAACAATAGAATGTTACCGTTCTTCGCGGAAATAGGCCAGGCCCAGACTGGCCGGCGGCTGATCCTCGCGCTTTTTGCGGAGGGATGTCATAATCAGCACGGCGATAGTCACCAGATAGGGCACCATCTGGATGAGATCCGTGATATAGCCCGGAACGCTGATGCCAATCAGCGTCGGCAGGAACTGATACAGCCAGTAGAGCATACCGAAGAGGTAGGAACCCCAAATGGCGTTGAGCGGCTTCCACGTCGTAAAGATAACCAGCGCGACAGCCAGCCAGCCAAGTGCTTCAATCTGTCCGGTAGTTGCCCAAATGCCCTGATTGTAATCCAGCACATAGTACAGACCGCCAAGACCGGAGATGCCCGCGCCCAGACAGGTGGCTAGGTACTTATACCGGGTGACGCTGATGCCAGCTGCATCCGCGGTTGCCGGATTTTCGCCGATTGCGCGCAGATTCAGACCGGTGCGCATATGATTGAGTACATGATGCAGGATGATGGCTAAAACGATGGCTGCGTAGACCATAAAGCCATAGCCAAAGACCGTTTGGCCGATAACGCCCATGCCCGAAAGAACCGGGATCTTCGTTTGGAAGGTCTTGTAGACCATGCTCTGCGAGGCCGTGCGGCCGTTAAGGATGAATACGCCGAAGAAGTTGGCTACGCCCATGCCGAATGTCGTCAGGGCAAGACCTGTAACGTTCTGGTTGGCACGCAGTGTGATGGTCAGAAAGCTGTAAATCAGGCCGCCTAGCATTGAGGCGATGAAGGCACAGACCAACGCCAACACAACGCAGAAGAGCATATTCGGATTGGCCGCCGTATTCTCATAGAGGTAGGCACTGGCAAAACCTGCAAAACCGCCCAGATACATGATACCCGGAACACCGAGGTTCAGATTGCCGGATTTCTCGGTGATGATTTCACCCAGCGCACCGTACATGATGATCGTGCCAAAGGGGATCGCGCGAAGAATCCATGCGATTAACGTATCCATCAGGCCGCCTCCTTGTTGATCGTCTCATGCTTGCTGTTGCGGAAAATGAGCTTGTAATTGATGAAGAACTCGCTGCCCAGAATGAAGAAGAGGATCATACCGGCGATAATGTCGGAAGCAAAATCATTGAGGTTATACGCAGAAGCAATTTCGCCAGCACCCTTTTCAAGGAAGATGAGCAGGAAGGAAATGAGCGCCATATAGAACGTATTGAACTTGGCCAGCCATGCGACGATAATGGCGGTAAAGCCATTGCCTCCAGCCGTGGTGGTGGAGATCGTCTGATCGCGTCCGCCTACGATAAGGAATCCAGTCAGGCCGCACAGTGCGCCAGAGAGCGCCATGGTGCGGATGATGACTTTGCCCACGTTAATACCCGCGTAGCGCGCCGTATTTTCACTTTCACCGACGACTGCGATCTCATACCCCTGCTTGGAGTAGCGCAGGTAGCAGTACATCAGCACGACGAGCAGCACGGCAATGATGATGTTAATGTTGTAGCGCTGACCAAAGAGCTGCGGAAACCATCCGGCTTTGCTGCGCATATTCAGCTTGCCCAGACCGGAAGCCTGTCCGCGCCAGATATTGACGCAGCAGGCGACAATCTGGATGGCAACGTAGTTCATCATCAGGGTGAACAAGGTTTCATTTGTTCCCAAACGGGCCTTGAACCAACCGGGAATCAGTCCCCAGAGGGCTCCAGCCAGCATGGCAGTTACAAGCATCGCGATGTAGAGCACGGCATTGGGCACTTTACCGCCATAATAGACCATGACGGCTGCTGTTGCCAGCGCACCGGCCAGCACCTGTCCCTCAGCACCGATGTTCCAAAAGCGCATTTTGAACGCCGGAGCGAGTGCAATGCCGATCAGAAGCAGGGAAGAGAGGTCGCGCATGGCCCACGAAAAGCGCATTGGCGTCGAGAATGTACCCTGAAACATCGTGGTATAGACGGCGATGGGATCAAGGCCGGTGACGAAATAGATAAACAGCGCATCGACGACGAGCGCAAGCAGCACGGCGGCAAGGCGAACAAACGCCTTGCGCCTAAACGGAAACTCGCTGCGCTTGACGACGCGCAGAAGCGGTTCACGATTGGCGGCCATCAGGCGACGCCTCCTTTCTGTTCTTCCTTCAGCCGGGTCATGAGCAGGCCGATTTCTTCCTTGGTGGTCTTTCTGGCGTCTACAATGCCATTGCACTTGCCGCCGCACAGAACCAACACCTTGTCGCACAGGTCGATCAGTACGTCCAGATCTTCGCCAACATAGATGATGGCTACGCCCTTCTGCTTCTGCTCATTCAGCAGATGATAAATGGTATAGCTGGTGTTGATGTCTAGTCCGCGTACTGCATACGCCGTCATCAGCACAGAGGGGGCGGCAGCGATTTCGCGGCCGACCAGCACCTTCTGCACATTGCCGCCGGAGAGGCGGGAAACAGGGGTATTGATGGACGGCGTTACCACACCCAGCTCTTTCTTGATCTCCTCGGCCAGTCGGCGCGGGGCATTGCGGTCAGCGATGAAGGAATCACCCTCGGTATAGCTTTTGAGCATCATATTATCCACCATGCCCATGGAGCCAACCAGACCCATGCCCAGACGGTCTTCCGGTACAAAGGATAGGTGAATGCCCAAATCGCGGATGCTCTTGGGCGTTTTGCCGATGAGCTGCTCCGCTGTGGAATCGCGGTCGTCATCCGGGTAATAGACGATGCTGGAATCCTTATCCGGCATTTGCAGGCCGGCAATGGCCTCCAACAGCTCCTTTTGTCCGTTGCCAGAGATACCGGCAATGCCCAAGATCTCGCCGCTGAATGCGTCAAAAGAGACGCTGTCGAGAATTTTGACACCTTCCGAATTCTCTACCGTGAGGTTATGAACGGTCAAGCGCAGATGAGGATCGATAGGGAGGGGCCGATCAATATTTAGCTCAACCTTTTTGCCTACCATCATCTCGGTGAGAGAAGATTCTGTGGCGTGACAGGTTTCTACCGTGCCTGCGTATTCGCCCTTTCGCAGAATGGCAACCCGATCGGAAATGGCCAGAACCTCGTGCAGCTTATGGGTAATGATGATGATGGACTTGCCGTCTTCCCGCATACTGCGCATCACGGCGAAGAGTTTCTCTGTTTCCTGTGGCGTGAGTACAGCCGTCGGCTCATCCAGAATCAGAAGCTGTGCGCCATGATAGAGCATCTTGATGATTTCGAGTGTTTGCTTCTGGCTGACGCTCATCTCATAGACCTTCTGATCCAGATCCATGTCGAAGTGATACCGGTCGCAGATCGCGCGGGCCTTGGCCTTGATGGCCTTAAGGTCATATTTTTCGTTCTTATCCAGCACAAGCGCAATGTTTTCCGCGGCGGTAAACACATCAATGAGCTTAAAATGCTGGTGAACCATGCCGATGCCGTTTGCATAAGCGTCCTTCGGGCTGCGGATCTCAACGGGTTTTCCATTGACGAGGATTTCTCCGCTGTCCGGGTAATAGATACCGGCGATCATATTCATCAGCGTCGTCTTACCGCTGCCGTTCTCGCCGAGCAGGGAGAGAATTTCGCCCTTGCGCACGTCAAGCGAAACATCGTTGTTTGCGATCACGCTGCCGAACGTCTTGGTGATGTGCCGAAGCTCAATGGCGTATTCCATGGGAAACCGGTCACTCCTTATCTTTCTAAGAAACAGGGAAAAGGGAAGCGATAGAGCTTCCCTTTTTTGGATTGTCGTTTCAGGCTTACTTGATCTCGGTGATGCCGTCGATGTGGAGCGCGAAGTACGGCGCACTACGGAAAGCGGACTCGGCGAAGGCACCGTCCACGATCGCTTCAACCGTTTCGCCCTCGTAGATTGCGGTCATGGTGGACCAGTCCATGAAGGACATATTGCACGGGGCAGAGGTCACAGCAGCGCCATCCACGGTGAAGGTGGCGGTGTCAAAGACCTTCAGGCTGCCGTCACGGATGGCGGCCTCAACCTCGGCGACCTTCTCGGCAGTGCCGGCGGCGCAAGCCGGGCCAAACTCAGTGACCTTCACAGCATCGGCCTCAAAGCCCTTCGCCCAGTCGGCCGGCATTTCCTCGCCGTTCTGCATCGCGGTGAACAGTTCGGTATAGAACACGGACCACTCATTGGTCGGAGAGATCAGCGCAGCAGTCGGCGCGGTCGGCAGCATATCGATGTTGTAGCCAACAGAGTAGCAGACATTGCCGGCATCCAGCAGCTTCTGCGTTGCAGCCGGCGCACCAGTGGAGTCGGCATGCTGACCAATGATGACGCAGCCCTTGGCGATCAGCGCCTCGGCAGCAGCGGCTTCCTTGTCAATATCGAACCAAGAGTTGGTGTAGTTGACCTCCATCGCGACATTCGGCACAACGGAGCGAACGCCAAGGAAGAACGCGGTGAAACCGGAAATAACCTCGGCGTAATCAAACGCGCCGACATAGCCGATCTTCACATTGCCGTCCGCATCAAAGGAGTTGGGCTGCTTCTCGGCGGAGAGCTCTCCAGTTTCCAGCAGCTCAGCCACCTTCATGCCGGCGACAACGCCGGACACATAGCGCGCCTCATACACCTTGGTGAACGCGTTCTTGAAGTTTTCCAGACCGGTCAGAGCAGCAAAGTCGCCGGTCATAGAGACGAAGGTGACATCCGGATACTCCTCAGCAGCCAGCACCATGTAAGTCTGATGGCCATAGGAGTTGGAGATGATCAGGTTGCAGCCCTGACCGATGCAGTCCAGCGCGGCGTCATAGCAGGTCTGATCTTCCGGGATCTTGTACTTCCAGACAATCTGGTTGTCGGCAATACCCAGATCCGCAGCGGCCTTCTTAATGCCGTCCATGTGAGCCAGGGAGTAACCCTCGGTCTCATCACCGACGAGGATCACGCCGATCTTCAGATCGGCCGCCAGCGCAGCGCAGGCAAACAGGCACAGCACGCAAGCCAGCATCAGAGCAATAAACTTCTTCATTGGTTTTTTTCCTCCTTGCGATTCACAGCACAGGTAAACGGAATACATTGTCCATCATACAATAAAAAGTAACCCTTGTAAAGACCAAATGCACAATTTTTGCACAATTCTTCGAACTACGCAAAGCATATAAACCTAAATGTTCGGATTTTCTTTGCGAGATCGCGTGCGGTATCAATGAGTGGGAATAATTTCAAGCCAATAGCCGTCCGGGTCAGCGATAAAGTAAACGCCCATGGCCTCGTTTTCAAAGCAAATGCAGCCCATCGACTCGTGCAGCGCGTGTGCAGCTTCAAAATCGTCTGTCTGGAATGCCAAATGAAATTCGCATTCACCTAGATTATAAGGCTGAGGATGATCGCGTAGCCATGTCAGCTCCAGTTCAAAATCCGAATGCTCTCCTTTCATGAATACGATCGTGTATGCACCATCCTGCGCGGTTTTGCGGTGCGCTTCTTTTAGGCCGAGCGCTTTCTCGTAAAAGGCAATGGATTTGTCGAGGTCGCGAACGTTGTAGTTTTCGTGGATCATGGTGAAGGACATCGTGCATATCTTCCTTTCTGTTTTAAGATTTGCCATTCGCTATTGGGATACTTTATGTTCAGTATACCACAGTGAAATGGTGATTTACAAACCGTTTGAGATATGCTATATTAATGCGTATGCATATTTTCTGCCAAAGAGGAGGAACAACGGGAATGTCTCGTGAGAAGCTCAGCGCGCGTATGCGCCGCAGTCTGATCGGAGATCGCGCATTTTATAGGGATATGGTGGCGATTGTCGTTCCGATCATCATTCAGAACACCGTCACCAATGTCGTAAGCCTGTTGGACAATGTTATGGTGGGGCGTGTTGGCACGCTGGAAATGTCCGCCGTAGCGATTGTCAATCAGCTTCTCTTTATTTTTAACCTGTGCATTTTCGGCGGCTTAGCTGGCGCGGGTATTTTTGCTACGCAGTTTGCTGGCGCACGTGACCATGATGGCGTTCGCTATTGTTTCCGAATCAAATGGATGATTGCCGTGCTGATGATGGTATGCGCTACGGCAGTGTTTTTGATCTGCCCAAGACAGCTTATTGGCGTATTTCTCGCCGATGGAACAGCAAGTGCGGATGTAGAAAGCACCATGCGCTTTGGCATGGAGTATCTGATGATTATGCTCGTCGGTCTGCTTCCGTTTGCGGTTTCGCAAGTTTATGCGAGCACGCTGCGCGAGGTGGGTGAGACACGCCTGCCGATGTTTGCCAGTATCGTGGCTATTCTGGTGAACCTTGTCTTTAACTATCTGCTGATTTTCGGTATGTTTGGCTTTCCGAAGCTGGGTGTTGCAGGTGCAGCCATTGCCACGGTGCTTTCTCGCTATGTCGAGATGGCGATCATCATGTTCTATACCCATCTCAAGAGCGATCTCTTTCCGTTTATCCATGGCGCTTACCGCAGCATATATGTACCTCGCAAGCTGATGGGCGATGTGCTTCGCCGTGGTATGCCGCTTCTGGTCAATGAGTTCTTTTGGTCCTCCGGCATGGCGGTGCTGCTGCAGTGTACGTCTGTTCGTGGCCTTGACGCGGTGGCGGCTTACAACATCACATCGACTGTCAGCAACCTGTTCAAGGTGATCTTCCTCTCCATGGGGAATGCGGTTGCCATCATGGTCGGGCAGGCGCTGGGTGCTAACCGCGTGGAGGAAGCGAAATCAACCGCATGGAAGCTCATGGCTGCAGCCGTTGCTTCCAATCTGGTGATGAGCGTGCTGCTGGTGATGCTTTCTCCGGTGATTCCGCAGATTTACAATACGGAGCCCCATGTCAGGGAGCTGTCGATGAAGATGCTGTGGGTGGTTGCCGCAATGATGCCGCTGTATTCGATGGCGCATTGCTGCTATTTTACCTTGCGTTCCGGCGGCAGAACGGTGATTACATTTATTTTTGACAGCGGATTTACTTGGGGCGTAAGTGTGCCGGTTGCGTGGATTCTGGCGTATATGACGAACCTTCCTGTCGTCCAGATGTACCTGATTGTACAGTCCCTAGAGCTGATTAAGGTGATCTTTGGCGTGATCCTGATGCGCAAGGGCGTTTGGATTCGCAATATCATCGAGGCATAAATACTGAAGCTCAAAACAAAGTGGAGGAGTGGATGCGGAATGATGACGCTGAAATTGCTTGATGACGAGCAGATCCGTGCGCTATATGAAAATGATATGCGCAGAGATTTTCCGCCGAGCGAACTCAAACGCCTTTCGGATATCTTAGATATGAAGCGAAAGGGCGTATACAGCGTTATCGGAGCATATCAGTGCGATAGCACGCTTGCCGCATATGCACTGGTCTATCATCCGCTTGGCGCACAGGCAGCACTTTTAGATTATCTGGCCGTGCGGCCCGCACTTCGCCACGAGGGTATTGGGAGTATGATGCTTGCACAGCTTCGGGCATATTATGCCGATGTGGCTGATGTGCTTCTGATCGAGTGTGAGCGGCCTAAAGCAGCGCCGGATGAAGCGATGGCGCGCAAACGGATTGGCTTTTATACGAAAGCAGGTGCGGTGCTGACCAGCGTTCGCATTTGGCTATTTGATGTGGAATACAGTATTCTTGTGTTGCCCTGCACCGATGTGCTGCCGGTACGGGATTGGGCAGAAGAGATGCTTTCGCTTTATCGCCAAATGCTGCCAGCCGATCGTTTTGAGCAGAATGTTCGGCTGATTCGAGGATAACCTACATCAAAAAAGCGAGTACAGCGTGTTCTGTACTCGCTTCAGACTGTCAAAAGGCGCTGTCTCTCATGGCTTGCTTTAGCCATTTTGAGACAGCGCCTTTTGCGATTCATCAAGATTTCTTGCGTGTAGGGATGCTTGCGTGTAGGCTTACGAAACGATGTACTCCGGTTCCGCGTCGATCACCAGTTTGTCGCCATCGTAATCGACAGTAAGCTGTGTGCGCGGCTGCACATCTTCGGCAATCAGCTTGCGCGCGATGAGCGTCTCCACAGCGCGCTGCATAAAGCGTTTGAGCGGGCGCGCACCGTAGATCGGGTCATAGCCCTGCGCGACAATATATGTCCGCGCAGCAGGGGTGAGTGCCATGGTAAGCTGCTTGTCCTTGAGGCGGCGATTAAGATCGGCCACCTGAAGATCCACGATGCGGTCGATTTCATTCCGGGTCAGCGGTTTGTAGAACACGATTTCGTCCAGCCGGTTGAGGAACTCGGGGCGGAAGTGCGTCTTGAGCATGGCTTCCACCTGCTTACGCGCATCCTCGCGGATCTGGCCACTTTCGTCGATGCCGTCCAGAATGGCGGAGGAGCCGAGGTTGCTGGTCAGGATGATGATGGTATTCTTGAAGTCGACCGTGCGCCCCTGCGAATCGGTGATGCGTCCGTCATCCAGCACTTGGAGTAGCACATTGAATACATCCGGGTGCGCCTTTTCGACCTCATCAAACAGGACGACAGCATACGGCCTGCGGCGAACAGCTTCAGTCAGCTGACCGCCTTCGTCATAACCGACATATCCCGGAGGGGCGCCGATGAGACGGGAGACGCTGTGCTTCTCCATGTATTCGCTCATGTCGATACGAACCATGTTCTTCTCATCGTCAAACAAAGCCTGCGCCAACGCCTTGGCCAGCTCAGTTTTGCCAACGCCTGTGGGGCCGAGGAAGAGGAAGGAGCCGATCGGCCGATCCGGATTTTGAATACCGGCGCGGCTGCGCAAAATGGCTTCGCAGACTTTTTCAACCGCTTCGTCCTGACCGATAACGCGCTGATGCAGCGTATCATCTAGATGAAGCAGCTTTTCGCGTTCACCCTCCATCAGCTTGGAAACCGGAATGCCCGTCCAGCGGGCGACAATGCGCGCGATCTCCTCCTCGGTAACCTTATCGCGCAGCAGCGTGCTGTCAGACTTGGCTTCCTCGGCGAGTTTTTCCTGTTCAGCCAGCTCTTTCTGAAGCTGCGGCAGCTTGCCATACTTCAGTTCAGCCGCGCGATTGAGGTCATAGCTGCGCTCGGCCTCAGCGATCTCGCCGCCCAGATGTTCAATTTCCTCGCGGAGCTTCTGCACCTTGCCAATGCTGTTTTTCTCATTTTCCCAGCGGGCCTGCATGGAGGAGAAGTTTTCGCGCATATCTGCCAGCTCTTTTTGGATTACGGCCAGACGCTCGCGGGACAGCGCGTCGTCCTCCTTCTTGAGCGCCGCTTCTTCGATCTCGTGCTGCATGATGCGGCGGCGAACGTCATCGAGTTCTTGCGGCATGGAGTCCATTTCCGTTCGGATGGTAGCGCAAGCCTCGTCCACCAAGTCAATCGCCTTATCCGGCAGGAAACGGTCGGAAATATAGCGATTAGAGAGGGTAGCGGCGGCAATCAGCGCCTGATCCTGAATTTTCACGCCGTGGAATACCTCGTAGCGCTCCTTGAGACCGCGCAGAATGGAGATGGTATCCTCGACCGTCGGCTCATCGACCATCACCGGCTGGAAGCGCCGCTCCAGCGCCGCGTCCTTTTCAATGTACTTGCGGTACTCGTTGAGCGTAGTTGCACCGATACAATGCAGCTCGCCGCGTGCCAGCATGGGCTTGAGCAGGTTGCCCGCGTCCATCGAGCCCTCGGTCTTTCCTGCGCCAACAATGGTGTGCAATTCGTCGATAAACAGGATGATACGTCCCTCGCTGGCCTTGATGTCGCTGAGCACGGCCTTGAGGCGCTCCTCAAATTCGCCGCGGAATTTTGCGCCCGCAATCAGCGCACCCATATCCAGCGAGAAGATGGTGCGGTTCTTGAGGCTGTCTGGCACATCGCCGCGCACAATGCGCTGTGCAAGCCCTTCGGCAATGGCGGTCTTGCCAACGCCAGGCTCGCCGATGAGCACCGGATTATTCTTGGATTTCCGGGAAAGGATACGGATAGCATTGCGAATCTCTGTGTCGCGGCCAATGACGGGATCGAGCTTGTTCTGGCGTGCCAGCTCAACGAGATCCTGCCCGTATTTCTTGAGTGCGTCGTAGGTGGCTTCCGGGTCTTCGCTTGTAACGCGGGCGCTGCCGCGTACCTCCTGAAGCGCCTTGAGGAAATCCGCCTTACGCAGATTGAGCGTGGAGAGCACCGGCTTGACGGACGAATCCGCCTTTTCCATCAGCGCGAGGAACAGATGCTCGACGGATACGTATTCGTCCCGCATCTGTTTCATTTCATTTTCAGACTGCTGGAGCACTGCGGAAAGCCCTGCGGAGACATAGGGCTGCTGGTTGCTGCCACTGATCTTTGGCAGGCGGGCAACAGCGCTCTCGCAGGTGCTCTGCACCTGACGGAGATTGAGCCCCAGCTTGCCAAGGAGCTGACCGATCAGGCCGTTTTCTTGGCTGACCAATGCGCTGAGCAGGTGAAGCTGCTCCACCTGCGCGTTGCCATAGCCTTGTGCGAGCTGCTGGCAGCTTTGCAGCGCTTCCATGGATTTTTGAGTGAAACGGTTAGATTCCATCCAAATCATCCTCCTTTATGTTCAGGGCGACGTTCGCCCGACGAACGGTTTCTTGATGCTTACTTTGTCTTTCGACGCTGTCAGTATACCATGGTCAAAGAAAGTCAGTAAAGATCAAAATGGGAGAATAAATCGGAATAAAGTGTACAGAATTAACAAATTAATGCTATCTGGACCACAAATGAAAAGTTTTGCCATAGATGCTGTCTTCATACACGGGAGCATTATCTCTTGATATGATCTAAAACAGGGGAGACTAAAACGGAGCGGTAGTTATTTCTCTCTCTTCTTGGGATCAGCAGAAATCAAAAATGCCCTCTGCGTAACGCAGGGGCAAAAAGTTATAAATCTATGGTTCAAGATCAAGGAGGGGAAGCGGCACACGATACTTTTCATAGCGTTTACCGTGCGCATCGCGGTAAGTGCCGTGCGAATCAGGTACCATCACCGTGGCCTGCTTGCCGATGTAGCTGATGATTCCGTGCAGCTCGTGGTCCTGAAAGGGAAAACGTATGCGGCATCCCACGCGCAGTCCTTCCTGTGCGGCTTCCAATTGGCGAGTGGGCAGGCTGTGGCGCGTGTCGGTGTGGGCAAAAAGACCATTGGCCAGCGAGAGAAAGCGCTTTGAATGACCCGTTTTCCCATACAGAGCTGTTTCAAGCGCATGGCAAAGCTCGTGTTCAAATACGATCAGGAAGGCATCCTGAGGCGTATGCGCCGTCAAGCCGTTCAAATGAAAATCGCCTTGACACAGGCGCATCAGATAGTCGCCGGACATACGGATTTCCGCGTTGAGTATCTTGCCCCGCGTATCTTGGGTACACAGGAACTTTCCTGCCGCGCTGGTCAGGCGGAAGGAGAGCGTCACATGGAGAGAGGGCAGAGCACGACACAAGAAGCTTGACAGGAATATGTCGTCATAGAGCATCAGCATACAATCCAGTGTGCGCTGCTGCAATCTGCGCACGGGGATTTGCGCAAAGTCAGGGTCTTGTGTGCAGAGGGCTTGCAGAATCTGAGCACGGCGACGATCAATGTCAGCGCTTTTCAGCGGAAAGAGGAAGGGGAGTGATGCTGTCGTCATCATCTTACAGGGTGATCTCCACGCGCACCGCTTTGCCGACAAACTTGATCTCGCTGACATGGACGGATTCCGTTCCCAGATCGCGGTCGCCGCTTTGGAGCAGAATATTGTTGCTGCCCAACAGCTTAACGCGGCGCAGGCAGCGATGCGCACCATATTCCACCAGCATCACCGCGCCATCTACGGGCAATGTCTGCGGCACCACCAATACCAGATCGCCCTTTTCAATGCGCATGGCACGCATGGAATCATCCGGGGCGAGGAAATAGACGACCTTGTCGGGGTTCGCGCCCTCGATTTTGCCGTCCTGAATGGGCACCATGCGCCGGGAAACCCGAATCCAACCGGCGTTCATCACCGGAACAGGCTTGAGTACGCTGCTCAGCGCATCCAGCCAGATGCCGCTCTGTTCCTCGTTGGATCTGGGCTTGGCGGCAGGGCGGGGCTCCTCAGCTTTAGGCTGTGTAGGTTTGGTGCTTACGGGCGCCAGCGTGCCCAGATCGACCGTTGCGGCAATTTCATCCAGAGAGAATTCGGCCTCATTGTGCTGACCGGCACCAAGTGTTTTGAGAATCCTGCGTGCCTGATCATCCTGAATGATGCGCCGGCCCTCTTCGACATCCTTGATATAGCCTTCAGAAACGCCGCATTTCCTTGCGGCCTGTTTGCGGGTCATTTTCTGGCGGCTGCGCTCCAGCATAATCAAATCACCCAAACGGCTCATGGTGTATTCCTCCTATCATCTCGTCGGCGCAAAAGAAAAGCGCCTAGTTTTTCGCTAAGCGCATTATATCGTTTTGGTATACTTTTGTAAAGGAGGGTACTAAGCCTTCTTTTCCTCGGGCGGAGTGGGTGGAGCAGGATCGTAAACCGAAAGTCCTCTCGCAGAAAGGCGCTTGTTGGCAGCATCGCCAAGCAGCGTGTAGGTGATGGAAACAATCGGTACAGCGGTCATCATGCCTGGGATGCCAAAGATTCCGCCGCCCACCGTGACGGCCAGAAGCACCCACATCGATGGAAGATTGATCGCCGTAGAAACAACACGCGGATAGATGAGATTGGTTTCAATCTGCTGGAGGACGAGGATAAACAGCACAAAGCCAATCGCCTTCATCGGGCTCTCGATCAGAACAAGGAAGGCACCGATGACGCACGAGAAAATCGCACCATAGATCGGAATCAGCGCCCCGAAGAGCATGATGACGGAGATCACCAGTGCGTGCGGGAAGCGGAAGATCAACATGCCGATGAAGCACAAACCGCTGAGAATGGCGGCTTCTGTGCACTGGATGGCAACGTAGGAAAAGAACGTCTTGTGCGCAAGGCGTGCGACGTTGAGCACATCATCGCAGAAGTGCTTGGGCAAAAAGGCATAAACGAGCTTTTTGCACTGCCTCGAAAGCGATTCGGTCTGCAAAAGAACATAGACAGCGAACACAAACGAGATGATGACGTTCTTTACGCTTCCAAAGAGGGAAGAAATCTTTCCCGGAAGCGTAGAGGCAAGCGTCAACACAGAGCGCTGCACTACGTTGATGAGCGTGGAAGCCATCTTATCCAGATCAGGGATGACCGGAGCGACTGCATCATGGATTTCAGGATATTCCTCCAGCCATGTCAGCGCATTGGAAATGAAAAGCTGCGCCGAGGAGACAAAACTCATGAGCGAATCCGCCAGTGCGCTAATGGTGCTGATGATCTGCGGCACCACAAGTCCGCTGAAAATGCCGATCACCAGAAAGGCAAAGAGGATGGAAAGAAGCAGGCTGACAAGCTTGCGCTTGCCGGGTTTCATAAGCGCTTTTCCCTTTTTGTTCTTTTTGCTCAGCAATTTGTTGAACAAGCTCATGGGAACGCTGAGGATGAATGCGATGCATCCGCCGATGATGAAAGGAGAAAAATTCTCCAGCAGCCGACCAAGCCAATTGCCTACATCGGAGAAGTTAATCACACACAGCACCAGCGCTACGGTGAAAACGGAAAGGGAGAACAAAAAACGCTTCGTATCCCTTGAAAGCTGCATGATGTAGCCTCCTGTACAAATATTCTCTTTTTATTATACCCTTTTTTGTTTCAAAAGGAAATGGTTTTATGGAAAAAACTTGTTGCAGTCAATCCTTCTTCTTCGTTTGCAAGCTTGAAAACCGGATGGAAATGCGCTATATTAAGACGAATAGCGAAAACAGGCGCATGGGCGTTCCATGCTGTATGCAAAGGAAAGAGAAGAAAGTAGGTACGGTATGAAAATCGTATTGGATAATCTGACCAAGAGGTTTCCAGGCAGGGGAAAGGACGCACGCAGTGATGTAGTTGCGGTGAAGGATTTTACGTTTGAAATCCCGGATGGTAAGCTCATTGGCCTGTTAGGCCCATCGGGATGCGGCAAAAGTACCACGCTCAATCTGCTTTGCGGTCTGCTAAAGCCGACTGAAGGTCGGATTTACTTTGGCGATGAGGATGTGACGGAGCTTCCGGCGGAAAAACGCGGCGTTGGTTTTGTATTTCAGAGCTATGCGCTCTATCCGCACATGACGGTCATGGAGAATATCCTATTTCCTTTGGAAAACCTCAAGGGGAAGGAGCGGCTTTCCAAGGAAACTATGCGCGAAAGAGCGCGTGAGGCGGCGCGACTGGTTCAGATCGAGGGACTGCTGGAGCGCAAGCCTGGTGAGCTGTCCGGTGGACAGCAGCAGCGGGTAGCGATTGCGCGCGCACTGGTTAAACGCCCCCGCGTACTCCTGCTGGATGAGCCGCTCTCTAATCTGGATGCACGGCTGAGACTGCAAACACGCGAGGAAATCCGGCGGATTCAGCGCGAAACGCAGATCACGACCGTCTTTGTCACGCACGATCAGGAAGAGGCCATGAGCATCTCAGACGAGATCGTCGTTATGGCGGATGGCGTCATCCAGCAGACCGGGAAACCTCAGACTGTATATGACTGCCCGGCCAATCTGTTCGTCGCCCAATTCTTAGGTACGCCGCCCATCAATGTATTTCACGGACAGGTTGCGCATGGTATGTTGAGAATCGGTGAAGCGGATGTCATGCAGGTAGATGGCGTTGAAGATCAACCTGTCGTCATTGGCATCCGCCCGGAAGGCTTTGTCCCGGACGAAAAAGGGGCGTTGTGCTGCGCTTTCGGCGGTATTGAGGTTATGGGGCGGGATGTCAGCGTTGTTTGCGCGCATCCCTGCTGCCAAAACGCAGCGATCCGCGCCATCGTCAGTGCAGATAGCATTGTACCTGCACAGGATGGGCAGATTCGCTTCTCGCTGAAGATGGAGAAGGTTTTCCTCTTCGATGCGGAGACAGGGAACCGTATTTTCTTTGATACACAGGAAAAGGAGCGTGCTGCTCATGAATAAGCGGAGCCTCAAGGGGTGGCTGTATCTGCTTCCTGCCATTCTATTTCTGGGATTCTTTATGGTGTATCCGCTCATTGATGTGTTCATCTATTCGTTTGAAGAAGGATACAATTCTGCGTCTCAGACCTATTACGGGGTGGGATTGTACAATTATAGCTATGTGCTTCGCGATCCATACTTTTTGCAGGCGCTCAAGAACACCTTTATTCTGGTGGTGGTCACGGTCCCGCTATCAACAGGCTTTGCTCTGCTGATCTCTATGGCACTCAGCTCTGTTCAGGCGCTGCGCCGACTCTATCAGACGATCTATTTTCTGCCGTATGTCACCAATACGCTCGCCGTCGGCCTTGTCTTTATGATTCTATTCAAAAAGACACCCTATACTGATGGACTGGCCAATCTCATCATCGGTTGGTTTGGTGCAGGGCCGATTGACTTTATCGATGGGCCGTATTGGGCTAAGATGTTTGTGCTCTGTTTTTATACAATTTGGGTCGTCATGCCCTTTAAGGTTCTGATTCTGACCAGCGCACTGGCTTCCGTGGACGAGACTTATTATAATGCGGCGCGGATTGATGGCGCATCCTCTTGGCGTATGTTCTACAAAATCACGCTGCCGATGATTTCTCCCACCGTGTTTTATCTGATTATCACCGGTTTTATCGGCGCATTCAAGGCATACAGTGACGCCGTCGCACTCTTTGGCACGGATCTTAACGCCGCAGAAATGAATACGATCGTCGGCTATGTGTACGATATGCTGTATGGGAACAGCGGAGGATATCCGTCGTATGCGTCTGCGGCGGCGGTGATGCTGTTTGCCATTGTGCTGACGATTACCTGCATCAATCTGTTGATTTCCAAGAAGCATGTTCACTATGTATGAGGAGCCGGTCATGAAACATCAAACAAATGAAGCATCGTCTTATGCGCCGCGCTGCGCGACAAGAAGATGGATTTCCAAAGTGGCGATCTATGGTTTTCTGACGCTGTGGGCGCTAATGGTGCTGTTCCCATTTTACTGGATGTTGCTCACTTCGGTGAAAAGCTATGGCGCATACAATTCGGAGTATATTCCACAGCTTTACACGCTTGCGCCGACACTTGAAAACTATGTCGAAGCATTTACGGCGGTGCCGCTGGGCAAGTATTTTCTCAATACGATCATCTTTACCGCGGCAACGACTGCTATCATGATGATCGTCACGGTTCTGGCGGCCTTTGCGTTTGCGCGCCTTGAGTTTAGGGGAAAGCATATTGCTTTTGTGTTGTTCCTTTCTTTGATGATGATTCCCAGCGAACTGGTGGTCATCACCAACTATGTGACCATCACCAACATGGAGCTGCGCAACACATTTCTTGGGTTGATTTTGCCGTCTGTAACCTCCGTATTCTACATCTACCTGCTCAAGGAGAACTTTGAACAGGTGCCGGATGATCTGTATGATGCGGCGAAGGTGGATGGCACGTCGGATCTCAAGTATCTGTTCAAGGTGATGATCCCCATCTGCAAGCCGACAATCATCACCATTGCCATCCTGAAGGTCATCGAATGCTGGAATGCCTATGTATGGCCGCGTCTGGTTACAGACGATGAAAACTATTTCCTCGTCTCCAATGGCATACAGGCGATCCGGGAGAGCGGCTTTGGGCGCGAGAATATCCCGGCGATGATGGCGGCGGTTGTTTCGATTTCCGTGCCGCTGATTGTTCTGTTTTTGATGTTCCGCCAGAAGATCATGGCGGGCGTGGCACGAGGAGGGGTGAAGGGATGAAAGCTGTCCGCATGGCGCTTCTGGCTGCTTTGCTGCTGCTCTGCCTGCTGACACTCAGCGGCTGTCATGGCTCTAAGGGGCTGGAGGCTTTTGAGATTCCCGAAGAATTGGATGAAAGCCGCACATACGAGCTGACGTTTTGGGCGAAAAACGATACGAATATGACGCAGGTAGGCATCTACGAGGATGCTATTCGCGAGTTTGAGGCGCTGTATCCCAACATTCATATCAATCTTCGGCTGTATACGGATTATGGCAAGATCTACAACGACGTGATTACCAATATTTCCACGCAGACCACACCCAATATCTGCATTACCTATCCAGATCACATCGCAACCTATCTGACGGGAAGAAATAGCGTCGTACCGCTGGATGCGCTTTTTGTAGATAAGCGATATGGCTTAGGCGGAAGCGCACTTCGCTTCGAGTCACCGAAGCAAAACGAAATGATTGATAGATTCTTGGATGAGTGTATGCTGAATGGCCGTCACTATGCTGTCCCATATATGCGCTCCACGGAGGCCTGCTACATCAACAAGACGTATGTGGAGGAACTGGGCTATACGCTGCCTGAGACGCTGACATGGGATTTCATCTGGGAGGTTTCAGAAGCGGCGATGGCGAAGGATGCGTCCGGGAACTATCTCGTGAATGGGCAAAAGGTTCTGATCCCCTTTATCTATAAGTCTACGGACAACATGATGATCCAGATGCTTCAGCAAAAAGGTGCGGGTTATGCGACAGAAGATGGTCAAATTCAGATTTTTAATGATACGACTCGGGATATTCTGCGCACTGTCGCGGATCATGCCCAAAGCGGCGCGTTCTCTACGTTTAAGATATCCAGCTATCCGGCGAATTTCCTCAACGCAGGACAGTGTATTTTCGCGATAGACTCTACGGCAGGGGCGACATGGATGGGCCCGCACGCGCCGCTGATTGACATCAGTGAGGATAAGCTGGTGGATTTTGAGATGGCTGTGCTGCCCGTCCCGCAGTTTGATCCTGAGCGCCCCAGAATGATCTCTCAGGGGCCGTCGATCTGTATCTTCAATAAGGATGATGCTCAGGAGGTGCTGGCTTCGTGGCTGTTTACGCAGTATATGCTGACCAACGATGTGCAAATTGCATATGCCAGCACGGAGGGCTATGTGCCGGTGACCGCGAAGGCACAAAATGCCGATGCTTACCGCGATTATATGGCACGCAGCGGAGAGGATAACGACCTGCATTACAGCGTCAAAATCGAGGCTTCTCGGCTGCTGCTTGACAACGTGGAAAACACGTTTGTTACGCCTGTGTATAATGGTTCAGCTTCTTTGCGCAACGCCGCAGGGCAGATGATTGAAGATGTGACCAAGTCTGTCCGCAGAAAAAAGACGGTGGACGATGCATTTATCGACGGTCTTTTTGCTGATGTAACGTCGCTGTATCGGCTCGATCAGATTGAGGCGCAGGGGAAAGAGACTGCGCCGGAAATGACAGGGCCGCTTCCAACAGCCGCGCGAGTATTGCTTGCGGTGCTGGCCTGTACCTGGATCATGATGGGTGCGTACCTGCTGTTTCAGAAAACCCGAAAGAAAAAATGATTTTGGGCAGAAATTTTCGTTGATTTATGGCGGGATTGTTTGTATAATGGATATATGTGCCGTGCACATACACACTTTTATACATTGCAATCGTATAGGAGGAGAATACCATGAAGAAGTTCATTGCTGCCCTTCTGGCCCTGACCATGATGCTCGTCGGCTGCGCTGCGCTGGCCGAGGGCATGATGACCCACGCGGACTACATGGCCGCTGCGGTCGATGACGAGGTTGTTGTAGAAACCTATGTTCAGGCGAAGCAGTCTTGGTGGGACAACAAGGCTACCGTGTACTGCCAGTCTGAGGACGGCGCGTATTTCCTGTACAATATGGCCTGCTCCGAGGAGGATTATGCCAAGCTGACGCCCGGTACTAAGATCCGTGCGACGGGCTACAAGGCCGAGTGGTCCGGCGAGGTTGAGATCGTCGATGCGACGTTTGAAATCATCGAGGGCAGCTTTGTGGCCGAGCCGGCCGATATGACGGCGCTGCTGGGCACGGAGGAGCTGATTGCGCACCAGAACGAGCTGGTCGCGTTCAAGGGCATGACCGTCGAGGCGATCGAGTATAAGAACGGTCAGCCGGGCGATGATATCTATGTGACGCTGTCTCTGAATGGCCAGAGCTACAAGTTCTGTGTTGAAGTGTACCTGACTGGTGTGGAGAGCGATGTTTACACGACTGTCGGTGAGCTGAAGGCTGGCGACGTTGTCGATGTTGAGGGCTTCCTCTACTGGTACGAGGGTCCGAATCCGCATATCACGTCGGTGAAGGTTGCTGCGTAATTGACCGGCAAATGTCGAACCGCCTCTATCTACGGATGGAGGCGGTTTTTCTATATGGAGCCTTAGCGGAAAGTGTTGTGAGTTGCATACGACAAGCATAGAATTGAGCGGTGCTTTTCGGATAGATTGACCTGAGCAGAGACTGACTTCTATGAAAAATTGTTTAAGCTTGTTGACCGCTCAAGCCCATCATGCTATAATGTAGACAAATGTGGAAAATAGCGTGAAGCAGGAGGCTGTCATTCGAAATATGGAGAAAGAAAAGACTCAGGAGAGCATCCGCAAGGAGATCCGACGTATTGTGATTGGCCAGGTAATTCTGCTGACAGTCATGTTGGTTGTATATGCTTGCATTGGACGTTTTTCCACGGCTGTGCTTTTAGGAGGAGTAATCGGCAGTGCCTGTGCAGTATTCAACTTCTGCCTGCTGGGCAGGACGGTGCAGCGCGTAGCCTCGCTTCCGCCGGAAAATGCAGAGCTGGCGCGTATGCAGATGAAATCCTCTTACAGCACGCGGATGGTTGTGATGCTGCTGGTTATGGTAGTGTGTTTTGCTCTTCCGTTTGTAGACGGATTGGCTGCGGTTATTCCGCTTGTTTTTCCGAGACTGACGATTCTGTTTCTTCAGGCCACGGGCAAGGTCAAAACCATGTAATTCTTTGCAGCGCTTGTCTGCAAACAGCGAGATAACAGAAAGAAAGTGTGGGGTTACGTTATGGATCTTGAGATTACTGGCGCAAAAATACTGATCTCCATACCGGAGTTTGGCGGCTTTATGCTCACGGAGACCGTTGTGGTGACATGGGGTGTCATGCTGGTGCTGATCCTCGCTGTCCGGTATATGACGAAGAATCTTCAGGTTCATCCGGCGACCAAGCGGCAGGTGATTGCAGAAACCATTGTTGGCGCTGCACAGAACTTTGTGGGTTCCAGCATGGGACAAAAGTATGTGAATTCCTCTTATCTGCCGTTTATCGCAGCAATGTTCGCACTTTCGCTGGGATGCAGCCTGTCTAGCTTGGTTGGCTGCTATGCGCCCACGAGCGATTTGTCCACCGTGCTGGCATGGGCGCTGCTGGTCTTTGCACTGATTACCTTCAACAAGGTGCGCACCAATGGCTTTGGCGGCTACCTCAAGGGCTTTACCGAGCCGGTTGCCATCCTTACGCCGTTCAATATCATTGGCGAGATTGCCACGCCGATCTCCATGTCGTTCCGTCACTTTGGCAACATCGCCAGCGGCGGCGTGATTACGGCGCTGATCTACGGTGCGCTGTCTGCGCTGTCCGGCCTTGTGCTTGGGCTGCTTCCTGGCGCACTGGGAGAGACGCTTTCGAACATCCCGATCTTTGCAGCGGGCATTCCTGCGGTGCTTTCCCTGTACTTTGACTTCTTCTCCAGCTTCCTGCAGGCGTTCATCTTCTGTATGCTGACAATGATGTACGTGGCGGATGCGGCGGGCGACGGCGCCTGATTTTTACAGACTTCAGCGCGTTGAATGCGCGTTGGATATATTGAATCGTAACTCAATCATTTTGAAGGAGGACTACATGATGGATACTTCGATTCTCGCCAAAGCTATTGTCTGCGGCTGTTCTGCTCTGGGCGCGGGTGTGGCCATGATTGGCGGCCTTGGACCGGGTATTGGCGAAGGTTACGCTGTTGGTAAGGGACTGGAGGCCATGGCGCGTCAGCCGGAGATGAAGGGCTCTCTCACGTCCACGATGCTCATGGGCTGCGCCGTTGCGGAGACCACCGGTCTGTATTCCCTGATTATCGCGTTGATCCTGCTGTTCGTCAATCCTTTCACCGGTCTGTTCTAATTGAGACGGACGGATTGAAAGGAGGGAACTTCCATGGAAGTTCAGAAGTTTATTTCCATTGCGCCGTGGACGATGATCTTTCAGCTCATCAACCTGCTGATTCTCATGTTCGCGTTCAAGAAGTATCTGTTTAAGCCTGTTCTGGCGATTCTTGAAAAGCGCCGTGCGGAAATCGAAAGCACGTATGATGAGGCGTCCAAGGCGGAAACGGCAGCCAAGTCGATGAAAGCGGAGTACGAGAGCCGGATGGCGGGAGCACGTGAAGAAGCGGATCGCGTCATCAAAACGGCAACGGAAAGCGCGAACGCTATGGCTGGCTCGATTGTTGAGGAGGCTCATACGCAGGCTGCTCAGATCAAGCGCCGCGCAGAAGTCGAAATCGACATGGAACGCCGCAAGGCCTTTGACGAAGTCAAGGGTGAGCTTTCCGGTATTGCGCTGGATATTGCTTCCCAGGTGATTGACCGCGAGGTCAGCGCTAAGGATCATGAAGCTTTTATCGATGAATTCATCAAGAACGTGGGTGAAGCGTCGTGAATGATCTTGCTAAAGCCTATGGCGGCGCACTGTATGCGCTTGCGCAGGAGGAAAAGCTGGAAGATGCCCTGCTCGCTCAGCTTGATGCTGTCTGCGGCATCATAGGCGATAACCCCGAATATACGCGATTGATGGACAGCCGGGCCGTTGTCAAATCCGAGCGCCTTGCGCTGCTTGACGATGCGTTTGCCGGCAAGGTGCATCCGTATTTGGTCAATTTCATGAAAATTCTGCTGGAACGCAGCGCGTTTAGCCAGCTTTCCATGTGCCGACAGGCCTATGAAAACTGCTATAACGAGCAGCATGGCATCGTGCAGGCGGCGGCTGTTTCTGCTAAGCCGCTCAGCGATATGCAGAAGGAGCGCCTTATTCAGGCGCTTGAACGAAAGACTGGCAAAACGGTTCGCCTGACGGTGCACGTCGATCCGTCGTTGCGCGGTGGACTTCGCGTCGAGATGGGCGGGTATCGCCTTGACAACAGCGTAGCCTCTCGGATGGACCATCTCAGGCGTGCGCTGCTTACGCAGGCGTGAGGCCCGCGTATTCCGACTGTTACCAGATTGAGAAAAGAAAGCCGGTGAACCCATGGATCTGAAACCCGAAGAGATTTCCAAAATCATTAAGGCCCAGATCAAACAATACGATAAAAAGATCGAGCAGAGCGAAACCGGCTCTGTTATCCTCGTCGGCGACGGCATTGCGCGGGCGAGCGGCCTTGAAAACTGCATGGCCAATGAGCTGGTCGAGTTTGAAAATGGCGAATATGGCATGGCACAGAATCTGGAAGAGAATTCTGTTTCCATTGTTATTCTGGGCAGCGATGCCGGGCTGCATGAAGGCAGCACGGTCAAGCGTACAGGCCGCGTTGTTTCCGTTCCCGTTGGCGAGGAATTGATTGGCCGCGTTGTCAACGCGCTGGGCCATCCTGTCGATGGTAAGGGCGCAATTCACACCACCCAGACTCGACCGATTGAAAGCCCCGCACCGGGCATCATCGAGCGCAAGGGCGTAAGCGTGCCGCTGCAAACCGGTATTAAGGCTATCGACAGCATGATTCCGATTGGCCGCGGACAGCGTGAGCTGATTATCGGTGACCGTCAGACCGGCAAGACGACGATCGCGACGGATACCATTATCAACCAGAAGGGCAAGGATGTCATTTGCATCTATGTCGCCATCGGTCAGAAGAATTCGACGGTGGCGCAGCTTGTCGAGCAGCTTACGCAGGCTGGCGCGATGGAGTATACCATCATCGTCAGTGCAACGGCTTCTGAGCTTGCGCCGATGCAGTATATTGCGCCGTATACCGGCTGCGCCATGGGTGAATATTTCATGGCACAGGGCAAGGATGTGCTTGTCGTGTATGACGATCTGTCCAAGCACGCCGTTGCTTATCGTGCGCTTTCGCTGCTGATTCGCCGTCCGCCGGGACGCGAGGCGTATCCGGGCGACGTGTTCTATCTGCACAGTCGTCTGCTGGAGCGTGCCGCGCGCATTGCCCCCGAATATGGCGGCGGAAGCTTGACTGCGCTGCCGATCATTGAGACGCAGGCGGGCGATGTTTCCGCGTATATTCCTACGAATGTCATTTCGATTACTGATGGTCAGATCTTCTTGGAGAGCGAGCTGTTCCACTCTGGCGTAATGCCGGCTGTCAACCCGGGCATCTCTGTCTCCCGTGTTGGCGGCAATGCACAGATCAAGGCAATGAAGAAGGTTGCCGGCAGCTTGAAGCTGATCTACTCTCAGTATCGCGAGCTTCAGAGCTTCGCGCAGTTCGGCAGCGACCTGGACGCAGATACGAAGGCGCGTCTGGCTCAAGGCGAGCGCGTGGTGGAAGTGCTTAAGCAGGGTAAGAGCTCGCCGATCGACGTGGAAAAGCAGATCTGCATCATCTACGCTGTGACCCACGATTACCTCGCTGACGTGCCGGTGGAGAAGGTTGCTCAGTATGAAGCTGGACTGTATGCACGCTTGGATGCGCAGCACAGCGACATTCTGGACACCATCCGCACGACCGGAAAATTTGAAAAGGATACCGAAGAGAAGCTCTCTGCTGCGCTTGCACAGTATACGAAGGACTTTCTCGCCAAATAAGGAAAGGAGGGGGTAAGTGATGGCTGGCGCATCCATGAAGGATATCAAGCTGCGTATCCGCAGCGTTGAAAGCACCATGCAGATCACCAAGGCGATGGAACTCGTGGCCTCCTCCAAGCTCAGAAAAGCCAAGGAACGTCAGGAGCGCTGCCGTCCGTATTTCACGGGGTTGAAGGATACGCTGGAAGAGATAGAGGCCAATACCAGCGACTTTTCATCGCCGTATCAGGCGCAGCGCGAGGTGAAAAAAAGGTGTCTGATTATGATTGCCGGTGACCGCGGCTTGGCAGGCGGTTACAACAGCAACATCATCCGCGCCGTCACTGAAATGACGCAGGACGGCATGCCTGTCTGTATTCTGCCCATCGGCAAGCGTGCGGTGGATTTCTGTGTCCGCAAGGGATTTGAAATTCTGACGACCGAGTTTGCCGAAGCGGGATGCGTCTCCATTCCCGACTGTTTCACCATCAGCAATCTGGTAACGCAGGGGTATCTGAGCGGACAGTTTGATGAGGTGTCCATCGTCTACACGCAGTTTGTTTCTATGCTCACGCAGACCCCGAGAAGCCAGAGCCTGCTTCCGCTCAAGGCGAAGCAGCGCGAGGCCAAAACGGGGCTTCGTCCGCTGGTACTCTACGAGCCAAGTCCTACGGCGGTTTACGATGCGATTGTGCCCAATTATATGGCCGGCATGATTTACGGATGTATGTGTGAATCCGTAGCCAGCGAACAGGGCGCGCGTCGTATGGCGATGGATGCGGCAAGCAAGAACGCCGCGGAGATGATTGAGGATCTGAGCCTGCGCTACAACCGTGCACGCCAAGGCGCGATTACGCAGGAGATCACCGAGATCGTCGCGGGCGCGGAACACTGACGTGCTATCTGAGACTGATAAGGAGCAACGATATGGCTAAAGGAAGCATCGGTACCGTGGTGCAGGTCATTGGCCCGGTACTGGATATCAAATATGCAGCCGGTGAGCTTCCGCAGCTGCTCAACGCCATCGAGGTGGGCAGCGGGGAAAAGAAGCTGGTTGTGGAGGTCGCGCAGCATATCGGCGATGACATCGTTCGATGCATCGCCATGAGCAGCACGGACGGTTTGACCCGCGGCGCGAAGGCAGTGGATACCGGCTCCTCCATCACCGTTCCCGTGGGCGAGAAGTGCCTCGGCCGCATCTTCAATCTGCTGGGTGAGCCGGTAGACAATCTGCCCGCGCCTCAGGATGTAGAGCGCTGGGCAATTCACCGTCCAGCCCCGGCTTATGACGAGCAGGAGACGTCTGCCGAAATGCTGGAAACGGGCATCAAGGTCGTTGACCTGATTGCGCCGTATGCCAAGGGCGGTAAGATCGGCCTGTTCGGCGGCGCCGGTGTGGGCAAGACGGTTCTGATTATGGAACTGATTAACAACGTTGCCAAGCAGCACGGCGGCCTGTCCGTCTTTACGGGCGTTGGCGAGCGCACGCGCGAGGGCAACGATCTGTACAATGAGATGAAGGAGTCCGGCGTTATCAATAAGACGGCGCTGGTCTACGGACAGATGAACGAGCCGACGGTAGCCCGTATGCTCGTGGCGCTGTCCGGTCTGACGATGGCAGAGTACTTCCGCGATCGTGAGGGACAGGACGTGCTTCTGTTTATCGACAACATCTTCCGTTTCACGCAGGCTGGTTCGGAGGTATCCGCACTGCTGGGACGTATGCCCAGCGCCGTTGGTTATCAGCCGACGCTGGCCACGGAGATGGGCGCACTTCAGGAGCGCATTACGTCTACGAAGCGTGGCTCGATCACGTCCGTGCAGGCTGTTTATGTGCCTGCGGATGACTTGACTGACCCGGCGCCTGCGACGACGTTCGCGCATCTGGACGCCACCACGGTTTTGTCCCGTTCTATTTCCTCGCTGGGCATTTTCCCGGCTGTTGATCCGCTGGAATCCACCAGCCGCATCCTTACGCCGGACGTCGTGGGCGAGGAGCACTATCAGGTTGCGCGCGATGTGCAGCGCATCCTGCAGCGCTATAAGGAGCTTCAGGACATCATCGCCATCATGGGCATGGACGAGCTCTCGGAAGAGGACAAGCTCACCGTTTCGCGTGCGCGCAAGGTGCAGCGCTTCCTGTCTCAGCCGTTCAGTGTTGCGGAGCAGTTCACTGGCTTTGAGGGCAAGTATGTCCCGCTGAAGGAGACGATCCGCGGCTTCAAGGAGATCATTGAGGGCAAGCATGATGATCTGCCCGAGAGTGCGTTCCTGTTTGTCGGCACCATCGACGAGGCTGTGGCCAAAGCAAAGGGTGAAAAGGCATGAGTACGTTCCACCTGAAGATCAGTACGCCCGATGGCCTAGCATTTGACGGTGAAATCGAGCGTCTGCGTGTGCGGATGATCGACGGAGACGTTTGCTTGCTGGCGCATCATGCGGACTATGTCTCTGCAGTAGGCGCGGGGGAGGCGGCTGTTGTTACAGCGGACGGCGAAACCCGCCATGCAGCCTGTATCGGTGGTATGCTGGCCATGATCCACAATGAAGCAAATCTCATCGCCACGACGTTTGAGTGGGCGGATGACATTGATTTGGATCGCGCCAAGCGCGCTAAACAGGTCGCGGAAGAGCGAATTGCTGCGGCAAAGGATGATGAAAAGGCTTTGCTCTTGGCGAAAGCCAAGCTCCAGCGTGCGCTTGTTCGCATCAACGTCAAGCATTAACGTGCAAATCAAAACCACCGGCTTAGCCGGTGGTTTTGATTATTTATGCTATTCTCAAATAAATGAAGCCATAATCTATGTCGAGATCGCTGTCACAACTGCATTTTACTTTATCTCGTATGCAGATTTACATTTCTTCTTCGATTTTATCCAGTGCCTTTCGTGCAATCGAAAAGTCAAAACCGCGCCTGACCAATATGGCGATGACCTTCTGCCTTGATGCGAGAGAGGACATATCCCGCCCCTTAGCAGCCTTTCGTGCTACCATGAGCGCTGATTCCGCCACAGAGTCTGCATCCGCAGAGGAGAGCACACGGTCAATCTGCTCGCGTTCTACGCCCTTCGCACACAGTTCCTGACGGATACGACGTGTACCCCAGCCGCGCGCTGTACGCGAAGCTGTCCAACGCTCCGCAAACGATGCGTCATCAAGATAGCCTTCCCGTTGGAGACGCGCCATCACTTGAGCAATAGCTGTCTCTGGATAGGCATTTTGCCGCAGTGCATCTACAATTTCCTTTTCAGTTCTATCGCGCGAAGCCAGTAACATTATCGCCTTTTGAAGCGCAAATGCGGCACTTCGTTCGGTGAGAAAGGTATCGAATTGTATCCGATCAAAGGGCATTCCGCTGCGATATGGACGCTCTTTCAGCATTGCTTGCGGCATGGCAAGGGCTTCTCCGCTTGTGAGCGTCAAAATCGCCCTGCCGTGCGCACGGCGAACGCTTGAGATGCGCAGGGATTCCATTAGTTCCGGCCCTCCAAAAGCTTGATTTTGAGGTCATAGAGCTTTTGAGAGAGATCGACCTTGTATAGATGAGGCCGGGTGAGGCGCTTATACTCATCCCAGAAGGTATCCATTTCCGCCTTAGCATAGGCTGCAATGTCCGGCAGAGCGGGGGATTGATAGACGAGCTTTCCATCCTCAAAGACAGGCACAAGCAGCTTGCGCACGCGGTAATCGCAGAGCTTCATACGCTTCCATGTATTCTTCGGATCGAAGATTTCGATGGGCTCGCCGGAGGAAAAGTCCTCGTCGTCGAGCGCGATGAGATCTGCAAGTGCCTTACCTGTGCGCCGGTCGTAGAAGCGATACAGTTGCTTGACGCCCGGATTGGTAATCTTTGCCGGATTCTCAGAGATCTTGATGCGCGGGACAAACTGCCCGTCAATCTCCTCCGCAGCGAGCTTATACACGCCGCCCAGCGCAGGATTGTCTGCGCTGGTGATCATGCGCGTGCCCACACCCCAAACGTCGATAGCCGCGCCCTGCGCCTTGAGATCCCAAATCACCTCTTCGTCCAGATCGCCAGAGGCAAAGATTTTTGCTTCCGGGAAGCCCGCTTCGTCCAGCATGACGCGTGCCTGACGGCTGAGAAACGCCAGATCACCGCTGTCCAGCCGGATGCCGACGGGCTCCTTGCCGCGCGCACGAAGCTCTCTAAAGACCGTGATGGCGTTGGGAACGCCGCTGTTCAGCGTATCATAGGTATCTACCAGCAGCAGGCAGTTGTCCGGGAACACATCCGCATATGCGCGAAAGGCTGTCAGCTCGTCCTCGAACGACATGACCCAGCTATGGGCGTGCGTACCGCCGACCGGCACGCCGAAAAGCTGACCCGTGAGCACATTGCTCGTCGCTTGACAGCCGCCAATGATGGCGGCACGTGCGCCATAAATGCCCGCGTCCGGCCCTTGCGCACGGCGCAGACCAAATTCCAGCACCTTATCGCCACGTGCCGACTGTACCACGCGCGCCGCCTTGGTTGCAATCAGCGTCTGATGGTTGATGATGTTGAGCATGGCGGTTTCCAGAAGCTGCGCTTCCATGATAGGGGCGATGACGCGGATGATCGGTTCATCCGGGAAGATGACGGTTCCTTCGGGAACGGCGAGGATTTCACCTGTGAAATGAAATCCTTCCAAATAGGTGAGGAACGACTCATCGAAGGTTGAAAGGCTGCGCAGATAGGCGATATCCTCCTGCGTAAAGCGAAGATTCCGCACATATTCGATCACCTGCTCCAGACCTGCCGCCACGGCATACGCCGTCATATCGCCGCGTCTGCGGTAAAAGACATCAAAACAGGCGCGGTTCTGCGCTTTGCCGTAGCGCAGGTAGCCGTTCATCATCGTCAGCTCATACAGATCGGTCATCATCGTCAGGTTACGCATGGCGATTCCTCCTTACTTTCTTCGTGTCCGGGCAAAAGGGATAGCACAGCAGCCAGCCGCACAGAATCAACTGGATCATGGCAGCACATTGGCGCAGAGAGACGTAATAGGTGTTGTCGGCATTGGCGCGGCCTACGCCTGCAATCAAAAGACCTGCAATGAACACGGCATTCAGCAGGAGTGGCAAAGCTGTCCGCCAGTCAAATGCACCACTGTCCACCGTCCACAGTGCAATCATCGCAACAGACACGAGAATCAGAAGCACCAGACTGCCTTGAGAGAAGGGGAAGAGTGTGCTGTATGCCCCACGTTCAAATTCACCGAGGAATGTCGTCACCAAACAAAGCACAGCGCAGATCAGCGGCGCAATGGTGACCAGACTGATGCGATCCCGAATACGAACGAAGAAATAGATGACAACGCCAAAGGCGGCTATAGCAGACAGCACCTGCGAGATTCGCACGAATTCGCTGATAAAGGTCAGGCTGTCGTTGCGCAGACCTTCAATGACCGTCCGCCCTGCGCAATACAGCAGCAGATACCAGCAGAACACATCGCCGTTACGGCGCTTGTGATGGCGAATGACGAGCAGCAGCGCGAAAACCAGCACATCCCAGCAGAATTCGTAGAAGAATGTCGCCATGTGCCAGTACCACACGTCTCCGACGGGAATTTCAACCGCAAAGGGGAAGAATTGCAGGTACTCCTCGTTGATGCGCAGGCCATAGGCCTCCATGTTGATGTAATTTCCCCAGCGCCCAATGCCTTGCCCAAGAACCAGCGCCGGCGCAACGATATCCAGAAGCGTCCACACCGATACATGATGCTTGCGTGCAGCGATTTTTGCGGCGATCAGGCCACCGATCACACCGCCATAGATGGCGAGGCCGCCTTCCCGGATGTTGAAAATCGACCACAGATCTTCGCTGAACATATTGAAGCGAAAGATGACGTAGTAGATACGCGCGCAAACGATAGCCAGCGGAATGGCGTAAAGCAGAAAATCAATCAGCGTATCCTGAGGGATATTCAGCCTGCGTGCTTCGCGCGTACAGAAGGCCAGCCCGATCAAAACGGCGCCTACAATCAAAATGGCATACCAGCTGATGCCAAAGAATGCAATTCGGTCAATCATGGGTCTGCTGAGCATAACATCCTCCGCTATCTCCGGTCAGCCGGAGATACTTTCCTATTCTTATTTTATAGGTATTATGGTTTAGTATAGCGCGGGCGTATCCTCGTGTCAAGCAATGGAAAAGGCGGAAAATCGGAATTGAATAAAAACATACGGAGAGAATATTCAAGAAAACCTTGCCGCTCTCCCCACAAAATGTTATAATGAAACAAATGAGCCCTGCGGCGACAGAATGCCGCACAAAGGAGGATATTATGGCAAAGGTTCTTGTAATGGATCATCCGCTGATTCAGCATAAGGTATCCCTGATGAGAGATAAGGAGACGGGCACGAAGGAATTCCGTGAGCTGCTTAATGAGATTTCCATGTTGATGGCCTATGAGGTTACTCGTGATTTGCCTCTGCGTGAAATCGAAATTGAGACGCCGATCTGCCGTGCGCAGACCAAGGTGATCGCCGGCAAAAAGCTGGCTATTGTGCCGATTCTGCGCGCTGGCCTGGGCATGGTGGACGGCATCATGAGCTTGGTTCCGTCTGCAAAGGTTGGCCACATCGGCCTGTATCGCGACCCGGAAACGCTGGAGCCGGTGGAGTATTATTGTAAGTTGCCGGAGGATTGCGGTGAGCGCGAAATCCTTCTGGTTGATCCGATGCTGGCGACGGGCGGTTCTGCCTCCGCGGCCATCGGCTTCCTCAAGCGCCGCGGCTGCAAGCACATCAAGCTGGTCTGCCTGATCGCCGCGCCCGAAGGCACTCGCCGCGTGCAGGAAGACCATCCGGATGTTAACATCTATGTAGCGGCGATGGATGAGAAGCTGAATGACAATGGCTACATCATCCCGGGTCTGGGCGACGCCGGAGATCGTCTTTTCGGCACGAAGTAAAATCCGCGCCACCGACTGCGGCATATGCTGCGTCGGCGGCGCTTTTTTCTGCCGTCCTTCTCAAAGGATTTGCCTAAATCAAACATCCAAACGGTGACAAGGAGGGTTTCCTGATGAAGCTTGGTTTTATCGGCGCAGGCAATATGGGGTCTGCGATTCTTACTGGCGTTTTGAAAAATGGCGGTCTGTCGCCTGATGAAATTGCGGTAACGGACAAAATGCCGGAGCTCTGCGCACGCTTTGCAGCACAGGGGGTTCAGGTGATGGACAGCAATCCCGAATTGGTTCGTGCTTGTGACTGCATTTTGCTGGCCGTAAAGCCCGTTTATGCTGCACAGGTGATCCGAGAGATTTACGAAGATCTTTCCGGAAAAATGGTGATTTCCATCATTGCTGGCTGGACGTACGAGATGCTGGAAGCGGCATTTCCGCAAAGCACGCACTTCGTCCGCGTGATGCCGAATACGCCGCTGGCTGTCGGAGAGGGCATGAGCCTGCTGTGCAGCCATTGCCGCTGCACGGAAGAGGAATTTGCCTTTGCCAAGTCGGTCTTTACTGCGGGCGGAAAAGTGGCTCAGGTGGAAGAACACGTCTTTGTCGCGGCGACAAGCATCAATGGCTGCGGGCCTGCTTTTGTTTATCAGTTTATTGAGGCCCTTGCAGATGGCGGCGTTCGATATGGCGTGCCGCGTGCGCTGGCCTACGAGCTTGCTGCACAGACGCTAATCGGTGCAGCAAAGATGGTACAGGAGACCGGCGAGCATCCCGGAAAGCTAAAAGACGCAGTCTGCTCGCCGGGTGGAACCACCATTGAAGGCGTATATGCGCTTGAAAAAGGCGGTATGCGCGCTGCTGTTATGGATGCGCTTGCCGCAACCATCGAAAAGACTGCTAAGCTTTCAAAATAATATTCAGGCTAATGTTATATTATAATTTGGATTTGGGGTTGCAGACTTGAAGGATATTCTGATGTATACGGACGGCGCTTGCTCCGGCAATCCGGGGCCGGGTGGCTGGGGAACCGTGCTGATGTTTGGCGAACACATCAAAGAAATCTCCGGCTATATGCCGGAAACCACCAACAACCGCATGGAGCTGTTTGCTGCCGTGCAGGGATTTACGGCGCTTAAGCAGCCGTGTAACGTGACGCTGTACTCGGACTCGGCGTATCTGGTTAACGCATTTTCCAAAAAATGGATTGACGGCTGGCAGCGCAATGGCTGGAAGAACGCCTCAAAAAAGCCGGTTGAAAATCAGGATCTTTGGAAATGGCTGCTAACCGTCATGCAGCCGCACCAAGTGACGATTGTAAAAGTCAAAGGACACGCTGACAACAAGTGGAACAATCGCTGTGACGAATTGGCAACCGGGCAGATCCGAGAGCATCGAGGTAAATGAGCTGGATTTCGTGAAGAAATGATGTAGGGGGAAGTCTTTTGTAGACTTCGCGAAACGCAGGTTTTACGAAGTCTATGAGAAAGGAACGTGCCTATGGCGAACGAATACCACGATCAAGCTGATATCCGCCGTACCAAGCGGCTGCGCGAGCTTCTTCGCGAGCTGCCGGAGATCTGCTCTGATTATTTCATTGCTATCGAACAGCAGACTAGCCCGCTTACTCGCTTGAGCTACGCCTATGATCTCAAGCTATTCTTTCAGTATCTGTCCGATGAACTTCCCAAGTTTTCCGGAAAGCCGATTGAACAGTTCACGGTTGAAGACATTCAGAATGTCACCAAACAGGATTTGGAGCGCTATGCACGCTATCTCTCTCTCTACGTCAAAAATGAAGAGCTTGAAGATGGCCAGATATCCTCTCGCGAAATCAGCAATCACGAATACGGGATCAAGCGAAAATACGCTTCCCTGCGTGCATTCTACAAATTCCTGTTCTCCGATGGTTATATCGACAGCAATACAGCTTCTCTTGTGCCGCTGCCCAAGCTTCATGAGCGTGCGATCATTCGCTTGGATGTAGACGAGGTCGCTCGGATTCTGGATGTTGCCGAGAGCGGACAGTCCTTGCCTAAGACCTATCGAAAATACCATCGTGTGACTGCCAAACGCGATCTGGCGATGCTTTCCCTGTTTCTGGGCACGGGAATCCGAATCAGCGAATGCGTCGGGCTAAACATCGACGATTTTGATTTTGAGCAAAATGCTTTCGTCGTTACGCGCAAAGGCGGCAAGGAAGTTATTTTGTACCTGTCTGATGAAGTTGCGGAAGCGCTCAAAGATTATCTGGAAGAACGTCGGCAAATCGAAGCGCTCCCCGGCCATGAAAACGCTTTCTTTTTGTCCATCCAGCGCAGGCGTATAACGCAGCGTGCTGTTGAAAACATGGTTAAAAAGTATGCTGCTATTGCCGCGCCGCTCAAAAAGAAGATCAGTCCGCATAAGCTGCGTAGTACATTCGGCACCAATCTATATCGGGAAACCGGAGATATCTACTTGGTGGCCGATGTGCTGGGACATTCTGATGTGAATACTACTCGCAAACACTATGCAGCCATTTCGGAAGATCACCGGAGGTTGGCAGCACAAAAAACGGTGCTGCGGGATGATGCTGTACCGCATGGCGAATCATTTTCTGCTCAGGATCATCAGGAATAAATATCAGAATATAAAAGCATCAGGAAGATGTCGAAAATACTTCCTGATGCTTTCTTTAATTGATGTCAATACTTGGACTGTTGATTTCGTAACAGCAAACGTCACAGATGCCTTGGTTGTTCTTGTCGGCATTGATCAGAGTCTCTTTGTACTTCATGCCGCATTTCTTCATAACCTTGCCAGAGTTCGGATTTCGTGGATCATGCCTGCACTGGATATGATGGACATCGGCTTGATCAAAGAGAAACCCTATGACGGCTTTCAGCGCTTCCGAAGTAATGCCCTGATGCCACCAGTTCTTTCCGATACAATAGCCGATTTCTGCGACAGAAGCTTCTTCGTCCATGCGCACAACAGAGATGCCCCCGATAGGTTCGTCAATGCACTTCAATACAATCGCCCAATGGTAGTATCGCTCGCTTTCATAGGCATGAAGCCATTGTTTCACGATTGATCGGCTCACTTCAAGATTGGCATGAGGTGGCCATGTCAGGTACTTTGTAACATCTTCATCTGCCGCCCAGTTTCGATACATGGATGCAGCATCATCCTCTGTAAATCGCCTTAAAACCAATCTATCTGTTTCCAGCCTTTGCGTACCCTGATGCGTCATCTCTCCTGCCCTCCTTTGATTCGTCAATCGTCGAGGTATTCGTCAGGATTCATGGTTTCGTCAATGATGCCGTCGATTTTGATTGCGCGATATTCCATGCTGTTATCCAGCCCAATACACTTTTTGCAGTTATCGCAGATTTTTGTTGGGTCCAGGTCGCACCGATTGCATTCTCCGCATTCGATACACTCCCGATCATAAAGCACACAGCGGATTCTTTCCACAGCCAATCTCCCCTATTTCTTTCCATTTTGGGGCCTATTATAGCACGCATCCCGCTGGGATTCAAGCGCAATATGAGAACGTCTGTTTGATTTTTCTTGATTTTCGCACAGAATTTATGCTATAATGAATCGAATCATCAGAAAGGCTGTGACGACTATGGCTGGCAAGCAAAGACCGCGCGGCGACACGCAGACTAAAATCCTCTCCTACATTCAGGAGATTATCGAAACGCGGGGATATCCGCCTTCTGTTCGCGAAATCGGCGAGGCAGTTGGTTTGCGTTCCACCTCGACAGTACACGGCCATCTGACGCGGCTGGAAAAAAAGGGGTTGCTGCATCGGGATGCCATGAAGCCGCGCGCCATTGGGCTGTCGCACCCTCCTGCCTATGCAGGAGCTGTGGAGGACAGCCGTGTATGTTCGGTTCCGGTGGTGGGCCGTGTCGCGGCCGGTCAGCCCATACTGGCCGAGGAGCAGATCGATGAGCAGATGCTTCTCCCAGCGGATCTGGTAGGCGAAGGCGAGCATTTTATCCTTCGCGTGCGCGGGGACAGCATGATTCAGGCGGGAATCTTCAACGATGATTATATCGTCGTTCGCAAACAGCCGGATGCGCATAACGGCGAAATCGTCGTTGCATTGGTCGAGGATGATGCGACGGTTAAGCGCTTTTATAAGGAAAACGGTCACTTTCGCTTACAGCCGGAAAACGACGCGATGGAGCCGATCATCGTCCCTTCTGTTCAAATTCTGGGCAAGGTTGTCAGCCTGCTTCGCAGGTTTTGATGTTGCCCTATTATGGTCTTTTTGTTCCTTCTTCCCCAATAAAAAAGCCATAAAAAAAGCGCCGGAAAACCCGTGCGCTTTTTTGTGGCTTTTGAATGTGAGCAATTACTCCTCAAAGTCAAACTCGTCTCCGGCCTGCTCCTTGAAGATCTCAAACACGGCCTGAAGCACGTCCTCATCGTCCACACCGACATAGGTCGCTTCGTCATCCTCATCCGCATTCTCATCTTCCATGACCTGCAGAATCACAACTTCGCCGTCATCGTCCTCGGTCGGAAGCAGCACGACGTACTCGTTGCCTTCATACTCCACAGAAGCGCAGAATTCGAATTCAACATCCACGCCGTCCTCATCGGTCAGCACGATAATGTTGTCGTTCTCCATCATTTCCATATCATCCATGATTAATATCCTCGCTTTCGTCATACGATACAAATGTATCTCTGTATCTGTCCATAGCATATCATAAATAAAACTGATGTGCAATCCTTTTTCATTGAATTTCTGCTTTTTAGGGAGGAATCAGCTTGACATTCTGCACATTGCTGACGATCTACGGTCCGGCAGATGCTCTGGAAAAGGCTAAGGGCATTCTGGAAAACCACCCCAGCATCAAGCGTATAGACTGCTCGGAGAATCTTTCCCACATCAAGCTGCTGTCCAGCGAACCGATCCAAGAGCGCATCCTGATTCCGCTGCTGATGCCCAGTGAGATCAGCGGATTCAGGATAGAAGCACATCAAACATTCTCCAGAAACGGCTCTCCACTTTCTTTGTAACACAGCGTGCCAAACGCATCAAAGACAAGCTGAATCGGCGCAATGTGTGTGTACTTGAGAATCTCGTCCATGCGGATGCTGTCTCGGAAGCTGACGAAAGAGAAGCTCACACCTGCTCGCTTGGCGCGTCCCGTTCGACCGATGCGGTGTACGTAAAACTCCTGCTTATCCGGAAGATCGTAATTGAACACCGCTTCTACATCATCCACGTCGATGCCGCGCGCTGCCACATCGGTGGCCACGAGGATTTCAAACTTTCCTTTGCGGAAGCCGGTCATAACCTTATCGCGCTGGGACTGGCGTACATCGCCATGCAGGCACTCGGCGTTGTATCCCGCTTTCTTGAGTCGCTCACACAGGCGCGACGTCATATCTTTCGTGTTGCAGAAGATCATGATGCGTTTATACTGATCAGAATCGAGCAGATACAGCAGGTGCTCATACTTCTGCTTTTGGTCGGATTCAATGACGTACTGTGTGATATCCGGCTTATTCTCTGCATCGGCCTGCACGACGATCTCAATTGGATCGTGCTGATATTTCCATGAAACAGTCAGCACATCCTGATTGGTGGTTGCGCTGAACATGACGAGCTGTCGGTTCGGATCGGCGCTTTCGATGATCTTCTCTACGTCCTGAATGAAGCCCATCTTGAGCATTTCGTCCGCCTCGTCAAGCACCATCGTATGTACGGTAGACAGCTTGATGTTTCCGCGATGCATATGGTCAAGCAGTCGGCCCGGCGTTGCCACGAGAATCTGAGGCTTGCGGGCAAGCGCATTCATCTGCTTGCCAAAAGGCTGTCCGCCATAAATTACGGCGATTTTCGCGCCCTTGATGTAGTGCGCCAAGTTGGATAGCTCGTCGGCAATCTGCTGTGCCAGCTCGCGCGTCGGCGCGAGGACGATCTCCTGCACGGACGAATCATCCAGATTGACATATTCCAGCATCGGGATGCCAAAGCCTAACGTCTTGCCTGTGCCCGTCGGTGCAATGGCAATTACGTCATGTCCATCCATCATCAATGGAATACACTTCTGCTGTATGCCTGTCAGCTTGGTAAAGCCCATCCAGTCAAAGGCACGCACAACTTCGTCGCTGATGCCCATTTGAACAAGCGGATGCCCATTTTGATTTTGCTGTGTATCACTCACAACTGTATCCTCACTCTTGCATATTATTTCTCTTCTATTGTAGCTCACCTAAGGCAATGTTTCAAGGATAAAGCAGGATTTTCTCCGGTTTTTCATGCTCAATGGCAATTGCCTCTTCGATCGTGAGTGATGGATGCGCGAGCAGCATTCGGCAGACCTCCTGTTCGCTCAGGATATGCGTTTCTCCGGCGGCTTTGATGACAAACGCCGCGCAGGGTACGCGTGCCATGGGCGCAAGGAGCGCCTGTACACGCGTTTCCGGCGCTACGCTAAAGGGCTGTATCCTGCGCACGCCCTCCGGCATTTCTGCCTGCCGTTCCTGCACGACGGCATACACGTTTTGCGCCAGCATCATGTTGCGGCTCTTCACAGCACAGATCATCATGTATCCTCCGATGATCAGAAGCGAGCAGTTGATTATGCCTAGCTTCGCCAGTCCATAGAACGCCAACAGCCAAAGCCCCAATCCGGCTGCCACGCCACAAACAGAAAGAAAGCGGATTAACTTGGCGGCATGGAAAAAATAGTAACCGATGCTGAATACAATGCTCCCGCCGTCGAGCGGCAATACGGGCAGAAGATTGAGCAGCAGCATCGTCAGGTTTGCCAGTATCAGGTTTTGCGTCCATTCCATGCCCAACAAACGATGTGCGGCAGCAGCGCCCAACATCCCCAGTTCGTTACCCAACGGCCCCGCTGCGGACAGGAATGCGCCACGCAGTCCCTTGCTTGGGATTGCCCCTGGCGCATAGGTCATCACGCCGCCGAAGGGTGTCAGCTCAATTTCTGCAATAGGCTCTTTGAAGAGCAGTCCAGCTGCAGCATGGCCTGCTTCATGTACAAGGAGTGCAAAAGCTGCGCAAAATACCGACCTCCATGATGAAAATAACGCCATACTGGCCAGATACAGCGCCAAGCAGGGATGAAATCGGACACGCATATCAAATTTCAGCAAAGACTGGCATCACGGACAGCCCGTCTTTGCGCCACTCAAAGGCTGCTGTTCCTGCCGCAGTGCCGAGCTGCTGACCTGCCTGAACAGTATCCTGCTCGCGGATATGCACGTCGCGCAGGCCACTGTAAATGGATTCGCAGCCATTTTCATGCAGCACACGCACCGTATAGGCGTTCTGACGATTTTTCACAACCGTCATGATTTCGCCATCCTGACACGCGCGCACATCTCCAATACAGTCATATTCCAGCCATGGCTCTTCTTCCGTCCATCGATGTGATACCTGCGCACTGGTTGGTACAAAGAGCGTCTCTTCCGCCTCCCCGCCTTGAAGGAACACCATCGCGCTCTCCGGTAAGATATGGCTGACAAACTGGAGCCGCCCCAATGTATCATCATACTCAAAGCCTGCCGTCACATGGTTCATGACGGATTGTGCCTCCTGTGGCTTTTGATACGCCATCAGCGCACCTATGCCGAGACATAAGGAAACGGCTGCAAAGACCGTCGTATTTCTTAGCAGCCGTTTTTTGACAAGTTTTTTTGTCCCGCTTTCGGGCTTCCATGCCCTGCGCTCTCTGGTTGTCATCTGCGTAACCACCGTGTGATTACTTGACTGATTCATACGCTCTTCCCCCTTCGCCTTGTCTGCTCAAGACTATGCATAGGGCTGTATGCGTAGAACACCGCTACGATCGTTGATTCTCGTGCAAGTTAATCGAGCTCTTGTAAGCCGTCACGTTCAGCACCAAGCCGATACCGGCCATGTTTACCACAAGGTTGGTGCCGCCATAGCTAATAAAGGGAAGCGGGATGCCGGTAATGGGCATAACACCGATGCACATACCAATGTTCTCATAGACGTGGAAGAGCAGCATCGCCATCACGCCGATGATGATGAGCTGGCCGAAACGATCCTTCGTGTGATAGGCCAGCAGCAGCATACGGAAAATGACGAAGGCATACAGTCCCAGCAGAACGAGCGAACCAACAAAGCCCAGTGTTTCGCCCACAACGGAGAAGATAAAGTCCGTATGGTTCTCCGGCACATAGTTCAGGTGTGTTAGCGTGCCTTTTGCCCATGCGCCTTTTCCGTATAGTCCGCCCGAACCAATGGTCACCTTGGAATTGATGATCTGATAACTGCTGCCGGTAGGATCGGACTCCGGGTTGATAAAGGCCACTAGGCGCAGCCAGCGGAAGTTGTTGGTCGAGGCCAGATAGAAGATAACCGGCGTGACCGCAGCAATGGCCAGTCCGCCCATCAGGAACATCCAACGCAGTTCAAAGCCAGACAGGAACAGCAGCGCGACGAAGATGACACAAAAAACCATCAGCGTGCCGATGTCAGGCTGTGCAGCAATTAACAGCGCAGGAATGCCGAAGTGCAGACAAATATAGACAAAATAGCGAAAATTGGGAATCGGCCTGTCTGGATAGCGTGTCAGCGCCTTGGAAAGCGTGATAATCAGCGCCAGCTTGGCCAGCTCCGACGGCTGGAAGGTGCGGTCAAGAAACTGAAACCAGCCCGCCACGCCGTTGATCTTAGAGGTAGTCAGAACCAATCCAAGCAGAACGATATCGACAAAGTAAATCACTGGCCAGAGACGGCCGATGATATCATACTTGATCGTCATCATCAACGAGACGGCCACCATGCTGACCACAACCCACATGAGCTGAAGCCTGCCGTTATTCGCGTCCATGACCAGCTGCTGAAGCGAACGGTCTGCGCCCAGATTAGGGTTAAAGTTGGCGATGGTGATCGCCAGAACGCCGTAAAGTGCCAGCAGATAGCTGGCGACCAGAAGCGGCCAGTCAAAATGCGGCTTGGAAAGCCGACTGTTGTCCGAATTGCGCATACTCACTCCTCGTTTCGTTACGCATCACCCAGCAGCGTCTGAGTCAACTTGCTCAGAGCTGTCCATGCAGGGCCGTCGCACTCAATGGCTGCTTTGCCGCGCCGCTCGCTGGCGGGGATGCTCGGATCCTCAGGGATGCAGGCAACCGCCGCCCGATCCAGCAGATTTTCTACAACAGACTGCGGATGCTGTGCTTTCTTGTCAAGCCTGTTCATTTTCATGCGATTGATAACCAGATTGTCGGAGGCAGGGCTGCCAGCACAGCGCATCATCAGGCGCTCTGCCGACCGGATCGACGCATCGTCCGGCCGGGTTACAAGCAGCCGCTCATCTCCGCGCCGCAGAACACCGCGCCCCAGATCAGCTTGCCCTGTGGGCAGATCGATCACCAGCACATCACACAGTGAATGAAGCGCCAGCAGTACGCCGGAGATCTCCGAAACGGCTACATCGTCGTATAGCGATGCGCAGGCAAAGCGCAGGCGTGGATACTGCGGCACCTCATATAACGCGGCCTCCATGCTCACCTGATTGCGGATGACATCCAGCATATCCAGCGCCACCATGCTTTCAAGCCCAAGGATTAAATCGCAAGCGCGCGCCGTTCCAGATGCATCCAGCAGGATTGCCTGCTTACCGGATTTGGCCGCTCCGACAGCCAGCGACAGCGCAATCATGGATTTGCCAACGCCGCCGCTGCCGGAGCAGACAGCCCAAATTTTACCCATCGTGTGTTATCCTCTCCGTTCAGGCTGTCAGTATGCCAAAGAATTGGACGGCGCCATGAAGTCCTCGTTGTCCAGCAGCCTGTGTTCCATGTGATACTGAACGATATCACGAATCGTCATCGAGCAATAGGAGCCGCTGTATCCATGCGGGATGTACACGCAGATAGCGATTTCCGGCTTCACACTGGGGTCGCTCGCATTGTACGGAGCAAAGGCGATCATCCACGCGTTGTTCTCCAAGTCAATCTTGGTCTTTTCTGCCGTACCCGTTTTAGCGGCAATGTTATCGCGAACAGTCTTATAGATGTCGCCGTTAAAGAAGCGTGCCGCCGTACCGTCGCCTTCCGTAACGCCGCCCATGCCCTCGCGGATATAGGCGAGATATTCTTCAACATTGTCCCCCTCAATTTGAGAGGCGAGAATCGGCGTGCTCTGGCTGAGCACTTCGCCCTCCGGAGAGATGATAGAATCAATCAGGCGCAGATCGTACACATAGCCGCCGTTTGCCACCGCAGCCACATAGCGCGCCAATGCAACCGGCGTGACGGAGGTGATCGACTGACCGACCGCGGCCATGATCGCCTCCGAACCGCCCCATTTGATTTCGTTCAGCTTGATAAAGATATCGCCTGCCACGCGCTGGAGGTAAACCAGCTCGCGGGGCATATCCAGCTCTTCCATCAAAATGGTACGGATTTCCGGCAGCCAGTCATTCTGGTTGTAATCCACCGCCATATCCATGAGGCGCTTGACGCATTTTTCCAGCTTTGCTTCTTCAAAAGTCATGTTGAATTCTTCGCCGATGGTAATCAGATGCTGTTTAATCTGATTGAACACGATCGAAGGACGCCATGTTGCCTGCTGAGAAGCACTGATCGCCTTGTTCTTGTCATACAGCGTCGTCTGGCTGGCTACATAGCCCTGAAGCTCGCCGGGCAAGTCAATGCCTGTCTTGGTTGTCAGGCCGTACAGGGCAGCCGTCTTATAGAGCTGATCGTCCGTATTTTCGTAAAGCCTTGAGCCGACAGTATAGAAGAAATAGTTGCAGGAGTGCGAGATGCCTTCCTTTACCGTTTGGTTGGCATGCTTATGAAGCAGCTTTTGATTCAGCCAGCAGCGTGGCGGATTGGTCTTGTCGTATTTATCAAATACGCCCTCGTCATCAATCGCCTCTGTCATCGTGAGCTGTCCTGTCAGCAGGCCAGCCGTTGCCGTCACCAGCTTAAAAATGGAGCCCGGCGTATCGCGTGAACCAATGGCGTAGTTCACCAACGGGTTGCGGGAATCCAGCAGAACATTGGCAGCCGCTTCGCCGCCGACGATGAACGCATTGGGGTCATATGGCGGATAGCTTGCCAGCGACAGCACGCGGCCCTCCATGTCAATGACGACCACTGCACCCTTTTCTGCAAGCTGAATGGGACTAGAGTCAAAATCGCGCGAAGTACCCTGAAGCTCGTTTTTGTTCGCATCAAGCCAACTATCTTCTTTGAGCTTTTTCTCCTGCTCATTTCGGATGTACTCGATGTTGTTTTTGAGTGCTTCCTCCGTCACGCGCTGCAAGTTGGAGTCGATGGTCAGCTTGATATTATTGCCATCTGTGGCTTCTGTGGTTGAAAGTGTGCGGCTGATCGCGCCGAATCGGTCGATCTCTACCACGCGCTTGCCCACGCGCTGCGTCGTGCAGGGCGTCAGCCAGTCCTCCATGGTTTTCTCTACGCCGTCCAAACCAATCAGATCCGACAGCGCATAGCCCTTGTCCTTATAGCTGGCATAATAGGTATCGTAATTCTGAATCTTGCCGATGTAGCCGATCACATGGCAGGCCATCGTGCCGTTGGGATACACGCGCTGGCTGCTTACGGAAACCGTCACGCCTTCCAGCGAAAGCGCCTTGGCCTCAATCTCGATGACCGTTTCCCAGCTTACATTGGAAGCGATGGTGATGGGCTGCGAAAGAAACGCATTATTCTGCATGGTTTCCCATACGCCCAGCACTTGAATCTTCTTCTCTGTCGGCAGATCCTCCGGAATCTTATACTTGGTGCAGAGCCTGCCGAACAACTCCTGCTGTTCCACGTTCTGTACGAAGAAGTTGCTTCGCCACATCTTCTCTCTTGCTGCCTGCTGAGAAGCCGTGTAGTCATTGTTGTTCCATGCAAAGACCCACATACCCGTCATCTCATCCTGTAAGAGAGAGAAAGACGTATTCATCGTACCACCGTTGCGCTCCACGATATCAATCACATCGATAATGGAATTGGTATATACCTGGTTGGATGAAATGGTTTTGCCTTCCTCATCCTTGGCTGATGAGACAAAGTTGGGATCACGGTAAAACTGCACGTTGTAAATCTGCTTATCGTAGGCAAGCGTCATGGAGTTGACATCCATGATGGTACCGCGAGAACCTTGACTCGTGATCACCTTGGTTTTTTTGCTCTCCGCCTTCTCCAGATTTTCCTCATAATCGACCACCTGAAGATTGAACAGCTGCATCACCAGCACGCCGAAAAGCAGCGCGATGACAAGCGCCACAAACCGATAGCGGTTCAGATACGTCTTCACGAAATACGAAACCTCCGATTTTCTTTAGCCGTCAGATCTCTGTGCCGTCGGATTCTTCATTCAGGTCTCCGCCCCTGCTGCGCACGTTCGGTTGCCAGCGCATGAATCGCGCAACCAGATACGAGCACGGCCAGATCAGCAGTGCGCTGTATCCGCTGCACAGCATCGCCCGTACCCACGTCATCAGCCCCTGCTCGGAGCCAATGAGGAACAGATAGCCGATATAGAGCACTTCTCGCATCAGCGTCAAGAAGAAGCAGATCAGCATCATGACCAGAACGCTTTTGTGTTTCAGCTTTCGCAGCTTGGTATTCAGCACACCGCGAAGCATACCGGAAGCCCAGCCAATGAACGTATACGCCACCAGATTGATGGCCAGCACATAGCCGACGCTCGCATCGTAGAGCATGGCGAGGAACGCACCTGCGCAAAATCCACCGTACGCGCCCGTGTATGACGTCAGCACCACCAGAAAGATGATCAGCATATCCGGCACAACGCCGGCAATGCGAATGTACTGAGAAAGGTTTGTCTGGCACACGCAGGCGGCGATAGCCAGTACAAACATCTTGAGTAATCGGGACATATTCCTTTCACCTCGTTGTCATCCGATTGCGCGCTTGAAAGCCGCCTCATTGCAGCTCTTTCGGGAACTCATCCTCATCCGCTATCTCTGCACCATCGGCCGGATCTACGATGGGCAGATCGGTCGGCGAAGGCGTGGGAGAAGGCGTTGTCTGAACAAATCGATCCGACAAATCACCCAGAGCCTCATCGTCCAGCACGAAATCGACCTCTTCCGGCGCAGGCGTCGGCGTCACGCGGCCCGGCGCATCCGGCAGCGGTACCGGCGTAGAGGCAGTCAGCTTATCCTCTTCCACGACAGCCTGCGGTCTAGCCGTCGCAACCGGGGCAATGATGATCTCCGTATTATCGTAATTCTCCGGCATTTCTTCCACATCGGCATAGTAGCGCAACACCAGCACGTTCTCAATGTGCTCAAAATCTGCGGCAGGCTCAACCACAATGTAGTGTTTGTTGTCCTCAATGGCACGCGTGCTTTCGCGGACATAACCGATCAGCAAACCCTTGGGGAAGGATACGCCGACACCGGAAGTAATGACGCGATCACCCGGGCGCGGTACGCTGTCCGCAGACAGATAATACATCCGACAAAGCGGCTCGCCCGTACTGCCCAGCGTGCCCTTAATGGCGCCCTGGTCACGGCTGCTCTCAATCAGTGCCGCAAGGCTGGCTTGATCGTCGATGATCGTGATGACCTTCGCTGTGGAGTCAAACACTTCATACACATAGCCGACGAGACCCTCCGACGTAATCACAGCCATCTGCTCGTCGATGCCATCGCGCTTGCCCTTGTTGATGGTAAAGGTGGAGAAATAGTTGCCCGATTCGCTGGCGATCACGCGGGCCAGAACGGGGTTCATTTCTGCACGAGATTCATATTCGCCCAACAGAGCACGGAGCTGGTTATTCTCCTCTTCCAGCTCTTCATACAGAATACTTCTGAGAATCAGCTCATCATTTTGTGCCTTGAGCTGATTGTACTCGTATTCGATATTGCTGCGCAGCTTCACACGATACAGATATTCCGAAAACATATGCTGCGCCTTAGATACAGCACTCTGTATGGGCGTGATGATTTTATTGAGCATACCCTCCGGCGACACAAGCTGTCCGGAAGACTGATGATAGGCAGTGAGCACCATCATCAAAAGCAAAACCACCACAAGGGCTCTGCGCAGAACTACATATAGGAAAGGATGTTTCTTTTTCATGAATCTGTCATTCCTTTAAAGGGAAGTCAACCGTTTTCTTTTCCGGTAGCGCCAAGCATATCAAAATGATCCGCCATATAGCCAGCGCCCAGTGTGGTACACTCGCCCGCATCTCTAGCGACGGAAACAGGAACGCCAAATTCTGTAGCAATCATGGCGTCCAGATTGGGGAGTGCCGCAGAGCCGCCGGTCAGGAAAATACCGTTTTGCAGGATATCTACCGCAAATTCCGGCGGGATTCGGCCCAGCACCCATTTGATGGCAGCCAGAATTTCTTCAAGAGGCTCGCGAATGGCTTCGCTGACCTTCGCCATATTGACATCCACCGTCAGCGGCATACCTGTTGCAATATCGCGGCCACGAACAACAGCCATCTGCTCCAGATTGGCATTCTCGCGAACATCCACCAAGTCAAACTTGATGCGTTCTGCGACTCGGTCTGTCACCAAAATCGCGTGCTGTTTTTTGAGATAACCGGAAATTGCTTCATCGATCCGGTTACCAGCCACCCGAACAGAGTGGGACAGCACAATACCGCCCATCGATACCAGCGCTACCTCTGTTGTACCTCCGCCAATATCCACAACAAAACTGCCCTGCGGATCATACACCGGCAAACCCGTACCAAGCGCTGCTGCAAACGCCTGCTCCACGACAAAAATCTGCCGTGCGCCGATGCGCTCCATCGCGTTAATGACTGCGCGCCGTTCCACTTTGCTGACTTCGCCAGGCAATGTGACCACCATCCGTGGGCGAACGAAGCTGCGCGTTCCAATCGCCTTGCTCACAAAATAGTGGATCATGACCTGCGCCATTTCGTAATCCACGATAACGCCGTCGCGCAGCGGATGGACAATGCGCACATTGCCCGCCGACCGTCCAATCAGTTCCTCTGCACTGTCGCCAACGGCGATAATATTCTTGGGCTGATCGGCCCGAACGATGACGACGGACGGCTCGTTGACGACAATTCCCTTATCCTTCACATACACGCGCGTGTTGTTGGTGCCTACGTCAACTGCAATATCCGGCGTCATAAGCTGAAACAATGCCATATTTTGAAAACCCCTCAATCTATTCCATTCATCAGCGATACGCCTCGTTCCATTCCAGCAGCATACTGCGTACAAGCGTCATCGGCAAGCCCACGACATTGGAATACGAACCCTCAATCCGGTCGATAAACATACCGCCGCGTCCCTGAATGCCGTAAGCCCCCGCCTTATCAAGCGGCTCGCCCGTAGCCACATATGCTTCGATTTCCGCGCGCTCTAGGGCAATCATATGTACGCGCGTGACCTCGGCACGGCTAACCGTGCGTCCGCTGCGCGTATCCAGAAGCGTCACGCCCGTGTAAACACTGTGCCAGTTTCCCGCCAGCATACCAAGCATCTGCACAGCGGCCTGCTCATTCTCAGGCTTCCCCAGCACCCTTCCGCAGTACACCAGCGTATCTGCTGCTAAAATAATAGAATCTGGGTTTCGTCCAGCCACAGCCTCTGCTTTGCGTCGAGAAAGCTCGAGCACAGCATCCTCCGGCTTGCCATCAAATGATTCGTCTGCTTCTGAGACATCCACACGATATGCAAGCCCCATGGTATCCAAGAGTTCTTTGCGCCGCGGCGAACCGGAAGCCAGAATCAGTGGGCATTTCAGAGAGATCACAGAATCATCCTCCGCATTTTTCTTCATTTGGTTTTATTATAACACATTTGCTTCCGTTTTGCACCCATTCATAGAGATTTGGTCAAAGCGACGAGATTCCAACCCGCTTCCATGGAGATTTCTGCTTGCACAAAAAAAGCTGCGTCCGACTTCTCCGGTCGGCCGCAACCCTTCAATTTTCATGGACAAGATCACTCGACGAATTCAATGTGATTTTCCGACATGGACTGAACACGCGCCAGCGAATATACATCCAAACCAGCCTCAACCAAACGCTGATGACCCGCCTGAAACGCCTTTTCGATGACGATGCCTATGCCAGCTACATCAACGCCAGCATCTTTGGCCAAGCGAAGCATACCAAAGGCCGCTTCGCCGCTTGCCAGAAAGTCGTCGATCAGCAGCACCTTCTCGCCCGGCTCGAGGAATTCGCGCTTGATGGTTAGTTCATAGCTCGTTCCTTTTGTGAAAGAGCGAACGGTAGTCTGCAAGAGGTCGCCCGTCATAATCCGGGAAGTCTGCTTCTTCATGATGACAAGCGGAACGCCCAATTCCAGCGCCGTAAAGGCAGCAGGTGCAATGCCGGAGCTTTCAATGGTGATGACGCGAGAGATTCCACGCCCCTTAAAATAGTCGGCAAACGCTTCGCCCACGTGCTTCATCAGCTCTACATCCACCTGATGGTTCAAAAAAGAATCGACAAGCAGCACATCCTGATTGATTGCTTTTCCCTTTTGAAGGATGGCTTCCTTCAACATCTGCATATTCGTCTCGGGTCCTTTCCTTAGTTAGAATAAAGTAAATCTATTTTACTCCATCTTCGTATAATCTTCAAGCCTTTTCTTGCTATCGCCACCTATTGCGATGCAGACGCCGAAAAAACCATGCTCAGTTAAGCAGACTGCGGATCTATTTTCCATTTTAGACCAAAAGTCTGTTTATTCAGATAAACTAAAGGTCATGGCGCATCTGCCCAAGCAGATCATCAATCAACGCTTCAGGTGTAGAATAGGTTGTCCAGTCCAGCCATACAGTTCTCGGATCACGACGGAACCATGTCCATTGCCGCTTTGCATATCTGCGCGATCCTTGCTGAATCAATTCAACCGCCCGATCCATCGTGATTTCACCACGAAGCGCGCTGACAATCTCCTTGTAACCGATGGCCTGCATCGCGCCGCCTTCTTGCCTGGGCTGAATACCACACTCGAGCAGCCCTTTTACTTCGTCAACCAGCCCTTGTTCCATCATCTCATTGACACGCGCATCAATTCGCGCATACATCTGATCGCGCGGCAACGACAATCCGTAGACCTTGACGTGGTAGGGGCCTTCTCGCCTGACGTCTGTCTGCTCACTTTTGGTGCGTCCAGAAGTTTCATAGATTTCCAAAGCGCGGATCACACGGCGCACATCGTGCGGATGCAGCTTTTCTGCACTATCCGGATCGACCTGAGCAAGCATATCATGCAGTTTTCTCTCTCCACCCGGTTCTGTGGCGATAGTTTGCAGGCGTTCGCGCAGCGCATGATCCGCGCCCTTATCTCCAAGGCTCATCTCATAGCTGATCGCTTGGAGATATAAACCGGTTCCGCCTACCAGAAGCGGCACTTTGCCGCGTTTTAGGATGTCGTCGATAACACGGTATGCCATATCTCTGTACATGGATACCGTAAATAGCTCGTCCGGTTCAGCGATATCGATCATATGGTGCGGTACGGCAGCCAGTTCTTCCCGCGTCGGCTTTGCCGTTCCGATATCCATGCCGCGATAAATCTGCATGGAGTCCATCGAGACGATTTCAGCAGGCAAACTTTGGCAGATCCGAATGGCGGTCTGCGTTTTTCCAGATCCTGTTGGGCCGACAAGCGCAAGCACGGTCGGTTTCATGGCGTGCCTCCTCAATTGTTGATGCGCCGGAAGCGCTTCTCAATTTCACTTCTGCTGAGCGTCACGACCAACGGTCTGCCATGCGGACAGGTTGGCGGCGCACTGCTGGAAACCACATCAGCGAGCAGCGGTCGGATTTCCTCCATCGTCAGCTTGTCGCCGCCTTTAATGGCTTTCTTACAGGCCATCTGCAAAATTGCATCACGCCGCTTCTGACGTGTGGATAGGACACGCAGCTCGCCCAAACGATCGACCATCTCCAAAAAGGCACTTTTGCTTTGAGGTATGCCCAGCACATTCGGTACCGCGCGGATTTGATAGGCATGGTCTCCAAACGGCTCAATGTCAAATCCCGCAGCCTTGATCTCCTCTGCATAAGTTTCAATTTTAGCTGCATCCTGCGGCGTCACCTCAACAACCTGCGCAACCATCAATACCTGCGAACCTGTACCCGCATCAATTTCCCGCATCAGCTTTTCATAGAGGATGCGTTCGTGTGCGGCGTGCTGGTCGATGAGCAAAAGCTGCTTGTCATTTTGGAGGATAATATAGGTATCAAATGCCACGCCAATTACGCTATACCCTGCCAACGCATCCGTAGTATCCTCTGTGACAGGCTGCAGCAGGCTTTCTTGTACAGGCGCTGCTTCTGGCTTTTCGGGCAAAGATGCAGAACAGCCTTCCTCCGGAAGCGTTTTATTTTGCATCGCAGCGGGTTGGCGAACAGTCAGATCTTCTATGCGCCCAGGAATAGTCGATTCATGCAATACTGCAGATCGCTGCGCTGCGCCGCCGAAATACTGCGTCACGAACGATGTAAATTCAGCTTGTTGACTCGGAGTTGGGTACATAGCGCTTTCATCTGTTTTGCTTGCCGCTTCAGATGGGGATGGCGAAGTCTTAGCAGGCGGCACATTGATCACATGAACCTGTACCTCCGGCTTCGGGCTTTCTGGCTGCGTCTCTGCCACTGCCTGTCGCGCACGCTCCATGCCGTCCTCTGTCTCTGTGTCGATGACGCGAACCGTGCTCGCAAGGCTCTGCTCCGGCTCACTGGTCAGCGTAATCTGCGGTGCGCTGGCCAGCGGCGAGCGGGTCAGACTGTCAGCAATGGCACCTTTCACCGCTTGATAAATCAGATTTTCATCGCTAAAACGCACTTCCAGCTTGTTGGGATGCACGTTGACATCCACCATCGTATTGGGCATCTGGACATTCAGCACACAAATAGGATAATGCCCTACCGTAACGCGCTCGCGGCACGCATCCTCCAGAGCCTGCGTGAGCAGCGTGCTGCGGATCGTGCGCCCATTGACAATAAACGTCTGTCTGGAACGATTGGCACGCGCCTGAAGGCCCAAGCCTACCAGACCGGACACCGATACGCCGCCCTCTCCACGCACCGGCATCATGGCGTGGGCAACTTCACGCCCGTATAGGCTGAATACCGCGCTGCGCAAATCTCCGTTGCCGGAGCTGGTATACACCTGCTTGCTGTTATGCATCAAACGGAAGGAGATATCCGGCCGCGACAGAATCATGCGTGCGATTACCTCTGCCACGCGTGCCGCTTCTGTCACCGGCTTTTTGAGAAATTTGAGCCGAACCGGCGTGTTGTAAAACAGCTCCCGCGCAACAATGGTGGTTCCCTGCGGGCTGGCAGCTTCGCCCACCGACTTGATCACACCGCCCTCGTTGACGGCGCGCGTGCCGGTTTCCTCGCCCGCATGGCGCGTGGTAAGAACCAGCTTGCTGACCGCTGCGATGGAGGCAAGCGCTTCTCCGCGAAAGCCGAGGGTGTGTAGGTCAAACAAGTCATCCGATTTGCGGATTTTGCTGGTTGCATGGCGCTCAAAGGCCAGACGTACATCGCGGCTGGGAATGCCTTTCCCATTGTCGGTCACACGCAAATAGGAAATGCCGCCGTCACGGATTTCTACGGTTACGCACGTTGCACCCGCATCAAGGCTGTTCTCCACCAACTCCTTGATGGCAGAAGCGGGGCTTTCCACCACTTCGCCCGCTGCTATCTTGCCGATGATCTCTTCGTTTAGCCTGATAATCGGTCTTTCTTCCAAATGCGGCATCTCCTTTCCTTTCTGTATTACGCACGCCGTGCTTTTTCGCGCAGCGTAAAGAGCGTATTCAGCGCTTCAATGGGCGTCATAGACATCACGTCCATCGAGCGTATTTCTTCAACCAAGTCCATGGCAGGCGCTTCAAATAGGTTGACTTGCTTGGGTTTCTTATCCAGCTCATCACCCAGAATATTCTGGCCAATGCTTGTCTGATTGACGTCATTGGTTTCAAGGCGTGCCAGAATCTCGTGTGCGCGCATGATGACGGGTCTGGGTAGACCAGCCAGATGCGCCACATGGATGCCAAAGCTCTTATCCGCGCCGCCGCGCTCGATCTTGCGCAGGAAAATGATGTCCTCGCCGTGCTCTTTAACGCTGATTCGATAATTGACCACGCCCGGCAGCCGGCCTTCCAGCTCGCTCAATTCATGATAATGCGTCGCAAACAGCGTCTTTGCGCCAATTTTCTGCTGGTCTACTAGATATTCCACCACAGCCCAAGCGATGCTCAAGCCGTCAAACGTGCTGGTTCCGCGTCCGATCTCATCCAGAATAATCAGCGAGTGCGCCGTTGCGCTGCGAAGAATGTGCGCCATCTCGTTCATTTCCACCATGAACGTCGATTGCCCGCTCGCCAGATCATCCGACGCGCCCACGCGCGTGAAGATGCGATCGACTACGCCGATCCTTGCGCTGTCCGCTGGGACAAAGCTTCCCATGTGCGCCATCAGCGTAACGAGCGCCACCTGCCGCATATAGGTGCTTTTGCCCGCCATATTGGGGCCGGTTACGATCAGCATACGGTTATCGTTTTCATCCATCAATGTGCTGTTTGGCACGAAGAGATTGTCTCCATGCAGCTCAGCCTCCACGACAGGATGCCGACCGTTTTCAATGTCGATCACGCCGTCCTCCGTAATCTGCGGACGGACATAGTGATTGCGCACTGCCGCAATCGCCAAGGAAAGCAGCGCATCGAGTGTCTTGAGTCCTACGGCCGTTTTCTGAATCCGAGGTATCTGCTCAGAGAGGAAATCTCGAATCTCCATAAACAGCCCCTGCTCCAACCGCAGCGCCTTCTCCTGCGCACCCAGCACCGTCTCTTCAATCTCGTGAAGCTCCGGTGTCATGTAGCGTTCGCAGTTGGCCAGCGTCTGCTTCCGTGTATAACGGAAGGGAACCTGATCGTAATTCGACTTGGTAACCTCGATATAGTAACCAAAGACCTTGTTGTACTGAATCTTGAGATTCTTGATCTTGGTGAGTTCGCGCTCCTTGGCCTCCAGATCGGCAATCCACTGCTTGCCGTGTGCAGAAGCCTCCCGCAGCTTGTCCAGCTCGGCATGGTATCCGTCTCGAATGAAGTGACCTTCGCTCATTAGCATGGGCGCATCGGGATTGATAGCGCGCGTCAGCAGATCCACCACATCATCAAGCGGCGTAAGCTGACTTAACAGCTCGCCTAGCAAGCCCTTAGGGTCAAGCTCGCGGACGGCTGCATAGATGGCCGGCACATGGGATAGCGAGTCACGCAGCGCCAAGCAATCCTTGGCATTGATGTTGCGATAGGAAATGCGGCTGAGCAGGCGCTCCACATCGTACACCTGTGTCAGCTCTTCCCTCAACAAATCCGCGGTCATGTCTGCCTTTTGCAGCGCCTCGACAGCATCCAGCCTTCGGTCGATATCCGCCTTGACGGCAAGCGGCTGCTCAATAAAGCTGCGCAGCATACGCCCACCCATGGCGGTACAGGTATAATCCAGCACGCCCAGCAGCGTTCCCTGCTTCTGACGCGAGCGCATGGTTTCTGTCAGTTCCAAGTTATGCCGCGCCGTATGATCCAACATCATGAAGCGCTTATCGAAGTATTGCGTGATGGTGACGATATGCTCCAGTGCATTCTTCTGCGTCTCCTGAAGATACTTCATCAGCGCACCTGCAGCCCGCACACCCAGCTTCAATCCTTCCAATCCCAGAGCATCCAAGGACTGCACCTTAAAATGCTCCAGCAACGCCGCCTTAGCTTTTCCATACTGGAAATGGATGCTGTTTTCTACGCTGTACGGGAGCGACGTCGCATCTTGCGGCAGTTCAGCATTGACGATGATCTCCCTAGGTGTGATACGCGCCAGCTCATCCTGAAGTCGAATACTCGCTTTTTCGATTTCGTAAGTACTGAACTCTCCGGTGGAGACATCGACGAACGCCAAACCTGCGCGATTACCATCCATGCAGACAGCGAGCAGGTAATTGTTCCGGCGATCCTCCAGCATCGACTGTTCGATGACGGTACCGGGTGTCACCACACGGATGACGTCCCGTTTCACCAGTCCCTTTGTCGTCGCTGGGTCTTCCATCTGCTCGCAGATAGCGACCTTGTATCCTTTTTCGATCAATCGGTTGATGTAGGTTTCAGCGCTGTGAAATGGAACGCCACACATCGGTGCGCGTTCCTCCATGCCGCAGCTTTTCCCCGTCAGCGTCAGTTCCAGCTCCCGGGAAACGAGCTTGGCGTCCTCGAAGAACATTTCATAGAAGTCGCCCAGCCGAAAGAACAGAATCATGCCCGGATACCTGTCCTTCATATCCAGATACTGGCGCATCATAGGGGTCATCTTTGCCATGTTTCAGCCTCCGTACAGGAATCTTAATCGCTTAGTGGCAGCCAGAGCAGCTTCCGCAGTTACCGGAGCATCCGCCCTGCTGCGGCGCTTCGCCGGTAATGATAAACTCCAGCACGCTGTTGACCTGATTCATCATCTCAGAGAACTTCTGACGCGCGGACGTCATCGCATCGACGATCTCCATCTCGTTCATCTTCTGCTGGAGCTCGTCCATCTCCTGACCATACATGGAAATGGTGTTAGCATCTGCATCAGGCTGGCACATCACCTCGCCCAGCATATTCTTCAGTTCGAGAAAGCGTGCCATCGCAGCGGCAACCTCCGGATCGCTCATTGCTGCATTCTCCGCAATCTGCATATTCTTGAATTCCTCGGATTCGATGATGGCCTTGCCCAGCTCGCGGGCGCAATCAGTTACCTTGCTCATGTTTGTTTCCTCCTGATATCGTTATAGTTTATTCATTAGACGTTGTAACATCGATCATTTCGCCGCGCAATGTGCTTTCACCGGCAGATGTGATCTTTACACAGACAATCTGGCCGATGAGGCTTCTATCGCCGGGGAAATTGACGGTAATGTTGTACTCATTCTTTCCGGCCATTTGATGCTCATCCCGCTTGGAGGCTTCTTCCACCAGAACGTGATGAACCTGACCGATATAGGCAGCATAGTTGCGGCGGGTGATGTCCTTCTGAATGGCAATGAGCTTCTGAATCCTGCGCGAGGAGACCTCCTCAGGAATCTGATCCGGCATACTGGCCGCTCGCGTTCCAATGCGCGGAGAATAGATAAACGTGAACGCGCTGTCATATCCTACCGTACTGACGAGCGAGCAGGTTTCTTCAAATTCCTCTTCCGTTTCACCCGGATAGCCCACAATCAGATCGGTCGTCAGGCTCATATCCGGAATACATTCTCGAATCGAGCGAACGCGGGCCAGATAGCCTTCGCGCGTATAGCGGCGATTCATGGATTCCAGCACACGGGTGCTGCCGTGCTGCACAGGCAGGTGCAGCGCATGACAGATGTGCTTCGACTTAGCAATTACTTCGATCAGCTCATCGGAGATGTCCTTGGGATGCGAGGTCATAAAGCGAATACGCTCAATGCCCACCTCGTCCAGCTTTTCAAGGAGCTGTGCAAAGCTCAGCTCACCCTCCACATCCAGGCCATACGAGTTGACATTCTGACCCAGCAGCATAATCTCCTTCACGCCATCTGCCTTGAGCTGCTGCGCCTCCTCAATAATTCTATCAGATGCGCGAGAACGCTCTCTGCCGCGCACATACGGCACAATGCAGTACGAGCAGAAGTTGTTGCAGCCGTACATGATGGTGATATAGGCGTGATAAGGGCTGCTGCGGTGTACAGGAAGTTCTTCCGGGATACTTCCCTCGTCGTCCTGTATCACCTCCACAACGCGTCGGCGGCTCTTTACCGCCTGAAGCATCAGCTCAGCAAAGCGGTACAGGTTGTGCGTGCCAAATGCCACATCCACAAATGGATACTGCCTGAGAATCTGCTCGCCCATACCCTGCTGCTGCATCATGCAGCCGCAGACGGCCACCATCATCTCCGGTCTCGTCTTTTTGATTTCTTTGAGCCATGTAACGTTTCCCAGCGCACGGCGCTGAGCATTATCGCGTACACAGCAGGTATTAAAGATGACAAAATCTGCTTTTTCCCGGCTTTCCGCTTCGGTCATCCCCATTTCAAGCAGCATACCCGCCAGCTTTTCGCTGTCATGCGCGTTCATCTGGCATCCATAGGTGACCACATAGTAGGTGTGCGGTCTGTCTTTCACGGCGGCAAATTCGCGCATCATCATTTTCTGATGTGCAATTTCCGCCGCAGGCAGCTCGATGGCTTCCAGTCTTTTCATCATTTCATCCTCGTCTCCAGCGCCTTGGCCTCCCGTGGAATCGGGACGCCTTCGCTGGTCTGTTCAATGTCAAATCGCTCCATATGGCGCCCGGAAACCGCAAGTGCATAGACCTGCATTTCCTTCAATGGGTTCTTCATGGATTCCAGTGCCTGCGCAGCGCTCGGTGCGCAGCGAACCACAAACGGCCCGCGCTGTCCGGAGAGATACATTCTGCGAACCTGACGCAGTGCGCGCCGCGCCGTTTCCTCGCCGGAAAGCACTTCACCGTCGCCCGAACAATAACTGCATCCAACGCACAGTGCCTTATGAAGCTGTGTATGTGTTCGCTTGCGCGTCATTTCCATCAGGCCCAGCCTAGTCAAGCCTTCCAACGTCGTCTTGGCCCGATCGCCTGCAAGCACTTCTTTCATATGCGCTGTCAGTATGCGCCGATGTTCCTCTTCGCGCAGGTCAATAAAGTCAACCACAATCATGCCGCCAATGTCCCGAAGGCGGAGCTGCCGGGCAATCTCCTCAGCCGCTTCTAGGTTGACACGCAGAGCCGCCTGCTCTGGATCGCGTCCCAAGACCATCTTACCGGAATTGACGTCCACCACGGTCATCGCTTCGCAAAAATCGAAGATCAAATACCCTCCGCACGGAAGCCAGACGCGCCTGCGAAGCGCCTTGTCAATCTGCGTCTCCAAGTCAAACACATCGAAAAGCAGCTGCCGATCTTCGCAGAACTGCTCAACGCGGGTTTCCGGCGGAATCTGCCGGGCTTGCTTTGCTTCCAGCAGCGCTTCATATCCAAGCTGACTATTGATGTAAATCTGCTCAATCTCGCGCAGATCCCGAATCAGGCGCATATGAAGCGGAAGCCGTGCGTGCAAAAGCCCGGGCTTGGTCATTCCCGCCGCTTTTTGGCATATCTCACGCCATGCTGCATACAGCGAATGCAGCTCCTCTTCCAGCACGTCCGGCGTGACGCTCTCCGATGCGGTACGAACGATCACGCCACAATCCGCTGGGCAGAGCGGCTGCATGATATCCATCAGCGCTTCACGCAATTCGGGCCGCTTTACCTTCTTGGAGATACGCACGCCTGTTTGCTGAGGTACCAGCACAAGCCATTTTCCAGCGAGGTTAATCGTCCGGGTGACACGCAGTCCCTTGGTATCCGTCGCCTGCTTGGCCTGTCCCTGAACGATGACCCATTCGCCGCAGCGCAGTGAACTGCCGTCTTCCAGCGGCAAAAAGGCGTGCAGCGGCATACCAATATCCAGAAATGCCGCATTCAGCGAAGGCTTGATCGCCTGCACCCGTCCATAGAAGATGCTTTCTGTTTCTCCGGAGGACTTTTTGCTTTCTCCATGAATCTCACAGAGCTTTCCGTCCTCAAGCACCGCCGCGCGCAGGTAGTCCGGCGCATCATCGATTATCAGTTTCCTGTTCATATCACATATCGATGAGCGGCACGGGATGACCGTTGACTTCGCCCAAGAGCTGCGTCCTTCGGATCTCGCATCGCGCCGGTTCGGCCTGCGCGTGTGCGCAAAGCGAACTGAGCAAGAGATCCGGTTTCAGTGTCGCCTGCTCCACAAAGGAAACGCGCGCACACAGCACAGTGGTGTCCGTTGCCTCGTCATACGCCGCCGTCAGCTCATGAAGCATCGGACGGATATTGACCATCGTCTCGCTCTTCTTGGTTTTGCGCAGTGCCATGATTTCCGATTCCGCACAAAATGCCGGTACATCCTCTGCAATGGCCTTTGCACCACCGCCGCGCAGTGTCAAACGATACCGCGCCGTGCGCATTGCAGCGCTCACCTTAGGAAAACGGTCATCCACCAAACGCACACGGGTCGCCTGAAGTGCTGGAGGGAGGACCGCGTTCATCGCACAGAGACACGCCTCTTCCGTTGTGTCACCGCAAAGCGATACATCCAGCAGCTCTGCATCGCCCGCAATGCCGGAGGACAGCGCAGAGGCAAAGGACATCACGATATGCGGATTGAATCCCTTCGAGTAGGCCACCGGCAGATTGCTTCTGCGCAGCGCACGCTGCATGGTGCGCTGCAAGTCCAGCAGCCCAAGATGACGGACGATGTCGCCCTTTTGAAACTGCATCAGCATTCTCATCGTCCTTCACACGCTCCTTCAAACCGTTTGAGGCCGCAGCCCTGACATCCCTTACGGCAGTCCGGCGTAACCTGCGCCTTCATGGCACGTTCATGCTCGCGCCAGAGATATTGCTGCGTCACGCCTGCATCAATAAACGCCCACGGCAGCAGCTCGTCCTGTTCGCGGCGGCGATTAGCATAGAACGCCGGATCGACGCCCGTCTGCTGGAACGCCTCCATCCACTTATCAAAGCTGAACTGATCCGTCCAACCGTCAAACCGGCATCCCAGACGCCACGCCGCCTCCAACGCGTCCGCCGTTCTGCGGTCGCCGCGGGCAAACACAGCCTCAAGGAACGACACCTGCGGTTCGTGCCAGTTAAACTCCACGCCCTTGATGTGCATGATGCGACACAGATGCTTCTGCTTCTCTTCAAATTGCTCGATGGTGTCCTGCGGTTCCCACTGGAAAGGCGTAAAAGGCTTTGGCACGAAGCAGGACGCGCTGCAGTTGACGCGAAGCCCTTTAGCACGCAGATGCTTGGGCGTTTCAAAATACCGGCGAACCACCTGATGTGCCAGCTCGGCAATGCCGTCCAGATCTTCCATGGTTTCCGTCGGCAGGCCAAACATGAAGTACAGCTTGACGCTGCTCCAGCCGCTGGCGAAGGCATCGCTGACCGAGGAGAACAGGTTTTCCTCCGTAATGCCCTTGTTGATGACATCGCGCAGGCGCTGTGTACCGGCTTCCATCGCATAGGTCAGGCTGGATTTGCGCACCTTCTGCGTCTCCTCCAGCGTCGCCTTGAGGTCGCTGTCCAGACGCAGGCTGGGCAGGGAGAGCGCCACGCGCTTCTGGGCGAAGCGCTCCATCATCTCATGTGCGAGCTGCGGCAGGCAGCTATAATCTCCGGTGGAAAGCGAGGACAGCGTGATTTCCTCATAGCCTGTTTCATCCACCAGCTTCTTGGCCAGATCCAGAATATGCTCCATGCTGCGCTCACGCACAGGCCGATAGATCATGCCCGCCTGACAGAAGCGGCAGCCGCGCGTGCAGCCGCGCAGCACCTCGATATTGATGCGATCATGCACAATCTCCATGAATGGCACAATCACACTTTCCGGGTATGCGGCGTGATCGAGATCGGCTACCATGTTCTTGACCACGGTGCGCGGCACGCCTTCCTCCGTTGGCTCAAATGCGCGCAGCGTGCCATCTTCGTTGTATTCCGCACGATACAGGCTTGGCACATACACACCGCGCAGACGAGACAGCCTGCGCAGGCACTCTGTGCGCGAAACACCCTCCGCCTTGCAGGCCTTCACCACATCAATGGTCTCCAGCGTGCTGATTTCACCATCGCCGATGGAGAACGCATCAATAAAGTGATACAGCGGCTCTGGGTTAAAGGCGCAAGGACCACCGGCGATGACGATGGGATCATCCCAAGTGCGATCCTCACTGTGAAGCGGAATACCCGCCAGATCGAGGATTTCCAGAATGTTGGTATAGCTCATTTCGTATTGAAGTGTGATGCCCAACATATCAAACGCTCGAATCGGCGAACGCGTTTCAATCGAAAATAGCGGCACCTGCTCCGCACGCATCAAATCCGCCATATCGACCCACGGCGTAAAGACGCGCTCGCAAAGCGCATCTTCCCGTTTATTGATGATGTCATACAGAATACGCGAACCCAGATGGGACATGCCGACCTCATAAACATCCGGGAATGCAAACGCATATCGAATTGCTACGCTGTCTGGATCTTTGATCACAGCGTTCATCTCTCCGCCCATGTAGCGGGCAGGCTTCTGAACGTGATCCAGCAAACCATCGATCTTCTCTTTCAGCAAATCAGTTCCTCCCTCAGATAAATCTCATCCATTTTATCCTGTTTTGCCGGGCTGGTCAAGCCCCGCCTTTTCCTGCTCGATCCGCTCAATGGCCCAAAGTGCGTGCATGCGCACAGCTTCAAAGGGGGATTCCGCCCATTCACGCAACACAGGAAGCCACGCTTCATCCGGTTTGTTCCCGGCCAGCAACGCTGCCTGCGCACGAACACGCTGCGGACGCGCCGCATTGCGCCCAATCAGAGCGCCCAACCGTGCTACTGTTTGGGAAAACGTATGTCCATCTGCCGTGACCAGCTCGCCAAGGCGAATATCGATTGGCATCGTCTGCGCACTGCTGGGCTGCATCGGACAGACGCGTTGACAGATATCACAGCCCAACAGCCGCATAGATTCCCTGCTGCGCAGAGGTTCCGGTGTGACATTCCCTTCCATCATAAAATTCCGCAGACAGCGTTCAGGGTGTGTCATGCCATTTTCATCAATCGCACCAGACGGGCAAGCTGCTGCACACCGGCCGCAAGCATAGCACCCCGCATTCGACCTGTCCATTGCCGCAGGCGATGCGGGGATATCCGTGGCTATCAGAATCAGTACTACGCGCGTGCCATATTCCGGCGTAATCAACAGTGAGTTCTTCCCGATTATACCCAACCCTGCGCGCACCGCCGCCTCCTTGGCCGGATACGAGACATTGGCCTTCGCGAAACAGCCTGCTGCCAAAAGACGCTCTTCTAGCTTTCGTGCAGCGTGGTAAGCAGCGTTGGAAGCAGGATAATAACTGTCTACAAATAATGCTTCCCCTTCCGGTAAAGCGGCTGCCACATAAGGCCAAAGCAGAACGGCTAAGCTCGCCGTTCTGGGATCATCCTCTTCAGGCGAAAAGCGAAGCTGCCTTCGCTCTGCCAGCGGCGGCTGTTCGCATACCATACGGCGCTCACGCGCAAAATCCGCCGCAGAGCAAAGCGCCATCTTGGCAAAGCCCAGTTCAGCGGCCCAACACCGAAGTGTTTCCTCGTCCATGCCATTTAACCTCATCATCGAAAGGAAGATATGTATTCATCCCGTGCGCCGTTTCTGTTCTCACGACGCCGAGGACATCCCTTGTTCATCCGCTTCCTCACAAAGCCTGCGATATTGATCGCTGACCTGCTGAAGCTGAAACTCAAAATCACGGCGATCCTTTTCCTGCAAGGTGGAGAGAATCAGACCGGAAATAAACAGCAGAAGTGCAGCCAACAGCGTCACCGTACAGACGATGAGCGTCGGAAAGCGCGGCACCAGCCCAGTTGCCATAAATTCCGAAAGAACCGGGAACACAAATACCGCAGACAACACCGCCAGCACAAGCGAAATTACGCCGAAAAACGCAAACGGGCGGTAATTCTTAAACAGTCTGGCGATGGTGACCAGCACCTTGGCACCATCCGAATAAGTGTTGAGCTTGGAGACGCTTCCATCCGGGCGATCCCGGTATTCGATCACCACATTGCGCACCTGCATGTTGCGATTGATGGCGTGGATGCTCATGTCCGTCTCGATCTCAAACCCCTTAGAGAGTACCGGATAGGTTTTGACAAACGCATAGCTGAACGCCCGATAGCCCGTCATGATATCCTTAATTTCGCTCTTAAAGAGCATATTGATGCTTGCACGCACCAAACTGTTGCCTACATTGTGGAACGGACGCTTGTTTTCCGTGAAATAGGTGCTGGAGAGCCGGTCGCCCACCACCATGTCCGCCTGTTCCTCCAGAACCAGACGCACCATTTCCGGAGCCGCCTCGGCGGGATAGGTGTCATCGCCGTCAGCCATCACATAACAGTCCGCGTCAATGTCTCGGAACATACGCCGGATCACATTGCCCTTGCCTTGGCGGCGTTCCCTGCGAACAATAGCGCCAGCGCACGCCGCGATCTCTGCCGTTCCGTCTGTCGAATTGTTGTCATACACATAGACTGCGGCTTCCGGCAAAACGCGCTTAAAATCCCGGACGACTTTTTCAATCGTCCGGCTCTCATTGTAGCAGGGGATCAGCACAGCCACTCGATTTTTCATCTGCATAACGCTCCTGTACATCGCAATTTCGGATTCTATCCACATCTGCGTCTATTATAGCATATTCTCAGAAGAATGCCTAGCACGAAAGTAGACAGCAAAAACCCCTCCACGGCTAAAATGTCCATGGAGGGGAAAAACGTATGCTTTGCCGAATTAACCGCAGAAACGGTCCATTCAATCAACGAAACATTTTATACGCCCAGATAAATATCCGAGACGTTCTTCGCCTTGCAGGTCAGCAATTAGCCCAGCTCAGCGAAGTACTTGATGGTGCGGACCATCTGAGAGGTGTAGGAGTTCTCGTTGTCGTACCAAGACACAACCTGAACCTGATAGGTATCCTCGTCGATCTTCGCAACCATGGTCTGGGTGGAGTCGAAGATGGAACCGAAGGTGCTGCCGATGATATCGGAAGACACGATCTCGTCGGTGTTGTAGCCGAAGGAAGCAGAAGCCTGCGCCTTCATCGCGGCATTGATGGACTCCTTGGTCACATCCTTGCCCTTCACAACAGCCACCAGAATGGTGGAAGAACCGGTCGGGACCGGAACACGCTGCGCGGAGCCGATCAGCTTGCCGTTGAGCCCCGGAATGACCAGACCGATCGCCTTAGCCGCACCGGTGCTGTTGGGCACGATGTTCTGCGCGCCAGCACGGGCACGACGCAGATCACCCTTGCGCTGCGGGCCATCGAGGATCATCTGATCGCCGGTGTACGCATGAACGGTGGTCATGATGCCGGACTGGATCGGGTACGCATCATTCAGCGCCTTCGCCATCGGAGCGAGGCAGTTGGTGGTGCAGGAAGCCGCAGAGATGACCTTGTCCTCAGCGGTCAGGGTATTCTCGTTGACAGAGAACACGATGGTCGGCAGATCGTTGCCGGCCGGAGCGGAAATGACGACCTTCTTGGCGCCAGCCTCGATGTGAGCCATCGCCTTGGCCTTGCTGGTGTAGAAGCCGGTGCACTCCAGCACAACGTCGACGTCCAGCTCGCCCCACGGCAGCTCGTTCGCCTTCGGCTTCGCGTAGATGGTGATCTCCTTGCCGTTAACGGTGATGGAGCCCGGAACCTTCACGGTCTTGCCATCCTCTTCGAACTCCGGCTCCTTGTAAGAAACGGTGTCCTTGTGGACGTACGGACCCTGAGCGGTATCATACTTGAGCAGATGAGCCAGCATCTTCGGGCTGGTCAGATCGTTGATGGCGACAACCTCGTAGCCCTCGGCGTCAAACATCTGACGGAACGCCAGACGGCCGATGCGACCGAAACCATTAATCGCAACCTTAACCATTGGAAATCTCCTCCTAATTCTGTTTATCAAAACAGTATTGACACGGGATAAACCCTACTATATTGTACTCAAAATCCAAGTCTTTTTCAAGTCTTTCCTTGCCGTTTTTAGAAAGAAAACCGTTTTTGTGAATTGTTTCCCTAAATCTCCGAATTTTTCCGCACATTCCTGCCGCAATCTGACAAAGTTCTATCCAGGTCGGTTTTGTCAGATTCCTGCTGCCTGCAAAAATTCGGTGCGAACATAGCCTTCAATCACATCGGTTTTTACATGAGACCATCCGTCTACCGTAGAACTCAGCACAATCAGCTGCTGATCTTTGTAAAGTCTGCGCAGCACGTCAGAAGATAGACTTGGCGAAGCCCGCAGGTTGAGCGAAGAGTCATCATTGATGTTGCTGACGACAGCAACATAGGCATCCGGCGGCAGTTTTTCTGTTGTCACCGGCATCAGCGTCGGTCTGGGCGTAGGACTAGGTGTCGGCGCAGGCGTCGCCATCCAAGCAGCATTCGCACTGGGCAGCGGGCTGCGTTCGATTCTGGCCTGCATGACCTTTAAGCCCGGATAGTAAAACGCGAGAATCTGCGCGGAGGTCATGCCGTACTTGGCAGCCATCTGCTGCGCACCGCGCTGCGACATTCCTACGCCATGGCCAAATCGCCTAGATTCCACCATAAACGCATCACCGATGTCGGTAACCGAGACCAGTTCATTTTCATACACATTGATGCTCAGACCCATCGCCTTTTCTGCCTTTGTAAAGATGGGCAGCGTGGTATGCAGCACAGCATCAATTGCCCGGTATGGTGAATAAGCAGGTGTGGCCGTCGGTATTGGGCTTGGCGTCGGCGCAGCATCATTGCCTGCCTGAGTGGATGCCGCAGGGGTGCTCTGAACCGTCGTATCTCGGAAAGTGTATTCACGCGCGGAAATGCGCACGGAAAACCGAAGCTCTGTCATCAGCCGGGAAGGCTCTTGAAACTTCGGCGCTGCTGCTTCCAGACTGACGATCTCATCAAAACGGATCAGATGTTCATCTGGATCGACGCCTAGCCCACGGAGCTGATCTGCAAGAGAAGAGACCAGCGCACTGTGCAGCGCCGCGCCCACACCCGGCTCCCCCGGCTTCTTGGGCAAGGTAAACCGTTTGACTGTGCTTGCGTCATTTTCGAGATCATACGGGTCATCCCGCATATCCATGTAGGCGTAAGCGTCCGGTTTATCTGTCGGCCACACGTGCTGCCCCAGCTCCGTTTGACCACCATTGCTGGCTGAGTAATAACAATCCGCCAGCTTCCCCTGATAGGTGCCGCAAAGAGCCTCCGTCTCGCGAACAGCCTGCTCGGAAACGGGATGATCGGACGAGCGTCCCTTGTACGCTTGGTCGTTCGTCGTATCCTCTACATCGTAATCCCCTGCGCTTCCGGTTCGCTGCAAGGCGTAGGTACGCGCGGCGATGGCCTGAGCCTTGAGCGCTTCCAGCGGGAACGAGTCGCCCATCTCATACGGGACGACACCCAGCAGATAATCCTCGACATAAATGTGAAGAATCGGGCGGATGGCATTGTCCTGAATGGTCAGATACAAGTCGCCCTCATAGCGTCCATCGCCTCCATTCAGGCACAGCGCGCTTTCCTTCTGCGAGTCGGCACAGCGAATCAGACTCATCTTCTGCCCCATCACGATAGCCGTTGGTCCCGTGTGCAGCACAAGCTGTCCATCACGCAGCACCACGGTCAGCTCTGCACCGTCTCCAAAGAGCATTCTGCCATCTTCGAGCATATAGCTCCCCTGCACTTGGATGCGCAGCACATCTTCCGTCTTGAGACGCTTGAGCAAAACGCGCACGGTCGGCTCAATCTGTGCGCCCGCCTGCCCCGCCGGATAGATTGCCAGCAGCGCAACAAGCAGCATCCATATGATCGCATATCGAATTCTCGGTCGCTTCATGCATGGCGGCCTCCTGTCCTTTCAATTCTGCGTTCATTATAGCAAAAAGAATTCTCAAGTTCAACCGCAAGGAAGGAATACGAAAAGGCGGCACCTTTTTCCGTTTCATGCCGTTCGATGCCCAAACACGATTAATTGCAGCCCATTTCGCGCTTATTGATCGTTTCTGCCAGAAAAAAGTATAAACAGTATCATTTAGGGATTGCGGCACTTCTCTAGCGCATGGGCAAAGCACATGAAAAAATGCGCCCGGCTCCGCTATGGGAGCAAGCGCATCTTTTATCACCGTTCCGCTCGATAGACTTTAGCCTGTGCAATCAGGTGTGCAAACAGCTTTGCCGCCGGATCGCTGAAATGCTCCAGATATTCAGGGTGGAACTCTACGCCAAACACCCGTTCGCTGCCGACCATGCTCACCGCTTCGATGATGCCATCCATCGTGATTCCCTCGATCACAAGCTGCTCTCCAGCATCCTTGACAGCTTGGTGATGCATACTGTTGGCCAGCATCGTTTCCACGCCGGTCACGCGCGCAATCAACCCGCCCGCTTTCAGGCGAACCTCGTGTTTATAATCATCATACGGAGCATCCTGCTTGTGTGCAGATGCAGCAATCCCAAGCTGGCTTTCAAGATCCTGAAACAGCGTGCCGCCTAACACGACGGCAAGCACCTGAATGCCCCGACATATGCCGAACACCGGCATATGTCGCGCAATGGCTTTTCGCGCAAGCGCCAGTTCAAACGCATCGCGCGTCTCATCGACCGTACCGCATTGGGGAAGCATCTCTTCACCATAGTGACGCGGATGAATGTCTCCGCCGCCCGAAAGCAGCACGCCGTCCACCTGATCGAGCAATGCCTCCAGCGCGTCCTCCGATGTGAGGGTTGTGGGAAACACAAGCGGCAGACCGCCTGCATGAAAGACCGCTTCACAATAGGTTTCCTTCAAAAACAGGCGCTGATTCTCATCGCTTCTTGAAGGAGAGATGCCAATAACCGGACGCTTTTCCATCATGATCACTTCTTACTCTTTTCTTTCTTTGCTGCTTGCTCCACAAAGCGATTGCGATAAGCTTGAATCGCCTCTGTGATCACAGCGCTGGCTTTTTCGCGGTTTTCAGCATGGCTCACCACCGTTTCCCGACATTCCAGCGCCTTATAGACCGTGAAGAAATGGCGGATCTCTGTCAGCATATGTTCGGGAAGCTGGCTGATGTCAAACATAAAGTTATAGTTTGGATCACCGAGCGGCACGGCAATGATCTTTTCATCGCGTTCATCGCTGTCGCGCATTTCAAATACGCCGATGGGGCGGCATTGTACCAGCGTCATCGGCTCAATCGCTTCTGAGCAGAGCACCAGAACATCAAGCGGATCGCCGTCCTCCCCGTATGTGCGGGGAATAAAGCCGTAATTCGCCGGATAATGCGTGGATGTGTAGAGCACACGGTCAAGACGGAGCATACCTGTCGCCTTGTCCAGCTCATACTTGTTTTTGCCGCCTTTTTTGATCTCAATGACCGCCATGAAGCGGTCAGGCGTAATCATTTCTTCAGGGATGTCGTGCCAGATATTCATGGAAGTCCGCCTCTCTTTCGTTATGCTGCTTACAGCTGCTCAAGTAATTCATGGTAAACGGCTCGCTGCACCGCCTCAGAGGCGATGGCCTTCTCGCCAAACCAGTGCTTTTCCGCCTCGACCGCCTGATAAAAGAGCATCCCCAGTCCCTCAATGGCTGGAATCCCTATGAGGTGTGCGCTGTTCAGCAGCTTGGTAACACGCGGATTGTACACCGCATCAAACACTGCACCGCAGCGGGCGATGACCGTCTCGTCCACAGGACATTCGTTCGTATTGGGATACATCCCAACCGGCGTACAATTGACGAGTATGTCATGTACAGCGTTGCTATCGGACAAATCGTGCAACGCCGCCACTTCAATCCGCGAACTTCCGTCTTGCTGAGTATCTGCCAGTTCTCGAACAAGCCGCGCGCCCTTTTCTATGCTGCGCACGGCCAGCGTTACCCGTCCGCAGCGTTTCAAGAATTCATAGGCGGCCACGCGTGCTGCGCCGCCCCCACCTAAAATCAGCACATCTGCGCCGGATGGGTCGATACCGCCCTCTTGAATAGCGCGAAGCATACCCGAACCATCTGTGATATGACCGATCAGTCTGCCGCCCCGGTTTTCTACCGTGTTGACCGCACCGCAGGCACGCGCAGTCTCATCCAACTCGTCCAGCAGCGGCATGATCTGCTCCTTGTATGGGATGGTGACATTGAAACCGGCAAAGCAGCTCCTCAGAACGTCCACAGCAGAAGCAAGCCGATCCTTAGGCACTGTTATCGGCAGATAAACCGCGTCAAGCCCCGCCTGACGAAACAGCGTATTGTGAATCGGAGGCGACCATGTGTGCGCCAGCGATTCTCCCAACACCGCAAATCGCAGTGTAGAAGCCGAAATTCGTTGATCTAGCACAGCAAAGCCGCCTCCTATTCCCACCTTACAGGCGCAGAATCGCGCCGTTGTTCTCCTCACAGGCCGCAAGGATCTTCTTCATCAGCGGATTGACGTCATCATCGGAAAGCGTGCGCTCGGCATTGCGGAATGCCAGAGAGAACGCCACAGACTTCTTGCCCTCGCCAAGCTGCGCACCGCGGTAAATGTCAAACATCTCCGCGCTCTCCAGAAGCGCGCCGCCCGCCTTGCGGATGCTCGCCAGCACGCTGCCCACGGTCGTCTTTTCATCCATCACCAGCGCGATATCGCGGGTTACAGCCGGGAATTTCGGCAGAGGATGCACATGACCCATCGGCGTGCGCAGCTCGCCCAGCAGCTCCAGATCCACCTCCGCGATTACCGTGCGCTTTGTCACGTCAAACGCGGTCATCGTCTGCGGATGCACTTCTGCCACGCTGCCAAGCACCTTGTCTCCCACCATCAGCTTCGCTGCACGACCCGGATGATGGTACGGCTCCGCACCCGGCACCAGCTCGCAGACCACGCCGAAGCGCTCCAGCATATCGGTAACCATGTCACGGACGAAATAGAAGTCCACTTCCGGGCCGTATGCGCCGATACAGAGCATCGGACGTTCATGCGGCAGTTCGCCAGGCTTGTAATCCGCCATATCGAACACCGGCGAAATCTCGTAGAGCATCGCCGTCTCGTTGTTGCGGCTCTGGTTGAGCGCTACCGTGCCGAGCATGGAAGGTACAAGCGTGGAGCGCATGACGCTGGTATCCTCACCCAGCGGATTCATCAGCTTGAGCATGGTGCGCCGCGTGTCATCCTGCGCCAGATTCAGCTTTTCCATCAGCTTCGGGCTGATGAAGGAGAAATTCCGGATTTCATACAGGCCCATACCCACCAGAATTCTGCTCACCTTATCCGAGAGAAGCATATGCGGATTGCGCGTGCCCGGAGAGGTCTGTCCACGCAGGCAAGTGGATTGAATATGCTCATAGCCGTAGATGCGCAGAACCTCTTCCGAGAGATCCTCCTCCACCTCGATATCCTCGCGATAGGCCGGAGTCACAACCGTCAGTTTATCGCCATCCAGCGTCACATCCATATGCAGGCTGGTCAGGATCTTGGCCATTTCCTCTCCCGTGAGCTGCATACCGATGCGCTTGTTGATGCGCACCACGGACGCTTCCACCACGTTCTGCGGCTTGGGATTCGGGTAGCAGTCGAACACATCGTCGATAACCTCACCGCAGCCCAGCATATTCACAAGCTGGCAGGCACGATCTGCCGCCTCCCGGCAGGTCGCCGCGCAGACGCCGCGCTCAAAGCGGCCGGACGCCTCCGTGCGCATGCCCAGCGCACGAGTCGTCAGACGGATGTTGCTGCGGTCAAACGCCGCAATCTCAAACATGACCGTCTTGGTCTCCTCGGTGATTTCAGATTCTTCGCCGCCCATCACGCCGGCAATGCCGGTTGCATTGGTCTGGTCGGCAATCATCAGCATATCGGTCGTCAGGTCGCGCTCCTTGCCATCGAGCGTAACGATCTTCTCGCCCTCATAGGCGCGGCGCACGACAACGTGCTGCTCCTTCACCTTCGCCAGATCAAAGGCGTGCATCGGATGGCCGGTTTCCAGCATGACATAGTTAGTGATGTCCACGATGTTATTGATTGCGCGCACGCCAGCCGCGTTGAGCGCCTTGCGCATCCACATCGGAGACGGACCGATCTTGATATTCTTGATAATGCGTGCGCAGTAGCGCGGGCAAAGCTCGGTATCCTGGACATCAATCTGCACAAAATCGCTCATTTTGCCCGGAACGGTGTCCACCTTGATCTCCGGCTTGCAGAACTTCGTCCCCAGCGTCGCCGCCGCTTCGCGTGCCACGCCCCAAACGCTCAGGCAGTCCGGGCGATTGGCGAGGATTTCAAAATCCACAATCGTATCGTCTACGCCCAGAATCGAACGCACATCGGTACCCGGCGCGTAATCCTCATGGAACACCAGCAGGCCCTTGTCGCCTACGGAGGGATACAGGTAATCCGGCACATTCAATTCCGGGCCGGAGCAGCACATACCATAGGAATCCACGCCGCGCAGCTTGCCCTTCTTAATCTTTACGCCGCCGGGCAGCACAGCGCCCACCTTGGCCACAGGCACCAGATCGCCCTCGTGGACATTCGGTGCGCCGGTGACAATCTGCAGCGGATCATCCTCGCCCACATCGATGGAGCAGATCACCATGTGGTCGGAATTCTCATGCTTACGCACGGACAGGATCTTGCCAACGACGACATTCTGTACGGCCTCGCACTGATCTTCCAGTCCTTCAACACCCGTGCCGTGATGGATCATCTCATCCTGAAAAGCCTGCGCAGAAACCGGCACGTCGGTGTACTGCTTCAGCCATTGCATCGGTACTTTCATCGCTTATTTCCTCCAACATCAATCATCACGGAACTGGGACAGGAACCGCACATCGCCTTCAAACAGCGCACGCATATCCGTAATGCCATAGCGCAGCATGGCGATGCGCTCAAGACCCACGCCAAATGCAAATCCGCTGTATTTCTTGCTGTCGATACCGCACATCTCCAGAACCTTCGGGTTGACCATGCCTGCGCCAAGCACCTCAATCCAGCCGGTACCCTTGCAGATACGGCAGCCCTTTCCATGGCAGTTCACGCAAGTGAGATCCACCTCAGCGGACGGCTCGGTGAACGGGAAGAAGGACGGACGGAAGCGCGTGGTCATGTCGTCGCCGAAGAGCTTCTGGGCAAAGGCGTCCAGCGTGCCCTTGAGATCGGACATCGTGACATCCTCATCGACGACGAGGCCCTCCATCTGATGGAAAACCGGAGAGTGCGTCGCATCGACCTCATCAGCACGATACACGCGACCCGGGCAAACAATGCGGATCGGCGGCTTGCGGGTGCGCATCGTGCGTGCCTGAACCGGCGAGGTGTGCGTGCGCAGAACGACGTTGTCCTCGATATAGAACGTATCCTGAGCGTCGCGGGCGGGATGGTTCTTCGGGATGTTCATCAGCTCAAAGTTGAACAGATCGAACTCCACCTCCGGGCCTTCCACCACGTCAAAGCCCATGCTGGTGAACACGCTGAGCATCTGATCTTGAACCAGCGAAATCGGATGCTGCATACCGATGGCACGATGCTTGCGCGGCTCAGTCACATCGATGGCCTCGCTGGCCAGCTTCTTATCCTGTTCCTGTTGTTTAATCTTGGCATACAGCGCATCCATCTGCGCCGTCAGCTCCGTCACTACATCGTTGATCATCTGTCCGGCCTTCGGGCGTTCCTCTGCCGGAAGCTGACCCATCGTGCGGCGCAGCAGTGTCAGCTCACCCTTTTTTCCCATCAGCTTGAGCTTCAGCGCGTCCAAATCCGCCTTTTCGACGACCTGCGCAAGCTGTTCCTGCGCCATTTGCCGAATACTCTGCAATTGCTCCTGCATATCCATATCGAGTATGTTCCTCCTTTTCATATGTCCAATGAATAGAAAAAAGCCCCGTCCGCAAAGGGACGAGGCTGAATTTCCCCGTGGTACCACCCAAATTTCACCTCGTGTATGCATATCCATACAGTAAGGCCTTGACAGGATAACGGGTCATCCGTCTCCGCCTACATATCAGCGGAGCAGCTCCTGAGTGAATTTCCCGCAGCGCACTTAAACGGAATTACAGCCTCGTTCCGTTCTCTCTGGGAAGCGCCTGATGCCGGGCTTTGTCTCAATCTTCGCCTTTAGCGCATATTATACATGATTTCATCCCGAATGGCAAGACAAATCCGCAATCTGCTTCATTGCAGATAGTTCGGATCGCCACAATAGCAGAATTCCAGCGGGCTGTGCGCACTGAGGCATACGCCGTCTTCATCGGGAAACGCCTCATCCGCCTCCGGCAGAAAATCTGAAAAGTCCGAGAAATCCTGATCGACCGCTTCCATGCGCATGGCGAACATCCCCTCGGCAACGCGCTCCATGACGCGCTCAATCTCCTGATCGTCGACAGAGATCACATATTCCTGTGCGCCGTCCGCCGTCCGTTCCTCACGCACCAGCATCAGCGCACTCATTTCAGGGCGGCCGACCTCATCATCAGCGAGAAGCATATATGTTTTTCCGCCCACGTTCAGCGTGACAAGATGGCGCATGGACAACCGTCGCCCCTCGATATCGCAGATTTCAACCCACTCTTCATCATTCTGAAGTTTGTCTTTTTCAAAGCGCCCCATCCGATGTTTCCTCTCCCAAAATGCTCTTTCAAAAAATGACAGGGGAACTTATGCCTCATTCTGGGCCAAATACGCCTCGTATACCGCTGCAATGAGCGCCTCATCCTCAAGGGACTGATAGCAAGTCTGTCCTTCGTCATCCTGCGTACAGCGCATAATAAAGCTCTCGTCCTGTTCAATATCGCCCGCATCCTGCGCACAGGTCAGCAGCACATAGTCCTCATCCGCATAACGAATTTGTGCGCTGAGATAGAAACGAATTACATTGCCGTCCTCGTCCTCCATCTCCAAGATGCCGTCCTGCTCATCCTCTGAACTGTCATCATCCTGCGCGTCATCCGCCATCGCGGCGCACGCATCCAGATAGGACTGAAGAATGACCACGGCAGCCACCATATCGACCTTCTTCTTGCGCTCCGCACGGCTCAAGTTCGCTTCCAGAAGGGCCTGCTCGGCCAGCATGGTCGTCATACGCTCGTCATAATACTCCATGACAAGCCCAAGCTCCTCCAGCTTGGCAGCAAATGCCTTAACCTTATCGACCTGAAATCCCTGCGTTCCGTCCATGTTGCAGGGAAGGCCGCACAGAATTCGGTTGGTCTCATATCGGGCGGCAATCTCCGCCACATGGTGCGCATCCGGGCCATATCCAACGCGGGTGTATGTTTCAATCGGCTGCGCGGTCAACCCCAGCGCATCGCTCACAGCAATGCCGATGCGGCGGTCACCTACATCCAGCGCGACGATTCTCTCATTCATGCTTTTGTTCCTCACACGTTCTTGGACAGATAGAACTGCACGAGCTCTTCCAGCAGCTCATCTCTGTCGATGCGGCAGATCAAGGAGCGGGCGTTCTGATAGCTGGTGATGTACGTCGGATCTCCGCTGATCAGATAGCCCACAATCTGCGTGATCGGGTCATATCCTCTGGCCGAAAGCGCGTGATACACGCACAGCAGGATGGTCTGCGCGTCCTGTGGATTATCGCTGATGGCCTTAAAATGCTGCGTCCCCATATCTGAATTGATCATGGTACGTCCCCCCCTACTCGCTTGTTAGCAAGCTCCATTATACACGATATGGCGGACGGTTTCAATCTCCGAACGCGCAAATTCTTTCCGCGGTCTATAGGCCAAGCGCCATACCGCCGTTTCGCCGCAGCGACCACGCGGCGCTTTGCAGCGCTGCCGTCAGCGGTACGGCAAGCAGGACGCCCCATACGCCCATCAGGCTGCCCAATACAAATACGCTCAGCAACGCGGTAAGCGGATGAATGGAGGTGCCGGAGGCTGTAAAATACGGGCTGACAAAGCTCCCCTCCACCTGCTGCACCAGCACCACCAAAGCAAGTGCAAGCAATGCCTGATGCCATCCCTGCGACAGCGCACTCAGCACAATCGGCACAGCAGCCAGAACCGGCCCCATATACGGCAGCACTTCAAACACACCCATAAACAGCGCCAACAGCAGTGCGTCCTGCACACCGATCAGCAAAAGCCCCAGATAGGTTGCCGCACCCACAAACGCGCTGGTCTTGAGCATACCCGAGACGTATCCCATTGCCGCATTTCGACAAGCCATCAGCGCTGAAAGCACCGCCGCCCGCCGATGCGGCGGCACGCATAAAAGCAAATGTCCCCCAATACGCCTGCGCTCGCCCAGCAAATAATACGAAACCACCAGCGCAAACAACATTCTTCCCGTCTGCGCAGCCAGCATCATGCCGCCGCGCGCCACCAGCGCTGTCACGCCGCCTGCGACCGAAGCCAACTCCTCTCCATATCCACCGCCGATGTGCTGCAATCCCCAGCGCTGCGCCGCCTCCCCGATCTGCTGCATCGCTTTCATCAGCGCCGGTATGCTGCGCTGCACAAGCGCCAGCGTATGCGCAACCAAATACGGCACAAAGGTCGATACCGCGAGCAGAATCATCAGCAGAAAACCGCCGATAGCCATCCCGGCCGCTATGTGCGTGCGCACGCCGCGCCGCTCCAGACGGCTGCAAACCGGCGAAAGCAGCAGCGTAAAAGCGGATGCAAAGCCCCATACCGCTGCAATGTTCATCACCGCATCGCGGCGGCGATACAAAAACATCCCTGTCAGAAGCAGCGGCAGGGCATACCTCGCCCAACGTCTGCCATTCACGCAACCGCCTCCCAGACTGAATCCTCACAAAAGAGAGGGAAAGTCTCTTGGACTTCCCCTCTGCCGTTCATCTGCCTCTGCATATCCGTGCTTACTTGACCCAGCAATCGGCAACCTGTTTGAATAGCTGCGGGCCATTTTTAGCCAGCACACGCTTCATTCGTTTTCCCTGAGGCATCATCATCATGCCTGCGCCGACGGTCAGCCCCAGCAGGCCGCCCGCCGCAATACCTTTCATGGTGGACACGCGCATCTCAAGTTCCCTCCCTCTGAAAGATCAGCTCACTGCCCAACGAAGCCGGAACAATCAGGCTTCCGTCCGGCTCCTCTGCATGGTGAAAGGCAAACGCCCAAAGCCGTTTCCGACAGCTTGCCGGCCAATACCCCGGCAAGATCTCAATTGCCTGAACAGCCAGCGTCCGCTCATCCAATGCATAATCCGTGATGCGGCCTGCCAGCATACCGGTGGTATCGCGCACAAAGGAGCTTCCCTTCTCCTCATAGGCGCGCCGATATCGTTCCGTTTGCTCCGCCAGAATAAACGCATCCGTGACGGCCTGAATCTGCCGTCCGGGCACCACGCATTTTCCACGCAATCCGCAGGATACCACCAGCGCCTGAACCCTTTTTTGCGCCGCATCCAGACGGACACTCTGCAAGAGGCCGATCTGCCGATTTTGGCAGATTACCGGACAATTGCGCAGCGCACTCATTCTGACCATGCTGCTTCCGCCCCGCTTTCGCCATACTGTGAGCCTGACCGTATCGTTCTCCGCCATGTGCCGCCGCATACTGGCAATAAAAGAAAGCAGGCTTTCGCACATCTGCAAAAGCCTGCCAAATGAAATGCTTACGCGTTCATGAGCGCCGCGCGCTGCTGAGCAGCCACTTCGCTGTCGAGGTAATCGTCATAGCTCTCACGGCGATCCACCAGTCCACCCGGCAGAATCTCCATGATGCGGTTGGCCACCGTCTGGATACACTCGTGATCCTGCGTGGCAAAGAGCATCGAACCGGTAAACTCGATCATGCCCTTATTCAACGCCGTGATGGACTCCAGATCCAAGTGGTTGGTCGGCTCATCCAGCAACAGCACATTTGCGCCGGAAAGCATCATGCGCGCCAGCATACAGCGAACCTTCTCACCGCCGGAAAGCACCTTCGCCTGCTTGAGCGCATCCTCACCGGAGAAGAGCATGCGTCCCAGCCAGCCGCGGATATCGCTCTCGTACTGGCTCTCAGAGAACTGACGCAGCCAATCGATCAGGTTGTACTCACAGTCATCAAAATACGGGCCATTGTCCTTGGGGAAGTAGCTCTGCGAGGTGGTTACACCCCACTTGAAGCTGCCCTCGTCCGGCTCCATTTCGCCCATCAGAATCTGGAAGAGCGTCGTGCGCGCCAGTTCATCCGTGCCGACAAGGGCAACCTTGTCACCCGGGGTGAGGACAAAGGAAATATTGTTGAGCACCTTGCGGCCGTTGACCGTCTTGGAGAGATTGCTGACCGTCAGCAGATCGTTGCCGATGTCGCGATCCGGCTTCCATGCAATATACGGATAACGGCGGGAGGACGGCATGAAGTTCTCCATCTGCAGGTTGTCCAGCAGCTTCTTACGGCTGGTGGCCTGCTTGCTCTTGCTGGCGTTGGCAGAGAAGCGCTGGATGAACGCCTGCAGTTCCTTGATCTTCTGCTCGTTCTTCTTGTTGAGATCCTTCTGCTGGCGCGCCGCCATCTGGGTATACTCATACCAGAAGTCATAGTTGCCCACATACATTTGAATCTTGCCAAAGTCGATATCACAGATATGCGTGCAGACTTTGTTGAGGAAGTGACGGTCGTGGCTGACCACGATGACCGTGTTCGGGAAATCCAGCAGGAAATTCTCCAGCCAGCGGACAGACTGAATGTCCAGATAGTTGGTCGGCTCGTCCAGCAGCAGGATATCCGGGTTGCCAAAGAGCGCCTGCGCCAACAACACCTTGACCTTCTGGCTGCCGTCCAACTCCTTCATGAGCATATGCTCCATGTCCAGACTGATGCCCAGACCCGTGAGGATCATCTCCGCGTTGCTTTCGGCGTTCCAACCATCCAGCTCCGCAAACTCACCCTCCAGCACGCTGGCACGCTCGCCATCCTCGTCAGTAAAATCCTCCTTGGCGTAGAGCGCGTCCTTCTCCTTCATGATCTCATACAGGCGCTTGTGTCCCATGATGACCGTGGTAAGGACTTCATATTCGTCAAATTCAAAGTGGTTCTGCTTCAAAACGGCCATGCGCTCGCCGGGGGTCATAAAGACGTCGCCCGTCGTCGGCTCTAGCTCGCCGGACAGCACCTTGAGGAACGTCGATTTTCCGGTGCCGTTTGCGCCGATGATGCCGTAGCAGTTGCCGGCGGTAAACTTGATATTGACATTCTTAAAGAGCGGCTTTCCGCCATAAGAGAGCGATACATTTTGGGTTGCGATCATGGCTTTATGGTTCTCCTTTTATCTGCGGTCGTCGTCATTCTACACATACCATTTCATATTATCCCACAAAAAGGCAGTTCCATCAAGTCCTTTTCGCCTCGTTTGCGAGAAAATCATTCAAATGACGCTCCATTCCTTGCACTTTACGGCTCGATTCCTCATCTAAGAAGCGTGCGCGCAATGTCTGCTGCCTGCTTTGCATCCCGGGCATAGGCATCTGCACCAATCTCGGCAGCATATTCAGGCGTCAGCACCGCACCACCGACCATCACTGGCACGCACAGTCCTTCTTTGCGCAGATAAGAAACCGTCCTGTGCATACTTGGCAGCGTCGTGGTCATCAGCGCAGATAGCCCCACCAGCTTCGCGCTATACCGCCGGACTGCCTCTGCTATGCGCTCAGGCGGCACATCACGTCCCAAATCCACCACGCGGAATCCATAGCTTTCCAGCACGGTGCGCACGGTCTGCTTGCCGATATCGTGAATATCACCTTCCACAGTCGCCAGCACGATCGGCCCCTTCTCCTGCGCCTGCACGCCGCTTCGCCCTATCGCGTCCTTGATTACCTCAAATGCCGCACCGGCCGCACTCGCCGCATTCATGAGCTGAGGCAAAAAGATTTCCTGCCGCTCATACTGATCGCCGATGTGATCCAGCGCCGGAATAAGGTATCGCTCCGTCAATTCAAGCGGCGGTATTTCATGCAGCATTTGATCCGCAAAATGACTCGCTTCGCGCTTCAAACCACAAACAATCGCTTGTTCGAGCGTCATATTATCCTGCACGGCAGAGCGTGCTTCGCGCTTGGTTGCATAGCGGCTGACATAGGCCGCACATCCTGCATCTTCGCCGCTCAGCACCTGGCACGCCTCAACGGTATCCATCAGTTCCCGTTGGTTTGGGTTGAGAATGGGCAAAGTCAATCCCGCTCCGAGAGCCTGCGACAAAAACACCTGTGTTACCCCCGTGCGCCGCGGAAGCCCAAAGGAAATATTGGAAACGCCCAGCATCGTCTCCAGCCCCATTTCCTCGCGCACAGCCCGCACGGCCTTGAGCGTCTCGCATGCCTGAGCCTGCTGCGCAGAAACGGTCATCGTCAGGCAGTCCACCACTACATCCTCCCGGCGAATCCCCATGCGCTGCGCCGCCTGCAAAATCCTCTGTGCAAGTTCAAGCCTCTCCTGTGCCGTCGCAGGCAAACCTCTATCGCCCAGCGTCAACGCCACAACAGCCGCGCCATACTTTTTGGCCAATGGAAGCACGGCATCCAGAGACGTGCGCGGGGCATTCACGCTGTTGATGATGCTCTTTCCCGGCGCGGCACGCAGCCCCGCCTCGATGGCCGCAGGGTTGGATGAGTCAATTTGCAGCGGAAGCGCAACCACCCCCGAGATCGCCGCGACAACGCGGCGCATCATCTCCGGTTCATCAATGCCCGGCATGCCCACGTTCACATCCAGAATCTGCGCACCGGCCTCCTCCTGCTCGATCGCCATTGCGACCACCTCGGAGAGATCGCCCTCCAGCAGCGCACGCTGAAGACGCTTCTTGCCGGTGGGATTGATACACTCTCCGATAACGCGAACCCCTTGTCCAAAGGCGCAGATCTGCTGAGCAGAGCATACACCATGCGTGGCAACGCCCTCCCACGTCGCTATGCGCCCGCCGATCCTTCTGTGCAGCGCCTCAATATGCGCCGGAGATGTGCCGCAGCATCCGCCGATGTACGCTGCACCAATATTCGTCAACTCTCCACACGCCTTGGCAAACGCTTCCGGCCCGACAGCATAACCACCCGTTTGCGGATCTGGCAGGCCCGCATTGGGTTTGAGGATCAGCGGCAGATCGGTCGCCTCGCGCATGGCTCGCAGAATGGGCGCTGCCTCCGTAGGCCCCAATGAGCAGTTCATTCCCACGGCCTGAACGCCAAGTGCGCCAAGAGACATTGCTGCACAGCGCGCATCCACACCCAGAAATGTCCGGCCGGATGCTTCAAAAGTCATCGAGGCAAATACAGGAAGCGAACTGCATTCTTTCGCCGCCAGCACCCCGGCACGCAGCTCGTTCAGATCGGAAAATGTTTCTAGAAACACCGCATCCGCGCCAGCCGCTTCCCCAGCGCGAATCATCTGCGCAAAAAGCGCATACGCATCGTCAAATCGCATGGTGCCAAGCGGCTCCAGCATTTCGCCAATCGGGCCGATATCCAGCGCCACCTTTGCGCTGCTCCCTGCGCAAGCACGTTTTGCAGCAGCAATAGAAGCGGATATCATCTCCTCGACGGCATATCCCGTACCTTCGAGCTTGCGCGCATTCGCACCAAACGTGTTTGCCAGCACCATCTGTGCGCCAGCCTGCACATAGCTTCGGTGCAGGTGTTCCACCTTCTCCGGCGCAGTTATAGAGAGAATCTCCGGGCGCTCACCCAATCGAAGCCCCTCTTGCTGGAGCAGCGTACCCATCGCCCCATCCAGCAGCGTGATATTCTGTGTGTGCTTCATGCCCGATTCCTTTCCATACTGCATTGCTCCAGCATCGGCTCATCCGATTTGCGCAGCAAGCACTGCTCACGCATGGCGCACGCTGAACAGCCGCCCTCCCTGCGTTTTACCGGCTGCGTACTTATGCCCATGATTGCCGTAACCGATTTGCGCGGAATCATAAGTCCGTGCGCCGATACCGTCAGACCGATGCGCCGCTCCGCTTCTAACACGCTGCACATGCCCTTTGTCTGTGCCAGCGGCATATCGCCGTAACCCGGACTGAACCGATCCGTCAGATAACGTCCTTGTTTTTCCAGAGCTTCACGCAGCGCACATTCCTGTGCATCACATACCGCTTCAATAGCCGCACTGAACACGGCATCCAACATGACGGCCTTCGCGCGATCGCGCGCCTGCATCTGCAAGAGCATACGCTCGCTCTGCACACCCAGCGTTGCAGCCAGCAGCACCGCTTCCGAGCAGCCTTGCAGCATATCACGCACGTCCTTTCCTTGTATGGCAAAGGCTGTTCCCTGTAGCGTGCCGTCCTCCGCAATGGGAAATCGCTGCATAATGACTCGCGGCTCAAGCATCTGCTCTGCCTGCGCAATCAGCGCCTTTACCTGCTCCAGCAGCACAGGATCAAGCTCCAATCCCCGCCATCCCATCATGTGCAGCGCTTCTTTCACAGGAATGGTCGGCATCATCACCTGCATATCCATTTCTCCTTTGTAAAAAGCTGATCGCCCAAAGATCTGCGCAGGCAAACCAAGTTTGCGCCTTGTGACAGAAGATGTAGATTGCCGATAAAGTCCGGGCCAATCTCATCCGCGACATAAACGGGCGTGTATCTGCCGCGCAGGCAGGCCATTGCTCCATCCCAGGTGCCGCCTCTTTTCTTGCGCGATGCGACAGCAATCGCAGCATCGCCAAGCGCATAAATCGTGTGATTGCGCATCAAGGCTTTTGGGGCAGAAAAACGTTCTTCCGGCCACGTATCGCAAACGATGAAAAGCCGATTTTCTTTCAGTGCATGGCGAAGTTCTTCCTGCCCAAGCAGCCTTTGGACGGGCATAGCCGGAACCAGAATCAAACTTCCGCCTTCTTCAAACAGGCCGCAATGCGCCTCCGTATCCACGCCATTCGCGCCGCCGCTGACCATGACATATCCCTCGCGTGCGAGCTGCGCTCCACATTTCCGCGCAAGCAGCTTTGTGCTTGGCTCAATCGCACGACTGCCTGCAACGGCTACGCACCTGCGCCGAAAAAGCTCACGGTTACCGCGCACAAAGAGAAATTGAGGCATCTGCTCACCCAGCGCATACAGATTGATCGGCCAATCCTCGTCCTCCGGCAACAGCACATCATACCCCTGCGCCAGCGTTCTTTCAATAGCTTGATACATTTGTGCGGAACGAGAAAGCAGCGCTTCTGCACGCAGATAACATTCCTCAGAAATACCCTGCACCTGCCGCAGAGTCAGCGCACGAAGTGCGCCCTTTTGCAGCATACGGCGAACCATCTCGCGCGACATTGGCGCAGGAAGCCCCTTCTGCCAAGCCTCCCGCGTCAGCAAGCATAGCCGCGCGCAAATCTCTTCTATTTCTGCCATCCCGCGCCCTCCGTCACCATTTGGATACAATTATAACGCAAAGCCCAGCACCTGACAAGAAAAGTTCGACAGGACGAGGCGCTTTCCCATTCTCTCTGTTCTTCATATTTGCATTTCCGGGGATTGTAAGGTATAATGATAGGCGTTTCATGCTTTGATATGAATTTGACATGATGAAGTGAGAGGGATCACAATGAAGATTGTTACCATCGTCGGCATCCGCAAATCCGGCAAGACCAGCACTGTCACCTCCTTGGTTGAGGCCATCCGCCGCCGCGGCAAGAAGGTCGGCACCTGCAAGACGGTGTTCTGCCCCACATTCTCCATAGATAAGCCCACCAGCAACACTGCCAAGCACCGCCGCGCCGGCAGCGAGCTGGTCTGTGCGCGCGCCAAGTTTGAAACCACGTTCCTCTATCCCGAAGCTCTGCCGCTGTCCCGGATTCTCAGCGCCTACGAAGGCTTTGACTACGTGCTGCTGGAGGGCGACTATGCATCCCCTGTTCCGCGCATCGTCTGCGCCCATCAGGGGGAGGACGCGCTGCTGCGCATGAACAGCCGTACATTCGCCTTTTCCGGCCGCATCAGCCAGAAGCCGGAAATCGAGCTGCCGCTGCCGCGCTTCAACGCCCTTGACAACGCCGACGCTCTGCTCGACTATATCGACCAAACCATTCCCGACATTACGCCTTGCGCCCTTCTGGACGAGCCGCTGCCGCCGGTGGCTGGTGTGACAGATGATGGCTTCTGCCAGTGCGGCTGTCATCACAACGAAAAAAAGCAGGAGAAGGATGCTGTCCAGCTTACGGTTGATGGCCGCGAAATTCGCCTGACCGCCGAGCAGCGTGCCGCTGTTCTCGCATGGGCGAAGGAGGCGCAGGATGCCGAGTGACCTGCCTGAATTGCGCCGCCACTTGTTTCTGACCGGCGAAAAGCAGGTGGGCAAATCCACGCTTTTGCGCCGTTTGATAGAACAGTGCGGTATCGAATGTACCGGGTTTGAAACGCGTGTATTTTATGCCAATCAGGAGCGGCGCGGCTTCACGCTGCACGGGCGTGTAGAGATGCCGCCCTATCGGAACGACTGCATCTGCTGTGCGCGCATCGAGGAAAGGCGCAGCGTACCCGTTCTGCCCGTCTTTGAAGAAAACGGCGTGATGATCCTTCAGAAAAGTCTGTCATCCTCTGCGCCCTTTATTCTGATGGACGAGCTGGGCAAGCTCGAAAGCCAAGCGCATGAATTTGTCACACAGGTGTATGCCTGCCTGAATTCGGACAAACGTGTAATCGGTGTGCTGCAAAAGTGCGATTCCCCGCACGTTGCACAGATCATGCAGCGGCATGATGTAACTGTACTGACCGTTACGCCGGAAAACCGCGAACAACTGCTCGCCCAACTTTCGAATTGTTTCCGGTAATCACACCCATGCGCATCTCATGGCAGTACCATTTCAGCAAATCCCATAGATCGAAGATTACCCAATGAAGCTTACGCACACAATCTTTTCCATTCAGAAATAGTATTACAAAAACATAGAAAAGGAATCCGTTTCCATCCTTATGGAATACGGATTCCTTTTGGCTTTGATCGTTATTCTGCTCAGCGGCGATCAGATTCGCTGGTTTCCGCGTCATCAGCCAAAACCTGAGCGTACTTCTTCGTCATCACATCTTCGGAATACAGATATCTCTGATTATTCCAAGTGTGCAGCACCTTGATATCCTTATAGGCCTCGTTCTGCTCAATCATATGCAGCGCATGGTCAAGCTGCGGCTTGGTATAGCTGAACGGGCTGCGCATGAAGTACTCCAGCGGAGACGGCGCAGGATAGGTCTTGCAATTAAAGCGAACCATATGGGCAATGGTGTGCGGAATATCCTTCTCATAGACAAGCATGGCAATCATTGCATAGTTCTTCGCCATATACTCAATGGAATAGAAGTACTCGTCTTTCTGCCCCTTGACAGAGCGGATATCCTGGCAAGACTCCAGCGACAGCATTTCATCAATCGTGTCGGTGATGGTCGGATCTTCCTCCTCAAGCGCTTTGCGCGGGGTCAGGCTGACGCCCTGCGTACGCTCGCGAATGAAGTTGGCCAAAATCTCGCCTTCTTTAAGCTGGGTATAATCCATCTCAGCATTCGGATCTTCAATCATCGGATTCTCGCTCGGCTCAAACGGATCATGCACCTCCGGCAGGGAATCCATATAATCAAACACATCAACCGGCGCATCCTTGCTCGGCACGACAGCTTCCGCAGCCGTGCCATTCATGACAGCCTGCGCGGCGGCAGCCATCTCATCCTTTTCAAACTTAGGGTTAGCATCCTGGCGGGCCGGATCGTTGCGATCGGAGAATTCGCCGGAAATATCCTCAGGCTTCAGCTCCACTTCCTTGGCAAATCCGGGCTTGCGGCGTCCAAAAAGCATGTGCAAACACCCCTTTCTTGTTGCTCAAAAGAAAATGGGAGGAATCTGACGATTCCTCCCATCGTTTCCACTATGTTCGGAGATCACACCTGGATTACTTGATCAGACCCAGCTCCGCGAGCTTGTCCGCGCAATCCTTCAGGTCGAACTTCTCCAGCGTCTCACGAGTCGGGATACCGGTCTCGACATCCCAGCCCATCGCCTCGTAGAACATATCGAACGCCTTCTTGACGTCGTCACGGTCCATCTTCACGGTGCCCTGCTCGAACGCCTTGAAGTCCGGCTCCTTGTCGAACACCCAATCCGGGATCGCGTCATGATCCTTGCGCAGGTTGGTGCTGCCCAGACGCTTGTTGAAGGATACAGCGGTCATCACGCGCAGCAGGTTAGAAATACGCTCGGACTCAAACTCGAGGCTCTCACGGGTGTATTCTTCGCCGACAACAGCGCTCATGTACTTCGCATCGAGATCAAGGTCGCCCTTGTATCCACGGTACGGAGCGATGGACAGGGTCATCGGGTACATCCAGTTGCACAGCGTAGCAGAATCATGCCACTGCTTGCCGTTGAACGCCCACTTCGCCAGCTTGACCTTGTTCTCGTTGATGGGGGTGTACGCCTTCGGCGCATCCACACAGCCTTCACCGAAGAAGCTCTCCAGCACCGGCTTGATGACCTCCTCATACGGAGAACCGGAGCGGCAGAAGTTGGTCAGGTGGTGAATCATGCAGTCACGGTTGTACATCGCGTTGAAGAGCAGGCCAGACTGCCACGCATCCTCAGAGGAGTGATGCTTCGGATAGCCGTTGTAGGTCACGTTGGTATTCTTACCATTGACCTCATCATAGTAGTTCTTGCCGGCGCTGTTCTTGGTCGCGTCGTCCAGGCCCCACTCCTTGTACATATAGTAGGAGCCCTTGCCAATCACGCCGAACGCAGAGAAGCCCTCAGCAACCAAACGCATGAACTCGAACGCCCAGCGCGGATCGCCATCCTTCATGAGCTGCCAGTTGACGGAATTCCACTCTTCCTCCGTCATGTGCTCCTTGAGGATGCCGTCGTTGTAGGCACGGGTGAAGTCGGAGTACAGGTTGCCGTAGTTGCACCATACGCCATAATCGTCCTGCGCACGAGAGAGCGCGCCGCCCAGAATCATCTTGCAGTCGCCCTCGTCAACGAAGTCATGGGTTCCCTCCGGGAAGATGGACTTACCGGAAATGATCGGCATGCAGGTGTTGGAAACGTGAGTCGGCAGATCGTAATCAGCCAGCGGATCCATATCATACTCGGTGTAGCAGCGAACCGGGCAAGAAGAGCAGCCGCCGTTCTTGACGGTGTACTTCTCAGCAATGGGACCGAAGTCGAACACACCCTTGTTGCAGCGCATCGCCGCCACATTGATGACGCCCGGCTTCTGCTCGCCGGTATCGACCGGACCATGCGGCGCCTTATCCCAAGTGACGCCAGGGCCACCCTGCCAGCGGTTGGCCGGCATTGCGGTGTACTCAGACCAAGACTGCGGCTGAGTCGGCACATTGTGGTTGTTGTTGCCGCCAACCAGATCCTTGATCATGTAGTTGGAGAGGAGCTTAACCTCCAGCGGACGGGCGATCTTCACAGCGCCGGTGCCGCGGACGACGAGAGCCTTCACCTTCTTGGAGCCCATCAGTGCGCCGATGCCAGCGCCGCCGGAGTTGCCGACGGAGGTAATCAGCGTGGAATACGGGATGAGATTCTCGCCAGCCAGACCGATAGAAGCCACGTCGAACTCGTCGCCCGCTTCCTTGGTCAGCGTCGCGTTGGTCTCGAAGGTGCCCTTGCCCCAAACGTGGCTCGCATCCTCGATGGTGACCTTCTCATCATCGATCTTGATGTACACCGGCTTGTCGCTCTGGCCTTCCAGAATGAGAGCATCATAGCCCGCATACTTGAAAGCGTGCGCGATGTGGCCGCCCATGTGCGCGTCGATGATGGAGTAGCCCTTGGACCAGCAGGACAGGAAGGACATATTCATGCGGCCGGAGCACGGCACGCCAGAAGCCGTCAGCGGGCCAACAGCAAAGACAGCCTTCGCATCCGGGCCAAGCGGATCGCTCTCCAGCGGAACTTCGTCCCAGATGACCTTGTAGCCAAGACCCATGCCGCCGATATACGGCTTATACTTCGGAAGCGTATCTTCCGTGGTGATCTGACCGGTGGTCAGGTTGATGCGCAGGATCGAACCAGCCCAGCCGTTGATGCCATTCTTAACAGACATTGTGAATTCCTCCTCTGATTATTCTTGTTGCTGTGGTCAGACTTCCTGAGCAGCAGCGGAAACCTTGTCCCACGGGATGATGGAAAGTGCGCCGGACGGGCAGCCTTCAACGCAGGCACCGCACATCACGCACTTGGAGGACTTCTTGGTCACCGGATTGACGGTCGGCATATGCCACGGGCAAGCCTGCGTGCAGGCGCCGCAGCCCACGCACTTCTCGGCGTCCACCTTGCGGATGCCGTCGATATCGGCATAGATCGCGCCCATCGGGCAGGCGTTGCCGCAAGCCGGATCTTCGCACTGACGGCAGGTATCCGGGAAATACACCCAGTTGTTATCCGTGTACAGACCATTGCCATTGCGGCTGGAGTACAGGTTACGGGTCACCTTTACGCGGGAGATATAGCTGGAGCAGCAGCCGTCATTCGTCAGCGTACAGTTGATCTCGCAGCGCTGGCAGCCCACGCAGCGATCCGGGTTGACAACCAGCAGACCCTGCGGGAAAGCCCAAACCTTGACCTTATCTTCCGCCAGAGCGGAGGCGGTCACGCCGAGGGTAGAGAGCATCGCGGAAGACATCGTCACGCCAACCAAGCTCTTACCAGAGAGCTTGAGGAACTGACGGCGCGTGAAGTCCTTGTCAAGGAAACGTTTCTTGTCAGACATGGTTTTCTCTCCTCCTTATTTACTCAATACATCCCTGCAAACCTACAGGAACAAAAAACGCAGGCAAAAAATGAAGAGTACCAAACAAAGACCCCGCGCAGCTACGCTGTATCCTTGTTTCGCACTCCTTCGCATCAGGCAGGCGACGCGGTTGCCCCCGCCACCCATTGGCCGCATATACCCAGTAGGCACTGGCGGCTTGGAGCTATACACTTGGTGATGATTGTCCGCCTGATTCGCAGACCTGCATCTTCACGCTTATTGTAACCGATGTCCGACGGATTCGTCAAGCGTTTCTTAATGCTTTGTTTGTTAAATTATTGTTCTTCTTTTTAGGTTAATTGACAATTTTTTTCATTTTTCATCAAATCCACCCCGTTGTTCGCATTAAAAAGGCCGAGTTTACACACTTTTTGTCACACTCATGTCGATACAGGTGTAACAATTTCGCAAACAATTATCCTCTGTTCTCCGCATATGCCCTGCGCAGTAAATCAACGAGAAGCGCCTCCTCCTCAGTCAGCACTCTGTTCTTGGAAAACAGGACACCCACCGCCTGCCCCTCAAAGTCATCGCAGATGGACAAGTATCGTATACGCCCTTCCAGCGGCGTGCCATCCAGCGGCACTGACGGCACAATCGCAATCCCTGTTCCATCGGCAACCGCATGGAGGAGCATGCTGGTCAGTGGAACCCGCATAGCAATCGGCGGTGAAATCCCCTTTGCTTCAAAAAAATTCTGGGCAAAGGATGCGCTATATGAATCATTCCGGGAAAGAATGAACCACTCTCGTTCCAATTTATTAGCCTGTATGAATGGATACTTCTTGCCCTTTTCTGCTTCTTGAATCAGAGGATGATCTGCGCCAACTGCAAGTACCATTTCTTCCATTCCTACCAGCTTGTAAGAAAGCAAGCGCTCACACTCATCGTCAATAATGCCCAAGGCCATTGGATACTCGCCCTTGCTGACACCAGTTATCAGACTGCTCTGTGATGCACTTTTGACCTCAATAAACACATCAGGCAATGTTTCCCGCATGATTTTGAGTACGCTTCCAACCAGAAAACCCACGCGAATGGCCGGACAGGAAATGGTCAGTTGGCGGCGCCCCGCAGAGAACTGTTTCATCTGCTGCCCAAATCGTTCATTCATCTCCACCATCTTTTGCGCATTTGCCAGATATGCTTTCCCTGCCTCCGTAGGCGTCATTTCGCGTCCGCGGCGCAGGAAGAGCGGCGTGCCCAATTCAGCCTCAACCGTTGTCAGCAGGCGGCTGAGCGCGGGCTGCGATACGGATAAATACTGCGCTGCGCGTATCATATTCTTCTCCCGCGCAATGGCCAGAATATACTCATACTCCCGAAGTCTCATCGCGTCCCCTCGCTTTGCGGATATCCCCCGCTTGTTCAAAAGAGCATTTTCTTCATTTTATCTCATTCATATCGTTCTGTAAATCAAAAAATCAGAATTCTATAACAAGAATGTCTCCTATCTATTACATCATGATATTGGACTTTTACACGCTTGAATTGTACACTATTCACAACAGCAGGTCGCTTATTTTGACGCATCATAGGCAACATTCCCCCATCAAATCTCGCTCAGATTGCAGAAAGGATGTTCCATATGAGCAAAGACATTTCTCGCCGCAGTTTTCTCAAGATTTCCGCCGCGTCAGCAGCCGGCACGCTCGGCATGGCCATGGTCAATTCCGGCTTCATTCCGGCTTCTGCTTTGGCTGACGGCAATGTATCGGATCAGCCTCGCGTCACCGAAACGCCGCAAAATGTAGCCACGCCGTCCGTGCCCGGTTTATCCGGCGTTATTGACCGCAACACGCTCGAGACGCGTGCATGGGATGATCCGCAGCTTCTTCTCAAGGTGCGTTGGAGCGGCGTGAATTTCTATGAATTTGTTCTTCCCAATGGAAAGACGCTGGTCATGGACCCGTATTTTGATAATCCCGATAACACACACAACGAATACAAGTATACGCCAACCGATCTGCCAGGCGGCAAATGGGTGAATGGCGCGGATTACGTCCTGCTGACACATGCTCATTTTGATCACACCGGAGAGCTCCCTTCTGTGCTTGAAAACTATCCGGGTGCGCACATCATCGCGCCTGAGCACGCCATGCCCTCACTGATCTTCCAGCATGAAAACAAGATCGCGTACAACAAGCACTACTTTGATGCCGCCGGGGCGCATGATAAGTTTGTTTTCCACGGCTTCACGCTTGAAACCTGCCGTTCCAACCATAACCTTAGCAAGCAGCCCGTTGCCGATACGCTTGATCCTGCCAAATACATCCGCACCGATGGAACCATCAACTTCTATGAGCTTTGGGCGATGATCTACGAACGAGAGATCATGAACATGAAGATCACCACGGACGAGGGCTTCACCATCCTTATCTGGAATTCCGAAATGCAGCCTGATGGAATCGGTTTTGAATCCCGATCCTACTTCTATCAGGACGCATGTCCCGATCTGTTTATGTATCAGGTTGCAGGCGCAAGCCTTGGATACGACAGGCGCAATCCCACCTGTGGGCACATGGGCGAATTTATTGCCTCGGTCAAAGCAAAGGCTGCTCTGCCTGAACATCAGCAGCACTTCTCCTATAACGAGCTGGATCTGATGGCCGATGAATTCAGCGCTGTGTGCAATGCGCATGGCGTCGGCACCCATTTCCTTACGCCAGAAACCGGCATCTGGTACGGCTACACCAAGGATGCGCACGGCGGCGTTCACATATGCCGCGTTGAGAATAAGCCTTGATTCCCCTATTCGTCTTTCATATAAATGGAAAGCCAAAACATGTTCCCCCTTATTAGAATGGACTGTTTCCCGTTAAGCAGACAATGAAAAAAATGGCCTCCTGTTGTAGAATAGAAACTACGACAGGAGGTCATTCACATGTCAAGAAAGTATACGAAAGTCGAGCATCTGATTAGCATCATTGAAGAACGCACCAAAGCAGGAGAAACGTACCGAGAAATTGGAGCAAGTCTGGGACTGACACGAGAAGAAGTGCGCGGCGCAATGCACCGACACCATGCCAAAGAACGAAAGCTGGCAGCCGGATACATTCCGCGCCCCAAGGGACGTCCACGCAAGGAGGCAGCCAGTGCGGAAGCAAAACAGCACAATGAACTCGTGAAGCTGCGGATGCAGGTGGAATTACTGCGAAATTTTCTGTCCGAAGCTGGAAGGAGGTGAAGCTGAAGTATCGGGTCATTGAACGCTTCCGTGGGAAATACAGTATCGAAGCCATGTGCGAGGTGTTCGAGGTAAGCCGTAGCGGATATTACGCATGGAGAAGTCGCCAGAAAAAGGAAGCAAAGGATCAGTGGCTGATTGACTTGGTCATGGAGTGCCAGAAGCAGAGCAAGCAGACTTACGGTATTCGCCGCGTCCGGCTCTGGATTCAGCGCAAAACCGGGATGCTGGTGAACACCAAGGCGATCCTTCGGGTCATGCGCAAGCTGAACCTTCTGTCGGTCGTTCGTCGCAGCAGGCCCTATACCCGCTACCAGCAGGCCGTTCACAAATATCCCAATCTCCTCAACCGAAGTTTCAATCAGGCAAAGCCCAATCAGTTCTGGGTGACAGACATTACCTACATTCCGATATCCGGCAATATGCTGTACATGTGTGCTGTGCTGGATTTGTGTGGAAAGGTTGTTCTTGCGTGGAAAATCGGCGCTAATATGACTTCTTCTCTTGTCACGGATACTATCCGCGAAGCTCTGCAAACAGAAAAGGTCACTGGTGGACTCGCCCTCCACAGTGACCAAGGGTCTCAATACACATCACAAGCATACTTCGACCTGACGCAAGCATATCACGTTTCGCCTTCGATGTCCAGTCCCGGCTGCCCCTATGATAACGCGGCAATGGAGAATTTCTTCGGCACATTAAAAACGGAGTGCTTGTATCGTGCGCACTTCACCACCCGTGCAGAGGTGGAGCAGCTCGTTACCGAGTACGTTGACTTCTACAATTTTGAACGCATTTCACTCAAAAACGGTCTCACCCCAGTCGAAATCCGAAGCAAGACCGCGTAATCCTATGAAATTCTATGACAGGCTCTTATTTTCGTGTCTGTTACTTGGGAAACAGTCCAACGAGACATGGGGGCTTATCG
>JAXJLD010000116.1:0-52057 GCA_036297385.1 Christensenellales bacterium | reverse complement strand
CGCCCAAACCTGCCTGAGGGACGCTGTCCCTCAGACTCCCTTCTTCGCTTCGCGCCTATCACGCATTTCTATCAGAAAACAGGATAAAATGTGTTCATCAGCAAACCCGATCACCCATCCGCCAGCGCCCTAAGCAGCGCCTCGTGCGCTTCGTTGAGCGCGTCGGGGTCGCGGCTATAATCGTCAAACGCGGTAAAGACCCTTGCAATCAGCGCATCGTGTGCGGCAGGATCGCGCTGTTCCAGCGCACGCAGCAGGCAGGCCTCCTGTGCGCCCATGCGCTCGGCTTCCAGACGCATACTCGGCCACGGGCCGCCCTCGCCCGGATAGACGATGAACGCATCGCCGCAGGGGAAATTCGTGCCGATGCCCGTCCAGTTTTGAGCGCTGGTGGCCGTGAAGGGATCGGGTACGCCGGCAAACTGGTTGTAGCCCCAGTGCAGGTAGCCGCGAAGGCGGTATTTGGCGCAGCCCCAGAACAGCAGGCGGCCGTTGGCCAGCGGAGAATCGAGAAAACGATTGAGCCAGCGTCCTTCCGGCGCACAGCAAACGTAAGTCCAGACCTCGTCGCCCATGGCGATGGCGGCATCAAACGCCGCCTTGTGCTGGGCATAGCTGTCGGTAATGGGCACCATGATGTCCACGCCGCCGCGCATCTGCGTGGTCTTGACGGCTTCAAAGATGCGCACGCCCGGCAGATAGCGGCGCACGATGTTGGCGGCCAGCATGAACTGCACGCGCCGCGCCTGAAGGTCGGCCTCGCTGCGGTAATGCACGTCCGGCTCATCCATGACGTGGAAGAGCACGCGGTCTGACCAGCCATGCCGATGGAGGAAATCGGCAAACGCCTGCATCTCGCTGCACAGCAGCGCGTAGCCCTCGTCGGAATCGACAGAGACGGAGGGGTTGGCGCGGCACTTGAGATCGGCGGTGTACATATCTGGCGAGCCGTCCTCGCGCACGCCATGATAGATGATGCCGCCGGTCTCGAAGGTGTCAAAGCCCTCGTCCAAGAAGATCTGGATGATGGGCGCCATGTCCTCAAAGTCGAAGCGATAGGGCTTTTCCGCGCGGCGCTCGGAGAGATCCTCGTGCATCCACAGCAGAAACACCTTCTGATGGACGCTGCGCATGGAGCGGGCATAGGCGCGCACGACCGCCTCAAACGCCGGTGTGCCGCGCTCCACGCCGTGCATCTGCTCCATGGCGCGGATGCTGAACCAGTTGGACGTTTCAAACAGATCCTCGTCGAATGTCACGGGATAGACGACATAGGTGAGGCGGCACGCGTGCGTTTCGCCGCCGCTGCGAAGGTATAGGGACAGGTGATGCTCGCCCGCGGGCGTATCGGCTCGCGGGGCGAGGGTGACATAGGCCGCGGCGCACCCATTTGCCGAGGGGACAACCTCGCCGGGGAGCGGGCGCAGGCAGTCATATACGCGGAAGGGGGCTTGGCGCACGGCGTAGTCCGGGCAATGATCGGTCAGCAGCACCATCGCGCCGCCCTGATCGATGCCGTTGCCGGTGTTGTACTCCACCGGCACATCGACGAGCTGATACAGCGCCGTATCAAAGCCGTCCCCCAGCACGGAAACTGAGGCGGCCTCTCCGGCGCAGGACAGGAGAATCTGCACGCCGACCTTGCCGTTGCGCGCGGAGACCACGCGCAGCTCGGTCGGGAGCGGGGTGAGCGGCGTATCGGGAAAGAGAAAGGCGGGTTGACTGCTGAGTACGCCAAGCATAAAATCGACCTCCTTACAGGCAAAGCGGGTATGCACGCCCGCAGGCGTGCGGCGATTGGCTTTCATTGTCTTTTATTGTAAGGGATGCGGCAGGAAGAATCAAGGACAAACGGCGGCGCTTGAAACGCTCTGCCGCTTATGCTACAATGGAAAAACACAGATGACATTTGAGTAAGACCGAAGCAATCCGAAGGAGAATATGCGATGAAAAAGAGATGGATGGGCGCGGCGCTGCTGGCGCTGCTGGTGACGCTGTCGGCAGGAGCATCGGCGGCCTGCCCGACGGAGGATGCACACCGCTATGGGCCGTGGAAAACCAAGACCTCTGCGACCTGCACGCGGCAGGGACATCAGTTCCGCTATTGCCAAAAGTGCGACCACTGGGAGCAGCGGCACACGGCCAAGCTGCCCCACACGCTGGAGACGACGACCGTGCTTCTGGAGCCGACCTGCACGGAGCCCGGCCGCGAGGAGGGCGTTTGCACGGTGTGCGGCAACCTTGTGCGCCGGAGCATCGACAAGCTGCCGCATCCCTACGGCGAGATGGTGGTGACGCGGGAGCCGACCTGCACCAAGGTGGGCCGGGGCGAATTCACCTGCACGGTTTGCGGTCATGTGCAGGGCGAGAAGATCGCCGAGCTGGGACACGACTGGGGCGAATGGACGGTGACAAAGGCGCCGGAGGGCAAGAAAAAGGGGACGCGCGTCAGCGTCTGCCAGCGCTGCGCAGAGGAAAAGAGCGAGCGCTTTTATCCCGACGGCACGCTGTACGAGGACATGACGCCGTGCGAGGCGGTCATCACCCTTCAGGAGCAGCTGCGGGATCTGGGCTATTACAACGGGAGCATTCGCTCCGGCGCGTTCGGCGGGCTGACGACGCGCGCCGTGGAGACGTTCCAGCGCGAGAAGGGTCTGGAGGCTACCGGCTTGGCGGATGAGCAGACGCAGAAGGCGATTGCCGAGGCATGGACGCAGAAAACCGGAAAGCAGGAATAACCGAAAAAACAAAGTCGCCTCTTGACAAAGCGGAGATGTCCTCGTATAATGAACAATGTTCAAGTTGGAGGGATGCAAGATGAATCCGGGGGTGACGTCAAAGGCGGCCATCATGCAGGCGTGCAGAGAGCTGGCTGCAAGGGACGGACTGGCTGCGTTGAGTATGCGTGCGGTGTCGCGGGAGTGCGGCATTGCGCTGGGTACGCTCTACAATTACTATGCGGATAAGGATGATCTGCTCATCGCGACGGTGGGCAGCATTTGGAGAGAGATCTTTCACATGGATGAAAATGCGCCGGAGGCCGCGTCGTTTCCGGAGCGCATCGAGCGGATCTTTGGCTGCATCCGCGAGGGAGCAAGGCGCTATCCCGGCTTCCTGAATACCCATTCGGCGGCCTTTGCCGGCAAGCACAGGGCCGAAGCGAGGGTTGCGATGGATCGCTGCTTTGACCACATGAGGGCGGGCCTGCTGGAAGCGCTGGAGGCTGACCCGGCGGTGAATCAGGCGGTGTTTACGGAGTCGTTCACCGCCGCCATGCTGGCGGAGTTCACGCTGGATCACCTGCTGCTGCTGCTCATCAAGGGTGCGGACGACTGCACGCCGCTGATTCAGGTGCTGCGTCAGGTGCTGCGCTGACCCAAGACCACATACATAGCGAAACCCGCCGCAAGGCGGGACAGCTTTTATCATAAAGTGAACGGTGTTCAATAGGCGGCCTGCCCGTGAATGACCCGGCGGCACGCTAATGAATGTGTGACGGAAAGAAGGAATCATCATGAAAAAGTATCTGAATGTATCCATGATCTATGCCATCGCGGCGATGGTGGGCGGTGTGTTCTACCGCGAGTTTACGAAGTTCAATGGCTTCACGGGCGTGACCGCGCTGGGCAAGGTGCATACGCACCTGTTCCTGCTGGGCATGGTGGTATTCATGCTGGTGGCGTTGTTCGCGGATCGTGCAGATCTGGCGAAGCAAAAGACCTTCCGCGTCTTTATGGGCGTGTACAACATCGGCGTGCCGCTGACGGCCGTGATGATGACGGTGCGCGGCGTGACGCAGGTGCTGGGTACGCCCCTTTCCACCGGCGCTTCTGCGGCGATCTCCGGCATTGCGGGCATCGGTCATATCCTGACCGGTGCGGGCATCATTCTGCTGCTGCTGGCGCTCAAGCGCACGGCGAAGAACTGATTTGAAGCCCATTGCCCCCGCCTCCGTTCCCGCTGCATCGCATCAGGACGGGGCGCGGGCGATGGGTTTTATTCTGCCCCATGGGCATCCAAAAGAAAAAATGAAGAAAAAGAAAAGAAATTTGGCGAAAAGGCTTGCCAAACGGGGTGCGTTCTGATATAATACACTTCGTTGCAGCGCTGATATAGCTCAGCAGGTAGAGCGCATCCTTGGTAAGGATGAGGTCGCCAGTTCGAATCTGGCTATCAGCTCCAGACAGTCGCCTCTGTGAGACAACTCGCAGGGGCGATTTTCTTTGTATTGTTAGATTTTCTGGCTTCTCCTCCTCTCTTGACCGGGAAGTGCCGCTTGCATCAGGCCTCGGTTTCCAGCTAACATTTCGGGCACATTTTCGGACTCCCAGCTAATTTTGGCCTCTTGACGGCCTTGATGATTATGCGCCGAATGAATGTGCATAGCCGCCTGCTAACAAATCCTGCTAACATGCAGAAATCTTTGCATCAGGCGCGCTGCTGTGCACCGAGCGTCAGGGATTGCAGAAGCTTCCGGCACAGCTCCGGGTTTTGCTGAACCTGTGCCATCAGAGCGGACACATCCGCACTGTCCTGCGCCTCCCCCGCCGTTTCCCGATGCGGATAGAAGCTGTTCTCCACCAGCCGTGACAGGGCGCGCTTCTCGTAGTCCAGCGCCTCGTTGTAGTGGTTCATCAGGACCTCCGGCGACTGTCCGGCGTTTTCCGCAACCAACTGGTAGTTGTTCTGCGACAGGCGTACCTTGTGCATCTGCCCAGACTTGCGAAGCCCCTGGAAATCAATGCGTTCATTCTCCGGGATACCGATCCGCTTCTGATGCTCCTTGAAGCTCTTTTCCAGGTTCTTGGGATCGACAGGCCGTCCGTCTGTCTGGCAGATCAACAGTCCGTAATCCCGATACTCCTCGCGGAAGAACGCCTTGTTTTCCTCAATCCGCGCCAATCTCTCGCGCAGCTCATCCAGCAGCGGCGTGGTCAAATACTGCTTCCGATGGCTGTCCTCCGTTTTCGGTCCCTTGAGAATCATGCTGCTTTTCGAGGTGAGCACCTGCTTGGGGAAGATGCGCAGCACCTCATGCTTGGGCAGCACGCCGATTGCGCTGTCTGATACGCGCTGAATCTGCCGGGTGATCCACAGGCTGCCATCCCGGAAATCAATCGTGTGCAGGTCAATTCCCGCGGTTTCACCAGCCCGCAGGGAGCAGACAAACGCCAGGTGGACGGCCAGGTGAAGCAGCCCGTCCTCCTTGATGCTGTCGAGCACCTCGTAAACGCGCCGGGCATCCCAGGCCCTCCGCTTGACCGTCTTTTCCGTGGGTGCGGTGACCTTGGGGATTTCGCTGATGTAGTGCCACTTCTTTGCCGTCTCAAAGCCGGAGGTCAGGATCGTAAAGCACTTCTTCACGGTACTGGAAGACAGCGTCGGAATATCCTCCGGGCGCTTCCCGTAGCTCTTGGGCCCGCGGCAGGGCTTCCGGCTCAGCGCGTCCAGGAAGTCGTCAATGTCCTCTGCCGTAATGCTGCTCATCACCCGGTCACCGAAGTATGGAAGAATATGCCGATCCAGATTGCTGCGATAGCTGTCATAGGAGTTGGGCGAAAAGCGCTCCTTTCTCGCGTGGATGGGCAGCCACTTCTCCGCAAACTCCCGATAGGTCTTTGCGGTATTATCCTCCGCTGCGTGCGGCGGTGCTTCCTCCGGCGACCTGGGCCGGAAACGCTCGACCACCTCCCGCTCCACAGCGCGCTTGCACTGGTATTCGGCGGCAGCCTTTCGGATCTCGTGGTGAAGCCGATTCTTTTGCAGATAGTCGATATAAGCCTTCCTGTGCATCGCCTCCAGCTCGGTGGAATAGGTTTCCCATTGGTGCTTGACCTTGCCATCTTCTGTCCGGTAGGGATAAATGATGTTGTGGGCAATGCCCCTCACTTTGTAGGTTGCCATGATCGCTTTCCTTTCCTGATTCAGGTCAGGTAAGCTCCGCTTGCTCGTTCAGCCACTTGTCAAAGGATTCCTTGTGAATTCGCAGGCATCGCTTTCCCAGCCGCATCACCTTGAATTGTGTGGTTGTTTCGCAAAGCCCATAAGCCTTGCGAAGGCTGATGCCAAGGATTTGAGCCACCTGCTCGGCGGTATATGTCCGCTGAACGCATTCCCCTGCAGAAGAATCACGCATCATATGTTCTCCTTTCACTGTGCTGCACATTTATGGATCACTGTACCTCCTTCCGTTTTTTCTGATTAGCAGGTACAGACATTCTATAAATAGCTACAGCCTCTGTCAACAGTGTCGCCATGTAGAATATGGGGCAAGCACAAGGTCGCGGCCCGCTTCACCGCGTCATAGCCCCGCCTGTGCCGTCGGCATTTTGACCATCGTACACCGCAGGAACTCCCTCTCCATTCAGTGGAGGGCTGTAGTAGAAGTCTCATTATTTCCGCATGGGATCGTTGCGAACGCGCTGGCTGCAGCGCGGTTGACAGGCTGCGTGAATCGCTCGGGTATCGCGGATACCGTCCTTGCGCCGCCCTGTCTGCCGCTCCCTCCACACGGATGAATGTCCTGTGCTTGCTATGAGGCAGATTGATCAGCCTGTTTATCAAGGTGCAAAGAATCTATGGGGAAAACTGTTCGAGTATGGTTCTGATGACGCACCGGTCTTCAGCAGATACAAGAGACGCTGCTATTTTCAGAACTCTGATCTGTTCGGCGCACAGCGTATGCTGCTGCGGAGAATACCAATCTGCCACCTTATAGCCGCCGCCATAGCGCCCGCGGACAGATTCTATTGGGTGAGAGAGCATGAGCTCGTGCAAATCATTTTGCATCGTCCGAACGCTGACGTGAAATTCCACAGCCAGGTTAGAGGCCGTGTCAAAGCGCCTGCGCAGCAATACTTGCCATACTGCGCGCTGACGCTCTGTTACTTTTGCGTCTGCGTTCACGCTCAAGCCCTCTCACCTTCTTTCGTGCCCCATAAGGTAAGACTACCGCCTAAATATGCAGACATGGTTCCTGTTTAGGAAATTTGTTTTTATAACCTGTCAAAACTTATTTAGCAAGCAATATGAATTTGACGCCATGGCTCTGAGCAATGAAAAAACATAAGTATCAGGCATAAAGAACAGTACATTTTCCAGTCGGCCATTGATTAAAAATCATGCTTATCGGCATTAGCACCTATTGAAACCTGTAGCTATCAACAAGCACAGTACGTTCAACCAGACCAAACAGCGCTCCGGTATTTGCTATCCAGAGCGCCACTCATTATCTGAGTACAGACTTTATGTCCTCTTTCTGCACACAGATCAGTGCAATAATCCATCTTACGCTCGCTCATTATAGGTCTCCCTTACAAATGACCCTTGAACCTCTCGGAGCGTATATGAACATAAGAATGAAAAAACTTACAAAAGAACGGGCGCTTTTTCGCGCCCGTTCTCTACGTTCTATCACAGATATCTGATAGAGAAATCAACCAAATCTTTTTCAAATCATAGAAGTAATTCGGAGACATCTCTTCCTTCACAATCCCGCATAAAAAGTCATTCCATATTGATTCTCCGCTTTCCATGCCGTGAATAAACAGCAATGTATCCGCAAGGAGAAGTGCTTGTTCTTCCGCCGCTGTTTCATCCTCTGCAAAAGCAGTATCCTCCACATAATCTGATTGATCCAGTACCTTCCATAGTTTGCTGCGAATATTCTGAGGCAGTGCATTGTCATGTTCTACGCCTAAATCAATACATATAAGTTGCACCCCTTCGCTTCGAAAGATATGTTTCTGCACTATTTCTGCACAAAGAACATCATTGGCATTTCTTAATGCAATAATGAACCTCCTTATGCCGCGTCTGATGCTTACACTTACAAACCGGTTTATGAACATTTCATACTTTGATGTGTTTTTTGCATCATCGGTTATCACGCCGCGCGTCATTATTGCACACGAAATTCCTTCTCTTGGATATGGTCGTTGATCATCCGCCTTGTAAGTCTTAGATAACGTTCCTGTTTTATGGTATAACTCCATCTCAAAAAGACTCAAGCTCTCTCTTCTGCCCATTTACCTCTCACTCCCTCTTTTGCCTTGAGTGTATTGTATCACATTTTCATGTTATGATGTGATTATTTCGTATAATGATATGTTTCGTTGGGGAGTTTGAAGATAAAATGTAAATGAACCAAGAAGCGGGAGTATCGTATGAAATCTCGATCCATGATTTTCGGGCGCAATCTCAAGACATTGCGCGAATCGAAAGGCTTAAGCCAAGAGCAAGCCGCCAAAATGGTCGGCTTATCTATTGCGCAGTACAATCGAACGGAAGCAGGAAAAACAACCATTGACTTAGATCGTGTGGCTCTGTTTTGCGACACCTTTGGTGTACCTGAGGGGGTTTTGCTGCTAGGCGTATTCGATCAACCGGAAATAGATACAGAAAAGGAAACATTGCTCAACGCAATTCTCGCTTTAGGAAAAAGCTGTTCATCTTCGTCCCTGCGTCTTCTTCTGCGCATCACACAGGATGTTTACCAGCACGATGGAGAACTGAATTTGGAGCATCATCATATAATATAAAGCAAAACGGACGCAACCAGGCGTCCGCTATTTTATATCTGGAAGATCAGCCTCTTGCATTCGTCTTGCCAGTTTTGTCAAAGCAGAATTCTGATACCGAATAAGCGTTCTTCGACACCTTCCATTCTTGGCACCCCATTTCATTTCATATTCGGCAATGATTCTGTTCCAATCAATTCCATCCACAAGATGACGCTGGATAACAAAGCGTTCATCGTCACTCAGAGATCTCAGCATGCTATCAATACAGGCAAGCCAATCCTCCAGATCATTCATCTGCTTTAGTTGTTCCTGAGTCAAAATCTTATGCTTCTTCTGCCGCGAGCGAAGATAGTGGTATTCCGCAGCACGGCTTCTCTGATGTTCAAGCAAAGATTTAATGCTCTTTTCATCAATTACATCCAACGCATGTGCCTTTCTTTCATTCTATAGTTGCAGAAAGAGAAAAGGAGGATACGGCAGGCCGTTAGACTTGCAGCATCCTCCCTTGATGGTTAATAGTATGTCACAGGTCCAACGCTTGCACTTCCCGTATCAGAGATACCGTTTACCGTAGCCATCGAAGAGCACGATGCCTTATATTCTCTTCCGGGAACCAATGTGCAGGAAACAGAAGAAGTATAGGATCTTCTATTCGCTCCATACACGTTTTTTGTCGAGGCGACTGGCGTCCACACACCATTCACCTTATGATAAAGCTTAATATAAGAGAAGCCTAGCTTTGATGCTATGCCTGTAGCGCTTACTGAGGCCGATGCGTATACTTTTCCACCCGATACGGAAATAAAAATATTTGTATCGTCGATAGCGTCACTCGCATAGGGAATGATTTCATCAGCAAAGGCAGTCAGTAAGAATGCAAAGATCAATACGAGTGCAATTCCAATTGCAATAATACTTTTTTTCATAAGCCCTCCTTATTCATAAAGGGAATCAATCATCTGAAGCAGCACATCTTCATCCAGCGTTCCGGCAATTGTTATCCAACAATTGGATTCAAACCAGGATACCCTATAACGCTCCATGTTTCTTACGAAATAGTAATCTCCCAGTTGAGTATGAAGTACATAGGAGTACTCGTCATCGTTTCTTTCCAGGTTCAAGTTTCCAGTTGTTGTAGAATCAACGGCATAAACAGTAACGAAGAACCCGTTATCTGAACCATCACTATAATAAGCATCAAACGCTTGAATATTGGGCTCCAGCGAATATCGCGATATGTCGATCAGCTGGAAGCCATCCGGTATCCACTGCGGAAGATGCGGCTGAATGCCCAAATCTTGCAGAGTTTCTTTCAAGTCGAGTGCTACTCCGCGAATTGATTCAATTTCAAAAACCTGTTCAACATCCGTTGTTTCGGAAGAATCTGTGGTCACGGTGATGTTCAAAAGCTCTTCTGTCCAGTGAACCACATATTGAATAACATCAAATCCCAGCGCATACGCCACGGTACTGCCAATCAGAAGAATTGCGAACAGGAGCACAAATGCAATGGCAGAAGATGGAACCCTTTTATAACGAGGATGCGGAACAGGTCTTCCTTGGACACGTTTTTGCATCGCCTCCTCATGCTCAATTCGTTCAAGGAGTTGACTCCACCTCCGTTCTTTCTCTGAATATGCCCATTCGTGCCGATCTGGAAACAGGCAATTCAAACACCTGTCGATCAGCACAGTATCGATCTTTTGCTCACTCGTAAAGAAAAACTGGCATTCCAGAATTCGATAAGCATCGTCTTTCGATAAATCATTCTGGTGCTTCTTCAATTTGTGAAGCAAAAACCGATATCGCATTCTCGTTTTCCATCTTGGTCTGTTCATGTGTTTGTGCCCCTACAAAGCATATATGGCAGACTCCCTATCAAAACTTACAGCGTTTTGAAAAAAATAAGAGAAACCGCCAAGAAGAGATCCTGATTGGCCAATATCTTTTTACGAAGGCGATTCACCTTGACCCACAGAGCGTTTTCTGTCAGGCCAAATTCCCTTGCGACAACCGCTGTTGGCTCTTTGTTGACACAGTATTTTATAAAGATTGCCGCATTCTCCTTACCCAGCAACTCCTCCAACTGACGCACTTGTTCCTCTTCAATAATAACTTTCAGCACGTCCTCCTGACTGAGCGACTTTTCTGCTTCATGAATCGCTACATCGCGATGATCATCATCAAAGCTGAATTCTTTCCATTTTTCATCCCGTTTTTGGCTTTTATACTGTTCTTTCAACTTTAACCGTAGCGTAACGACCAACCATCCGTTGATGTTTTGATGGTTCACCAGGTCGTCAGACTTCTTGATCAATTCATAGAATACCTCTTGAATCGCATCCTCCAATTACTGAACCTGCGTTGGATTCCCGGATACAAATGCAAAACCCAGCGCAAATAGGCGTTCATAGTTTTCCTGATAGAGCTTTTCTGCCCATTCTATGTTGTTCATCTTCATACCCTCTACGCAGCTTTTTAGTGATCTGTTCGTTTATATCAAACCGATTTTATCATACTCGCTCTAAATATGCCAACCATTATCCTAATCAAATAAACGGAAATGACATTTCCAACAGATTATTGCACTCATTTGGCATGTCATTGTCACTCCCAAGACGGATTATGCTGTGCTATACTTTTTTGCAGCAAAACAAGTTGCAAAGGAGGTCATGATGTATGACGTTGCAGGACATTACCGTATTATTCCAAAATTATAAGCAATACAATGCGGAGCTTCTTATTCTTCAAGAATGTGTGGATGAGCTGCAGGAAGGCGAAACGGAAGAAATACAAGAGAAATACGCTGTACTTAAGCGGCGTATCATCTTAATGGATCATTGGCTTAGCTTTCTTCCATATTCGGAATCAGAAATTGTCAAAATGCATTTGATTGAAGGACGATCCTGGGTATATATTGCGAACAAGCTGTCGAGCCAGTATCAGGGAACCGTATCCTGTGACGAACGCACGCTTCAGCGAACCCAAGCAAAAGCCCTGGCACGCATCAACAGATTTGTTACCAGGCAATTTGTCGATAAGCTGGATTATCTGGCAGACAGCCTCCCAAGTTAACCAACCAATAAAAAAGCCTTTATGGAACGATAACTTCCACAAAGGCTTTTTTGATCATTTAGATTTTATCCCAGAACAAATGAATCGGCTGTTTGTTGAATCCGTGTATTGGCGGACTCATGACGCGAATCTGACGCTATACTGCCGATTCGCAAGTTTTCTTTCTCCGATACAATATGATCATCATCCGAACCGGCAATAAACAAGATTACGTCGGTAAACAGGATAAAGATAGAAAGGAGAATTTGATGGGATTGAAAAAGACCGCAACATTGCTTGTGATGATGCTCGTACTCTTTACCGCTTTGGACACACGAGCTGATGAACAGAGAACGGGGATATATAATACCCCCGCAGTCAATCTGAGGATAATGCCCTCTTTGACCAGTCTTTCGCTTGGTTTAGCCAACAAGGGTGCCTCCTGCGAGATTCTCGAAGAAACAACAGTTGGGGATTCGCTCTGGTATCGCGTCAAGATTAGCAGTGTAACTATCAACAAGAAAAACCTCAAGGGCCTCACAGGATGGTCATGTGCAGAATTCATTGATCTGACAGAGGGTCCTTCAGCAGAAACCTCCCAAACGCAGCCCGAAAATGATATCTCCGGGCAGGAAGATATTGATACGACAGAAATCCTGAATATGGAAGATGCTTCCATCCCGTCTTCGGAAGACTCCGAGGGCGGTGTCGGTTAACCAAATCCAAAGGCAAATAAAAAATGTCCCTGTATCACTAGCTTGGCCGCTGCCATCCTCAAAAGGATGGATGTTCTACAAGGACATGTCCATTCTAGCACAGTTTATCTGCGGTGTAAATCCCCAATTTTTCACATGAGAATGAGGCAAGAGCATAAATGGAAGAACTCGTTAAAGCCGCTTTGTCCCATTACGCGGAATACAAAGCTGAAGCCGAACTATACGACAAGTGGTTATCAAACCGTGAGAACCCCGATATTCGGGATGCTCTGATCATTTTACAGCTTAAATTGGCTGCTATTCAGAGTTGGTTTGATCTGCTCAATGCAGATGAGCTCTTTGTTGTTCAGAAGCATATCATTGAAGAGCTCGAATGGCCACGGGTTGCCTTTGAGTTTTCAGAGAGATGGAAAAACGTGTTCATTCGGTCAGAACGCTCGCTCGGCAAGTTTCAAGCCAGCGCGCTCAGAAAGATCACAGCGTTTTGCAACGCGCACAGGGAAATCACACTATCCCTGTTCGGTGATCTGATCGAACCCAGCGAGGAACACTGAGCCTTCTTTCGTCCAAACAGCGACGCGGTTTCCTCCTTCCGCGCCGCTGTTTTCTATTGTTGTAGACTTTCCTGACAGCATGAAAGGAAGTGCATCTTTTGAAAAAACATCTATCAAAGCATCCGAAGGAGCCTATGCTTCAAGGCGAATTCGGCAATTACACATGGCGGGAACACTATGGACCCAACAACCTGTCAAAACACGCGCGGGGAGGATATGTCCGCCACTTGCAGCGTGATCTGGTTGCTGCTGGATACCCAACCAGGATCGACGGATACTTCGGAACAAGCACGCAATCGGCTTTGATCGACTTTCAGTTCGATCACGGTCTCCACGAAAACGGAATAGCCGATCTGCGCACCAAGGAAGTTCTGATTACCTATTGCACCTGTCTATAAGCGCTTCGCCCGATCATCTAAGCATGATGATCGGACGATTCTTTTGTTTTTGGCACCATGTCCATTTCTTCCTGATATCTTCCTAGCTTCTTCATTTCGGTTTTTCGGCCATTTTCTTACAATAAAGTCAAGCAAAGGGAAAAGCCCAGAGCTCAAATGAAAAGAAAGCGGGTGGTTCCATTGGTGGTCTTCGAGCATGCATGAAGCGCAGACGAGCTTGGCTGCTGCTATCCCCAAGGGGATGGATGTTCTGCAAGGTTTCATGGCATGCAACAAGCGCTGAAATGCGCTCTTCATTAACCCATCTTATAGCCATAACAATCGGTTCATTGAAATCAAGTCAACTTGAAAGGGAAAAATATAATGAAGAAATTTGTTGCTCTTGTTCTGGCAATTCTTACGCTGATTGCTCTGTGTGTCCCAACGATGGCAGCAACCACGGGAACATATAATACTGCCGCTGTTCATCTGCGATCTACGATCGGTGGCGCTTCCCTTGGGCTTGTCAACAAGGGAACGACCTGTACGATCCAGAGTGAGCAAACTAGTAATAGTGTCAAGTGGTATAAGGTCACGATTACCAGCAATACGAATAATGGTGGCATCAATTTGAAGGGGAAGACCGGTTGGTCGCAGGCCAAGTATATTTCCACGGACGGCGATTCTGAAGGTGGCGGTTCTGGCAGTGGACCTTCTTACGATGACTTTCCCAATACCGGCAATCTTCGCACTGGTCATGTTACGCTGAGTTCTGGTTCGCTTAATGTGCGTTCTGTGCCAAGTTCCTCTGGCACAAAGGTTGGTTCTCTTAGCAATAATGCAGAAGTTACTTATTACGACGGTGCGCTTAATAGCTGTGGAAGTGATTCTTATAAGTGGTATAAGCTAACGGCACCTGTAAAGGGGTTCGTTGCTAGCAACTACATTACCGCTGGGCCTTCTAGTCAACCCAGTCATCCACAGAATGCTGCGCAAGCATTTGGCAGTGCTAATCTCTACGAAGGTTGTTCCAATACATATGTTCGAAATGTAAAAATGGCGCTCACTAATGAGTATCGCTATCTTGACACGTCCAGCAGCTACTTCGATGCTGCAACTCGCCAGAGCGTAATTGACTTTCAGTGGGATCACCATTCTGAACTTGAAGAATATGAATTTCAGGATGTAGGCGATGGCATCGTCGGGCCTAAAACCAAGGCCCTGCTGTGGAAGTACTTTGGAGAACATCTTTCTATGAACGGCTATATGTGAGAAGCTGTAGCACCAAAATATCTCGTATTAATTAAACAGTTTGGTGCAACTAGTCCCCTGTGCACTGTTCAGTACATAGCGCATCCAACGCAAGCAGACAAAATAGACTCATACGCCAGGGAATGTTTATCGTACCCTGCGCGTATGAGTCTATCTCATGTAAATCAATACTGCCATAGATATGCAGGTGTATCTGCACCTACAGTGGTTGCGAACGTCACTTCTCCCGTGCAGGCATTAACCTCGACCACATACTTCACAAAAATAGACTCATCCACGCCTCTGTATTTCTTTTTTTCCTCTGAAGGAATATTGGGGGTTTTGACAATGATTCGCCATATGGGTTTTTCTGGATCAGTCACCAAATAATTGATCGTGCACTCTCGAAGATCTGCAAAGCGTTCGCTAATGCCTAAATGTGGCGCATATGCTCTAGCAATTTCCTCTGCATGTCGCTGCGAAATGGCTTGGTCGTTAGGAATACCGAAAGTTTGGCGAATCGTGACGTCATAGGCCAAGCCAAGGCTATCAGCGGAATACGGATAATCTTTTAGCCATTGTTCGACGACAGGTCGCCATCGTTCTGCCTGAATAGCTTTTTCTTCGATCGTCATTGTGCCTTCATACCATGCTGAATACGGAAAACCCATCGTGTCTCCAAAGGATGGCAGATTCGTTCTGTATGCACAAAAGTCTGCTGTGGGCGGACTCATGCCCATCAGCGAACCGTCATACCCGTTAGCCTGTTTGCAGACCAGCGTTCCGCCATCATACACATAAGTGAGCCACACAGGAATGTGTCCTTCATTAAAATGCGATTCGTAAACAAAACGTATCCGATAGTCGAATTCTCTAATTTCATCCTGCGTGTATGCCGTTGTTTCAGCCAATCGTTTCTTAATATCAGACAGAATCTGTTCTTCTGAAGCATCCGTTGAAAGTGGAGTCGCTGAGACAGCGTTCTCCCATACATCAGGTTCATTTCTATGATGTTCTGTACCGTGGCTTTGCCAGTATAGGATTTCTCCTTCTGAATCAAATAGTGCATAATGCTCTCCGCCATGGAGTTGAAGATGTGCTTCCCACACTGGCGTAGTATCCGAATGCTCAATATGTCCATAACCGAAATAACCAAATCTGAGACTGCATTCCGTTTCTTTTTCCCTTATTGTGTGCTCTACGCATTCGTAAGGCAGGTTGCATCTTTGTGAAAAAAATCCGATTAAGACTTCTTCAGCCTCTTCTTGGCTTATCTTGCTCTGCGATACGGGAAGAAATACATCTCTGTCAGCTAAAGCAATCTGGTCAAAAAACAACATGAATGCAAAAAACAATACACTGAGTTTTAGCGCTTTGAGCAATGGAATCCTCTCCTTCACATTTGAACTTTCATAGTGAGTATGTCAAGACTTATCCTGTCTCCCTTAAGAAAAGATCTTCTATATGGTGTCCTCCGTCAATTCAACGTCCCGAAGAATAGCATAACACATACAGCACGGCCTCATTTAGTATTGGTCAACCAACCTGGTCAGTTTCTGCTCCCGGTTGCTGTTAGGGCCCATGACAACGCCCATTTGCCGCTCACCTTCCTTTTCCTGTATTTGCCCCTTTGTTTGTGGCTTCTCCACCGGCATGGGTCATCTCATTGCCTTTCACTTTATAGACGAACCGAAGGGCAGCTTTGTTCGAGGTTTTGGAAATATTTCTATCCCTGCTGAGTTTCTGAGCAGGGTTTTTTCTATCGACAAAGAACTATGTGCGTTTCTTCCCGATATCTTCCTGGCTTCTTCATTTCGGTTTTTCGGCGGATTTCTTACAATATAAGCAAGCAAAGGGAAAAGCCCTGAGCTCAAATCAAAAGAAAGCGGGTGGTTCCGTTGGTCAATGATCGACGAAGCGTATTCGGGTAGACAGCTTGGCCGCTGCCATCCATAAACGGATGGATGTTCTACGAGGATATGCTTCCAAGCCAATCATTACATGCGTAATTGATTAAAGGAAGTGTTTATCTCATGAAAAAGTATATCTCTATTGTTTTGGTTGTTCTTACTCTTATCTCGTGTACTGTCCCAGCACTTGCAGCAACCACCCACGTTGATACGAGTTGGGTATCTACCACTTCTGAATCTGATTTGGGTGGTGCGTATGCCTGTATGTATAAGTCCAAATCTGTGGGAAGTGATGTTGTAAAGATTTTTTATGAACCCACTTCTATTCAGATTAGGTTCAACCAGAATTCACTTACCTGGGTTTCTGCAAAGTGTGGTAATACTACTGGATATATGCGCATTGATCAAGTGAAATATACCAAGCAGCAACTTCGCAAAGCGCTGTTCGGAAACTATGCAATGCAGCGTGGCTTCGAAGGCCAGCCTGTTGCGAACCTCCAGCTATGCCTGAAGAAACTCGATTATGATGTCGGTGCAGCTGACGGCATTTTCGGTAGCGGTACGGAGCGAGAAGTCAAGAATTTCCAGCTTGCCTGCAAACTTGAAAACGACGGAATTGCTGGAACTAATACTCAGAATGCTTTGATTGATAGGATCTATTTCTGATTCTTTGCAAACACCAAAAACTGGTGTGAAGTTTAAATGGGCTGAGGCGGCAGACAGGATACCCTGTTTGCCGCCTTGACTGCCCTGAATCAGGAATTCTGTCGCGTGTCAAGCATTGCTACTGAGCCAAGGTTCCTCCCCCCTCGAAAGAGATTTTTATTATTCGTGCATCCATTCAGCATGATAGATCGCGAGTTAAATATGGATGATGCCCCAATTCTGACGACACTCGCTCCGTTTCTTCGTAATATACATCATAATAGCAAGGCTCAGAATTTACAGCAGGTGTTATCTGTAGTGGAAACTTTCTTGGCTTTGGTGACATTCCAAAGCTAGTGGCTAAAACCTTTAATGGCATTGTTGGATAGATCAGTCTACGCTCCTTCTGGAAGCACAGAAAATATACCCCCCAATTCGCCTAATGTTTGTTCTTAATATACTCATATGCTTCCTAACTGATATATTTAACAATTAGCACAATTCTTTGAATATTCCTGCGAAGTATTACAATGACGAATTAAAGTAAGACTTCACCTTTGTTTGATATGCTTTATAACTGTCTTGTATTTTTGATAATTATCTTCTTCGCAATATCCAGTTGCCACTAACAAGTGCATATCATCAATTGCAAATATATATGCATCCTGAACATTGATTATGGGGTCAATATCAATCTCAAAGGCATCGCTTATACCACCGCTCTTATCAAAGCACTGTACTATTACTACATTTCCTTTTTTTCGTTCTTTTATAGCAATCATACATCCATTTTCCAATAAAACCGCATCTAGAACAAGTTTATCCCTTTGTGGCATCGTCTCTACATCATTATTCGTATGATAGACTTGCGATGTTCTATTACTAAAAAACAACATCGAACTATACATTGCGGTGCTTTCGGGATCATATGTATCTCCGATAATATACCATCCATCATCCGAGGCCAAAACGGCTTTATAAGTCTCAATCTGTGAACTATAAAAGCTTTGAATGTCATTCCCATCATTATCGATAATTGCAGCAAATCCGTAGTTATCTGCAGCGTTGTTTTCCTGCGTATACCCTACTGCGACATATTCATTCTGTAATTGGGTGATATCAAGAATTACTGCATTTTTCTGAATATCTACCATTTTTCTTATGCTTCCATCTGCGGTTATCAGCACCAATTGGTATGCATCAAACTCGTTATGTGCAAAAAGAATCACTCCATCAACTACTGAAAAAGCGCGATAAACCCTGTAAGGAAGCTGTATCTCGTTTACGAGTTTATCTTCCTCATAAATATCGATATAACAACACAAATGTTCATTGACTTCTTGTCTTATTGCCAAAAATTGATCTTTTGTGAAGCATGCTATATCAGAAAAAATACCGGATTTATCTTCCGGCAGTACTTTCCAAAGTACCTTACCGTTATCGTCGCTACACAGAATTATAGGCGTTGGCTTCGAAGGTTTTCCCACATATCCGGAGAGGATTATTTCATTTTCCGAATTAGCAATGGTTTGACTAATCCTAAAATCTGGAGGAAATTCAGCAACATTAAATTCTGCTTTACCATATTGAGCGCAGACTACTAACAGCAGAATAGTCATACTTCGTATAATTCTTTTCATTTAATTCCTCCATGAAATCACTACATTAATAATACAGCTACGCTTATAGCCTATTATAAATACTTGTCTATCTGATTATCATTACTACCCGATTCCAATTGAATCAATCCAACACACCATTATTATCTATTATATGTCTAAATATAGCAGATCACAACACTTAATCACCGCAACGGCTGCTCCTAGCTCTTTCTAGCCAAGTATGAAACTATAGCGCAAGAAACAAGAAGATTACTATATATAAACAATTTATCAGTAACCGCTCAATCCTCAAATCTTAACAATTGTTCGAATTCTTCTTAATTCATCGTCTGCCCACTCCTCCATTTTCACATACTCACTTTTTTATAAATATCCTCCGTATATCGTGTCAATTGATGTTGAGGATTCCAAATATCTTGACGAAGCCACATTACCTCATTCGTGAATATATTCATATCCGAATAATCCTGCGAATCCTTTCTTTCTTCTTCAAGCCTAATATACTCTATATACATAGCATTTAGCATTTTCAGTGCAGCTTTCTTATAAATTCCAACTTCTACCGGACAGCCCCAAAATCACTTGATTGTTACTCTGAAGCAAATAACTTTCCTCAATCAAGCTGTAATCCGTAGCAATGTTTCGAATCTGAACACTTTGAGAAAGGTCTCCTGCACCGCATCTTTCGCCAATTCTTCATCCCGAAGGATGGCGTAGCACATGCGGCGCAGTGTCGTTTGGTATTGCTCGACCAATTGGATAAATTCCTGATTTCGGATGCTGTCAAGGCCCTTGACAACTTCCATTCGCCGCTCACCTTCCTTTTCCGTATTTGCCCCTTTGTTTGTGGTTTTCTCCGCCGATATGGGGCCTCTCATTGCCTTTCATTTGTATAGACGAAATAGAGGGATGTTTTGTTCACCCTTTTTGAAAACTTTGCAAATTTTCTCCGAACCCAATTTTGTGGTGTGGGGAATTCTTCCTGATATCTTCCGCGTTCCTTCATTTTGGTTTTCCCTCGAATTTCTTACAATATAGTCAAGCAAAGGGAAAAGCCCGGAGCCTAAATTAAAACAAAGCGGGTGATTCCATTGGACTATGTTTTATGAGGTATATTCTGGTAGATAGCTTGGCCGCTGCCATCCTCAAGAGGATGGATGTTCTACAAGGATATGCTTCCAATTCATGATTCAATCACTATGTAGTTTATGAAGGGGAAGTGTTTTATGAATCACTTGAAAAAGGGGTTTGCCCTAGTCTTTATCGTAGTTCTTATTCTGTCCATCTCAGCTTCTGCTTTGGCAGAAACAGGAGTCTTTAATACGGCTGCAGTTAACTTGCGAACAGCAGCTTCAAAGAGTAGTTCATCTAAAGGGCTCGTAAGCAAGGGCGCAACCTGCAATATTCTTGAAGAGAGTGGAAGTTGGCTGAAGGTGTATATCACAAGTCATACCAAGAATGATCCGGATTTGATTGGCCAAACTGGTTGGGTTATAGCTAAGTATGTTGATAGATCTGGAAGCTCTAGTGGTGGTTCCGGAGAGGGTTCGGGTAGTAACAAGACCTATGACGATATTCCTTCGACCGGTTCTCTCACAAATGGAACTGTTAAACTCAACAGCGGTTATTTAAAAGTACGTGCCCTTCCCAGTCAGTCGAGTAATAAAATTGGTGAACTCGAAGATGGTGCTTCTGTCACGTATTATAATGGCAAACTGAACAGTGTTGGTTCTGACTCTTATACATGGTATAAGCTTACGTCTCCATACAAGGGGTTTGTGGCTACGAACTATATCGAAGCTAATGCGCAACCTGCCGAAGAAAAATGCCTTGTATGTGGCCGTAGCTATGATGAGTTCACCAAAACGTATCAAGTAAAGTCTTGGGATCCGGGTAAAGGAACGCTAGCTTCCGATGGTACTGTATGGTATCCTGCTACAGCTTACATCCGCTATAGATGTCCAGTTCATAGTGATAATTACTATGACGATGGTACGGTCGATGGATATTATGATGGCAGGGGGACTTTCAAGCTTTAAGCCACTTCAATATTTCATAATAACTTCTGGAGCTGCCTCAATATGAGACAGCTCCATTTGTTGTATAAATACGACACTTATGTTAAAGGAACTCGTTCAGAAAAAACGGGTACGAAGCTCGGATAAAATCTTTGGCCGAGCAGATAAGAACAGATTTTTACGTTTTAAACTAAAAAGCTTCTTGAATAATTCTCATAGTATCATTTTCGTCGTATGATTTATATTTATTTCGCATTCTATAAAATGTCGATATTTACACATTCAATACAATTGTAAAATCCTTCGCTACGCATATAATTTTGTGAAAATAGAATGCTATATTTTCCTTCTGCCTCATGAAGTATCGATACTAAGCCAACTGCTCTTTCTGAGTTTAGTTCAATTGCGTTCCACGACTCAAGCGCATTTTCTGAATAAAGCAATTGTTGGACACCGGAAGATGATGTTCCTAAAACGAAAATGACCTTTTGCGTATCATCTGTTTGAATCAGGGAAATAGAAATCATGTTTTCCGGCAAGTTACAGATTTCTCCTACATGCTCTCCTGTGGCTCCATCGATCCAATAAAGAATCGGTTCCATGACCGCCTGTTTCTCTTGGTTGTATTTAGGAACTTGACCGCCGCTAAGAATGTTTCCGTTCATTTCTTCACAGGTATAAATGACGGAAATAGGATTCTGATCAGTATATTGCCAGCATACCTCGCCCAGATTATTGAGCAGAAGAACGGTGCCGGAGCGAAGGGTTCCTTCTTCCATTTGGGCCCCATACAAGAGAAAACCGTTCTCCGTATCCTTTACACCGGTTCCACAAAACGCAAACGTGCCGAAATTATTTTTCTCCCAACATTGCTCTAACTGGGTTCCCTGATACGTATAGTATCTTAAACGGCCGTGATTCACGAGATCGTATGTCATAACGCCATCGCTCAGAAACCAAAACTGTTTGGAACTCAAAACCTCCATATATGAATAGGATAGAGGAAGCGGAGTTCCCTCACTTAAGGTAAAATAGGTATACTGGGGTTGGATACTACTAAAGTAATCGTCCATATCTGAATTTCTGATAAGAAGGTTGTTGCTTTGAACTTCGCCGATGATTTCATACATTTGAGGAATGTCTTGTTTTGGGCAGTATTCCCACAAAAGCGTTCCCTCCGGAGTATAGCAGCGAATAAACCCCTGTAAATTTTCATTCAAAGTTTGTTCCTTGTGGTAGTACTGGTCAATGATACTCGAAACATCATTTGTTTGTAATCCACAAATCATAAGACAATTCTTATCCTCGGTTAAATATGTGTCCACAATAAGAATAGAGGTATCATTCCATCGCCTGATGTCATATTGAACCTCTGCAAAAGAATGGGAAACGACCGGGAAAAAGAAAAGGTAAATCACCGCCATACAGCCACATAGCAATGGATTACGCCATCTCATATTGTCACTCCTCTATTGATAAATAGGATTCAGTCGATATTGCTTGGCCAGTTGGGTAAAAGCTTGGTTTCGGATGCTGTCGGGAATCTTAACATATTTCTATTTGCTGCTCACCTTCTTTTTCTTATGATTTGTTCCTTAAATCGTGACTGCGCCCATAGGTATAAGAATTCTTATTGCTTTTCACTTGTGTAGACGAGATATAGAAAAGTTTCCTGATAACTTTTGTGCTTCTTTATTTTATTTTTTCCATGAAGTAAATAGAATTAGGAATACCTTCTACATAATAGACGATACAGAAAGCTTTTTTGTTCGAGGTTTTGAAACTTTTTTACTCAGAAATTGCCGTTATCGCAAATAATATATCTCAAATTCTCACCGGAAAGGCTTGACCCACAAGCCTTTCCGCGTTTCTTTTTTGAGATAATATTTTGTACCCATCGCCTCCGTAAGAAGGTACACGCACGCCGCTCGCTTTGTTTTTTGACATAATATTTGGGCGTTGCTGGAATTCAAGGGATACCGGATAATCTTCCTGGCAGGACAAGTCCTGACCAAGACGAGGAGGATCAACCAATGAGTTTTCAGCAACGCACGATTGGCGAGATTTGCTCAGAACTGGTGACAGAAGCCATCCGCATGGGTTACTCAAAGCGATATGTGTGGGGACACATGTCGAAGTATCTGAGCATCATTCGCGGCTACTACCGCAGTCAACACATCTGCATCTTCAGTGCAGAAGTCACGGATGCTTGCCTTGCATCCTACAGAATCAGGTATGAACAGGGCACAGTAACGAGAGTATTCTTTATGCACCTCTCTACAACGGTTCGCCGTCTGGAAGAATACGCTCTGACTGGCGAGCTGAGCATCGTCACCCATAACAAACGAACACCCGAACCGTTGCCGCCGTACTTCGAGAGTGTTCTGGACAGATTCATCCATCACGCCAACTACAAGGAGAACACTGTCAACGATGCGGACTGGGTGGTCAGGAAGTATCTGCGCTTTTTCAGCAGCGAAGGACATGCCTCTCTCGCAGATGTCAGCATGGAAGACGTGCGCAGCTTCATCATGAAGACCGCGATGGAAGTGAAGAACTCCACCCTGCACGACATCTTTCTTTACCTCAGACATTTCCATCTTTTTCTGAAGCAGGAGTCCATTCCAGCGCCGGATGCAGAAGGCATCTTTTCCTATACCATTCACCGGGAAATGCCCATTCAGGGCTACATCACCGACGAAGAGCTCAGGAAAATCCTGTCTGTCATTGATACCACAACGGAATGCGGCTGCAGGAACATGGCGATTATTCTTCTCGCAGCGACAACCGGAATCAGAGCGTGCGATGTGATTCGTCTGAAGCTCACGGATATTGACTGGCGAAAAGGAGAGATTTCGTTCTCGCAGGATAAAACCGACAAGACGGTTTCTCTTCCTCTCCTGCCCGAAGCCGGTGAAGCGCTGAAGCAGTACATTCTCCACTTCAGACCGGCTGCATCCGGGTGTCAGGAGGTTTTTCTGCGCTGCTCTCCACCAAAGACGGCCATAACCAACGCCACTTCTATTGCCGATATGCTTATCCTGTACCAACAGAAAGCAGGCGTTGAGCGCCAGCCCTTTGACGGAAAAGGCTTTCACGGCTTAAGGCGGCATCTGGCCAGGAATCTGCTGAACACGGGCACACCGCCGGAAACCATTGCACAGATTCTTGGCCATTCACAGGTTCAATCCGTTCAGCAGTACCTTGTGCTCAACACAAAGCAGATGAAGAACTGTGCAATGGATTTCTCCGGCATTGAGGTGGAAAGGAGTGAGCTGCTGTGAGCCAGCGCGGATTCTGCAGTCCTTTTGCCGAGGATCTTGACAACATGATTGACCTCATGGTTGTCAGCGGCGGCGCGGAGTCAAGCTATTTGCCACGCGCCAGGAGCTTCGATACCTTCTGCGCACATGAACATCCCGAATGCAGCGAACTGACAGAGTGGTTGATTCTCGAATGGCTGAGGCCGGTCATGAAGAAGGAGCCCGCTGTCATTCACCAGCGCATCTGCTTTATGAACGGATTTGCCCGGTATCTGAACAATGTGGGGAAACCGGCATTCATGATGCACAACAGGTTCGCCTGCGGCCGGACATTATTCGTTCCTTATATCTTCTCGGACGATGATTTGACTCGCCTCTTTCATGTCATTGACACAAACGGAAAGCATGGAAACCTGTTTCAGCGGATTCAGTTCAGCGTGTATTACAGGCTGATCTACACATGTGGATTGCGCCCAAACGAAGGACGCACGCTCAGAAAAAAGCATGTGGATCTCCATGCCGGCGAGATTGTCATTGAATGCTCCAAAGAACGCAGAAGCAGAATCGTCGTGATGTCGGATGACATGAGGGCGCTGGCAGCCAGATACAGCAGCCTGCTGAACGCATGCTTTCCGGATACGGAATTCTTTTTCCCCTCAAAGCATGGCCGGGAGTATCCGGCGACTTTCTTCCAGACAAACCTTGTCCGATTCTTTGCCGAGGCCAATCCTGCCATTCCTGCAGACTTCCTGCCTCGTGTGCGCGTATATGATCTTCGTCACCGCTTTGCCACAGCAGCCATTCACCGCTGGCTTGAGCAAGGAAAGCCGGTTGATACCATGCTGCCTTATCTCCAGATGTACATGGGGCACGCAAGGCTTTCTTCTACCGCGTACTATATCCATCTTTTGCCGGAGCATCTGGTCAAAGCAAGCGGCATGAACTGGGAAGAAATTGGTGACATCCTTCCGGGGGTAGAGCTATGGCAAGACTGAAGAAGCCGGCGGACGAACGCCTGTTCATGCTGATTAAGAACTGGCTTGGCGTATATCTTCCGACAGAGCGCAAGGCCAGTCCATGCACCATTGCAAATTACAGACAGGCGCTGAACCAGTTTCTCACCTATCTGGCAGATAGGAACGGAACAAAACTGGCTGCTGTCACATTTGATATGATGAATGCGGATTCGCTCAATGCTTATCTGAATCATCTGCAAACAGAGCAAAACTGCACTCGTGCCACAAGAAACAACCGGCTTGCCGCCTTGCGGGCATTCATTTCCTACGCTTCGGCCTGCAGTCCGGAATACGTTGCAACAGCGTTGGATGTAGCCAGAATCAAGACACAGAAGGATGATCCGTTTTCCAAGGTGGAATACCTGACTGAAAACGCAGCCAGGGCCATCCTTGCAGCACCCGATGTGTCCACTGCCAAAGGCCGCAGAGACCAGACCATGCTCACCGTCCTGTATGACACCGGCGCCCGGATTAGCGAGCTGCTGGAGCTGCATCTTTATGATCTGCGGCTCAGCACAACAACTCCGACTGCAACACTTCTCGGCAAAGGCGGTGTCGTCCGCACGGTTCCTCTGGCAAAAGAAACCGTGTCCATGCTGTACAGGTACCTGGCGGAGTTTCACCCGGATGAGCCGTTGACATCCTGCGCGCTGCTGTTCTTTACCAGCCACAGGAACGGCCGGCAGAAGATGTGCGCGCAAACCGTGCGGGCATGGATGGACAAATACAGAGAGTCTGCCCGGTTGAAATGCCCGGAAGTGCCGGAACATATTCATCCTCATATGTGGCGGCATACCCGGGCGATGCATCTGTACCAGCATGGCATGCCGCTGGAACTTGTGGCGCAATGGCTTGGTCACAGGAATCCAACCACAACGCTCGTTTATGCTTATGCGGATACAGAGCACAAGCGCAAGGCCATTGAAAAGGCCATGGAACACAGCCGGGTGACAACGGGATTATCTGCCAGTGCCAGGCAGCCAGCATACCAGATTACCGATGAGGAGCTGCTGAAGCGTCTGTATGGCCTTGATTAACCGGCAAGTTATTATCTCAAATTCTGCCCTGCTCGCGCCTGTTGCGGCGGGGCAATCCTCTTTCCGGTACAAAATATTATGTCAAATTGTTTTGGCGAAAAGCCTTGTAGCAGCTAAGTTTCTGAATGGCTTTTGAGATAATATATTATTTACGATAACCAACATTATGCCAAATTTGAGATAACACTGGCAAGCAGGGCAAATGTTTTACATTTTGCACCTTGCTTGTTGGTGGCCCAGTCCCCCAATCCCCTGTAATGCAGAGCAAGCTCTGCGGTTGTAAAGAATGTCTGCGCCATTCTTCGGTTGGGCTTGCGCCCAAAAATGAAAAGACGCCCTATGCCTGTCGTGCTTCTTCAGCATGGATAGGCATAGGGCATTGTTTATCTGGTATTCTCGCCAGCGTGTCGATTACGCTCAGGCGTATTAAGCTCCATATGGCGATGCCAATTCGCTTCATATCGTTCATCGTCAAGGAGCGTATCCATGTTCGACTTGATGTGCCGGAGATTCTTCAGTTCTTCGCTCAGCCGGGACAGCTCCACCCCAGTCTGCCTCTTCTGGCCGAGCAGCAGATCGTATTCCTCTGACAGCTCAGCGAGTGTCGGCAGCTTGCCATCAGCTGCGCTGTACACCGCCTGCGCCTCTTTGCGGGCTTCAATATCCGCCTTATGCTCTCGATAGAATGCCGGCGACCATCCCGACTCACGGTATTGTGCATAGACCTCCTTCGTTCTCCTGTAAACCAGGATGGCTTTCTTCTGCCCGCTGATCTCCTGCATCCGCGCTTGTACTGCGCGGATTTTGTCTTTCAACGCATTTCTGTCATCGAGCGTAGCCTGAATCCTGCTTTCAAGCTCGGCATAGGAGCCGACATGATTCTCTTTCAGGTAGATCATCGAGCTTGCCAGCGCATCGGTGTTGTGTCTTTCCGCCCAGCGTTCATAGCCTTTGCCCTTGCCAGCCCGCAGCTTTGCTTCAATGTCAATCAGGCGCTCGACCTGGCTTTTCGTCATCCGGCATCTGGCACGCTTGGGGATATGCACATGCTTTCCGGCCAGACACATGCGCAATGACTCCTCCGTGTACTCTTCGCCAACCGTGTCTAGCCGGATAAACCGCTTTGCGCCGGGCGGCTTGATGCTGATCTGCGCGCCGCGCTTGATCCGGCAGCCAGCTTCCTCCAGCAGCTGCATCAGCGAGTCAAAACCCTCCGGCTGTATCCGAAGCGCAGCGTCAATCGTCATCCGTAGCATGTCACGCTGGGATGCTTTGGCATTCTCCCCAAGCCACTTGTCATAAGTGACTGTTTGATTCTTCGGTTCTCTGATGATGGAGAGCTTATGCTCCTCACAAATCTGATCGCTCAGCTCAGCCAGCGCTTTGCCGGAATGCAGGATGTCTCTGAATTTGCGTGTGCAATCCAGCGCAGTGGCGCAAAAGACAATGTGATTATGCACGCAAGAGGTATTGTTATGAGTGGCGACGATAAACGCATGTTCGCCCTTCAGAAATCGGGACGCCAGCTCATAGCCGATTTGATTCGCTTCCTCTGGCGTGACTTCTCCCGGCTTGAAGGATTGGCGCAGCTGGTAGGCGATCACTTCGTTGCAAATCCTCCGGCCGGTAATGGCCATATACTCATTGCGTGCAAGCAGAAACTCCTGATCTGCGGTTTTCGGGGAGCAGGCATACGATGAAATCAGCTCGCCGCCGTCCGTCTTGTCCGGGTTCTTCACATACTCCACTCGCGCCTTCAGGCACTGCGCTATGGTCTTTCCCTTGTTGATGTGCATCGGAATAATCCGGGTTGTCGCCATATGTTCCTCCATAAAACCGGCATGATGCCGGTTGCATTCCCGACGAAGGGATGGTTGTCCTGTTGCTTTGCGGTCGAGTCCGAAGCTTTGCAAAAGGACATACAGAATAAACGAAAAGCGGCGATCTGTGATGCACACAAACCGCCGCAGGCAAAATGATGTTCAGCAAACCAAGCCTTCCAGAAAGCCGATGAGATGATCCAGCAGGTTCAGCAGAAGGTTGGCGATTGCCGGAAATCCGATGGGACTTGCCAGAAACGCGAGAACCATGAACGCGATTCCGTTCTGCCAGTAGCCGATGAAGAACTCAATCACCGCAAGAAGAACAAACAGCGACACGGATAATCTCAACACCGACGAGGCAATAGAGGTCAGAAAAGCCGCCAGCCCAAGCATCAGGCGAATGGCCAGCATCACAGGAGCTAGAGCAATTCTCAGCGCAGTCTTCATCATGGTGATCCTCCTTTGTCATCCGGTGCGTTCAAGGATGGAGAGCAGTTGGCGCATCATCTTCCACAGCTCATCCTGCTTTTGCTGGATTTCCTCAATCTCCGTTTCGTACAGGTTTCCGTGCGCGTTCAGGCGCTTTGCGATCTGATTGAGGTTGTTGGTCATGTTGCCCAGCAGGCGGAGCATTTCCCGAATCTGCGGCAGATCCAGCTTCAGAATGTAGCCGTTCAGGGCAAGCGCCCGCATGTAAGCGGATTCGTTTTTAATTCCGAGCGCATCCATCTTCTTTCGCATGATTGCTGCTTCGGATTCGGTGGTTCTGAAGTTGTGGTTCACCAGCCGCTTTTCCTTTTCTGCCACAATTATCTCTCCAAATTGTCTTTCCTGCAAGGTTGTCGCCGGGCCAGAGCAGATGCGCTGCGTTCCTGCCGATGGGCAGAGCGACGGGCAAAGGTTTCAGCAATCTTCTGCAAGGCTCGATCCCGGATGGCCTCCATCCTGATAGCAAGCTGCTCCGCTTCCCCGGCTGTGAGCAGTTCCAGATTCTCGCCGGTGGTTTGCACAATCACCGCATTGCCCATGATGGGATCACCATGCCGCTCCGTTCCATAGAGCGCACTCGCCGTTGCATTGATGAGCGCTCCGCCGGGTTTGAGCTTGCCCTCCTCATCAATCAGCATCAGGAGTCCGTCCTTTGCCAGAGCTTCGGCTTCGACGAGCTCGATCCAATCGCAGCCGATAGCCTCCCTGCCGATGTCAAATATGTCCTTGTCGGGATTGCACGCTATGACCTTTACGCTCTGCGTCTCCGTGAGCAGGACGGCATATTGCTTTTCATCCATGTACATGACCACCTCATCTTTCCATGTCATGCGTCTTTCGTTTGGCTGCCTTCGCAACGGGAGCAGCTTCCTGAACCGTTTCCTTCTTCACAGCAGGATTCTGGCGCTCCCTGATTTCTTTGCGAGCCTGCCAGATGAAGCCATCCAGCACAGCAGGATGAGAGTCAACGATGTAGTCGCTCCTGCGATCAAAGCCGCTTGATGACTGAGCTTCCGGCAGATGCACAGAGAACGCCCAATCCTTGTTGGAAGAAGAAAAACGGCCATCCCAGGATTTGTACTGCACAGTCGCTGCAAGCACGATGGAGACGCGCTCTGCACCATACTGGTCGAGCACCTCTTTTGCCGTTGCTTTGTCCAGGTGCATCCCGTCGAAATGGCGGGAGATGGCGTCCTGAATATCGTTCTTGCAGGCGATATTCGTGCGATGGGAGAGCCGGAAAAGCTCCAGCTCGCCGTTCTCGCGCGCATACGCTGCGGTTTCGTAATATACGGGGATTTTGTTGTTCGGTTCCATGATTTCCTCCTGTTTGTTTTTCTGTATCCGAGCTGTAGGGCAGCACATCCTGTCGATAGGGAGATTAATTCCCTTAAGCGGATAGAAAAAGCGCCGCATTGCTGCGACGCTCATGATTGATATGCCGTTGTTCGGAGTCCCTTTCATTCCATGGTGCCAGATGCCCGCTTGAGTTTTGCGGTCAGCTTCCAGAATTCCTCTTCATGAATCAGATTGTAGTTGACTCCATCCTTCGACAACCATTGTCCATTGAAGGCAACCGTCCAGCACTGGCCATCTGCGCTGGTCATGCGCAATACGGGGTCCCAGTCTGTCACATACACATCGCTGACATCCCCGATTTCCATCGCCAGCACAGCATCCAGAATCTTCTGAATTTCATCAGGAGAATCCGTGGAATACTCCGGGGCAAGGCTGGAATAACCATCGGAGAATGAAACGGAGACAATGGGATTGTCATCCGTCACCTGGCTCAAAAACGTGCTCAATCCCGTCATCTCCGCAAAGGACGATGACTGCACCGGCTCAGCCTCATTTCTGGCCTCCGCAGGGGGAATGCAGCACCATGCGAGCACATTCATCATTGCCGGCAAAGAAAGCGTCATCGTTCCATCCGTGTAGATCACAATCTGCTCATCCACGGTTGGCAGACTCATCTCCGGGCAAAAGCGCGCCAGGATTTCGCCAATCGTGTCATGCGCAATCAATGCGGTATGCTCTGCCTCATCAATCGAGAGCACTGTGCCCTGCAGAACGCCGGTTTCCGTCACATCCATCAGGGACAGATTCAGAGACTGATCCACGACAGCCAGATAGATCTTCTTCTCCAACGACGTATTCTCCCAGCTACGGCGATAGTCAAAGGTGATGATGCTCCGCCCGGGCTTTACGGCAGTCACCACATACTGCGTTTGACCTCCGGCTCCGCAAAGCATACCGGTCTGATCATCCGGGATATAGGTGCCTTCCGCACCGTCAAGCTGTACAGCTTCTCCACCCAACACAAAGCCTACCCAGGAATAGCCGGTGGTGGGATTGGCGTCAAAGGAGAGAATCTCCGTGTGAGCTGTGTCCAAAGACTCAGCCATCGCACAGGATAACGTCAGCAGAACGGCTGACAGGAGTGCAATCCATTTCTTCATAGTCTTATGACCTCCTCATCATCTTCAATTATATAGACGATAATCGGCTGGAGTAAGTTCCCATCTACCGCTCATTATCAGAATGGGAAATATCCTTTTGCCGGGCACCGGATGACCTGTCCATGTTCAGCGCCGCATCCAGCTCTGCCAGCCGTGCGCTTTTGGTCTTCAGTTCGGCTTCCTGCGGGAAGGGTTTCCCGGCTTCCGTCCTGGCTGCTTCAATCTGTTGCCTGATGGTCGTAAGGTGCTCCGTTGTGGCTGCCAGCCGCTTGGGAATTTGCGCGATGGCGTTATCAAGACGTGTGATGTTGCCTCGCGCATCGTTGCCGACCTCCATCGGATGAGAAACAGCGCCGTGCAGCGTGAGCACGAATTTGTTGATGAAGGAATCAAACTGTACGCGCATGGGCAGCCCGCGATAGGAGCCAAACTCGACCGGTACGCCCTTGGCGGCATCCTTGCAGGCTGCGAGGATGGCCTTGCCCGCTTCCTCCTTGTCCGTGATCAGCTTGTCGCCCACAGTCATGCCCACGAAATCCTCCTGCGGGAGCGGATGCGCCTCGATGGTGGCGATGTCCTTTTGGAATCCGGCGATGAGCTGTGTATCCCGCTCAACCTCCTGCGGGAAGTATTTGAGCAACTGATCTTCCAGCCTGAACTGCTTGCTCTGGTGGTCAGCCTTCATCAGCTTCAGACGCGCCACATCCACGTCCAAATCCATCTTCTCTTTGATTCGCGGGTCGCCGGCGCATAGCGCTTTGATTTCCGCATAGGAGAGCGCCGTCTCGTCCATGTCCTCGTAGGAACGAACGGGGCTTTTGCTGGTCATGATCTGAGAGATGAATTTCTGCTTGTTCTCGACAGTCTGCCAAAGGTACGCATCAAACGTAGCCTCTGTGACATAGCGGAAAATGGACACCTCCGGGTTCATATTGCCCTGACGCACAATGCGTCCTGCCCGCTGTTCCAGATCGCCGGGACGCCACGGACAGTCAAGATCATGCAGCGCGATCAGCCTGTCCTGGACGTTGGTCCCTGCTCCCATCTTGGCGGTGCTGCCCATGAGCACACGCACCTGACCGGATCGCACCTTGGCGAACAGCTCCTTCTTCTTGACTTCCGTATTGGCTTCATGGATGAAGGCAATCTGCTCGGCAGGAACACCGTGGGCGATGAGCTTTTCCCGAATGTCGTCATAGACGTTGAAGGTGTTTTCCTGTGGCGCATCATCTACAAGGAAGGGTTCGCTTTCCGTCTGCTTGGTTGTTGCTACACCTGTGCCCTTGGGTGTGGAAATATCACAGAAGACGAGCTGGGTCAGCTTATCCTCCTGACCGGCTTCCCAAATGCGCAGGATATTGCCGACGCAGGCGTTGACCTTGCTGGCCGGATCATCCGGCAGCAGCGGATTGATGAGACGCTGATCGAGGCCGAGCTTGCGCCCGTCGCTGGTGATCTTGAGCATGTTGTCCACCGTTGGATCGACCTGCTTATTATGGACTGCTGCTGCGCGTTCAGAGAGCGCCTGCACCATTTCCTCCTGCTGCGCGGTGGGCTTGACCACGACTGTTTCATACTTCACATCGGGCGTGGGGAGCTGAAGCTGATCCGCCGTCTTGATGTCTGCGACCTCGCGGAAGACGTTCATCAGCTCAGGCAGATTGAAGAACTTCGCAAAGCGCGTGCGCGCCCGGTAGCCTGTGCCCTCAGGAGCCAGTTCAATCGCCGTCGTGGTTTCGCCGAACGTGGATGCCCAGCAGTCGAAATGCGTCATGCCGCTGCGCTGCAAAGCGCCGTATTGCAGATAGCGCTGCATCGTATACAGCTCCGTCATGGAGTTGCTCACGGGCGTGCCTGTGGCGAAGATGATGCCGCGCCCGCCGGTCAGCTCGTCCATGTAGTGGCACTTCATGTACATGTCGCTGGATTTCTGCGCTTCTGAGGTGGAAATGCCCGCCACATTGCGCATTTTGGTATATAAAAATAAGTTTTTGTAGCTGTGCGCCTCGTCCACATACAGCCGATCTACGCCGAGCTGTTCAAAGGTGACGACATCATCCTTGCGATCCTCGGCGCGCAGCTTTTCCAGCTTGAGCTCCAGCTGCTTTCTGGATTTTTCCAGCTGCTTGATGGAAAAGCGCTCGCCGTTGTTGCTTTTCAGTTCCTCGATGCCCTCCATGATTTCGGCAATCTCATCCTGAAGCAGCTGTTCCTGACGCTCATGCGAGACAGGGATTTTCTCAAACTGGCTGTGCCCGATGATCACCGCATCATAATCGCCGGTCGCAATTCGCGCACAGAATTTTTTCCGGTTGCCGGTTTCAAAATCCTTTTTCGTCGTAACCAGAATGTTGGCGGAAGGGTAAAGACGCAGGAACTCGGAAGCCCACTGCTCCGTCAGGTGATTGGGCACGACGAACATGCTTTTCTGGCACAGGCCAAGCCGCTTGCTTTCCATGGCAGCCGCCACCATCTCGAACGTCTTGCCCGCGCCCACCTGATGGGCAAGCAGCGTGTTGCCGCCGTACAGGACATGTGCGACAGCGTTCCGCTGGTGCTCCCGCAGCGAAATCTCCGGGTTCATGCCGGCGAAAACGATGTGGCTGCCGTCGTATTCGCGCGGACGAACGGAGTTGAACAGTTCATTATACTGCGCCACCAACGTCCGCCGCCGCTCTGGGTCCTTCCAGATCCATTCGCGGAAGGCATCCTTGATCGCCTGCTGCTTCTGCTGTGCAAGGGTGGTTGCTTTCTGGTTGAGCACGCGCTGCTCTTTTCCGTCCGCATCCTGCACAGTGTCGTAGATGCGCACATCCCGCAGGTTCAGCGTATCCTCCAGAATCTTGTAGGCATTGGCCCTGTCCGTACCGTAGGTGGTATACGCGGCGACATTGGAGCGCGACACGACGTTCTTGCCGTTGATTCGCCATTCGGCGGTATGGGGCGAAAAGTGTACCTCGATGGCACGGCGCTGGTAATACGGGGTATTGAGCAGCTCGTACATGAAGTCCTGAATGTACTCCGGCGCAATCCACGTTGCACCCAGCCGCACGTCAATGTCGGATGCCTCCAAATCCTTGGGCTGTGCCGCTTCCAGCGCTGTCACATTGGACTGAAAGGCAGCATCCGACTGTGCAGCGGTTCTGGCTTCCCGCAGCTTCTGCCGCACATTGCCGGACAGGTATTCGTCCGCCGTCACATACTGCGCCTCGGTGCCGGGGATTCGGAAGATGACGCCGGTCAACTCCTGAACGATGTCCTCCTCGCTCTTCCCGGTCAGCTTTGCCATATAGCCGAGGTCAACCTTGGCGCGCTCCCCGATGGACACCGCCAGCGCGTCGGCAGAGGTGTCCACATGATCGACGCTGCGCTGCTGCTTGATCGTCCTCTTCGTGAACATATCCGCTTTTCTCAGCAGCTTGTGATCATCATCGAGGATTTCGAGTGAGCAGAGCAGGTAGTAGGAGGAATCCGACGAAAACGCAAGGCGGTTGGCCCGGTCATTGATGAGGCCGAAGCGCGCGGAGAAGCTGTCATACAGACTGTTCAGCTCCTGCTGAAGCTGCTTAATCTCCCCATCGCCGTGCTCATCGAGCTGCGCGTCGATCAGCTTGCGCACCTGATCCCGCAGGGCAATCATGCCCTTGACACGCTCCTGCGCCGTCTGATTCAAGTGGGGTTTTACCATACGGCTGTTCTCACGGTAATAGACGGTGCCATCGATCACAGAATACGAGAAGTTCCGCACATCAGGATCGGCGGGAATGGACTCGTCGATCGCTTCATCATCGCCCAAGTTGGGCAGCACCGCCTCCTGATAGGTGCCGTGGATATGGCCAATCGCCTCATGCAGCTGATCCGCAAGGCTCACGCCCTCTTTCGGGAGGACGGTAAAGCTCTCCCGGCGGTACTGCGTATTCTCCCTGGACAGCGTGCCCAGAACCATCACCGGGTGCTGAACAAAGTAGCTGTTCATGGTAAAGCCATTTGTGTCTTCATCCACATGCACCCAATCCGGCTCAATCTCGATGGCCCGATCCCGCTTTTGCAGAAAGATGATGTCCGAAACGACCTCGGTACCCGCGTTGGCGCGAAAGGCGTTGTTGGGCAGTCGGATCGCGCCCAGCAGCTCCGCCCGCTGCGCGATGTACCTGCGCACCTCCGGGGACTGCTGATCCATCGTGTAGCGGGAGGTGACAAAGGCGATTACGCCGCCCGGACGCACCTGGTCGATGGCCTTGGCGAAGAAGTAGTTGTGAATGGAAAAACCGAGCTTGCTGTAAGCCCGGTCGTTGACCTGATAGTTGCCAAAGGGCACGTTGCCGATGGCGAGGTCGAAGAAGTCCCGCCTGTCTGTCGTTTCAAAGCCCGCGACAGTGATGTTGGCCTTGGGGTAAAGCTGCTGCGCGATGCGCCCGGTGATGCTATCCAGCTCCACACCGTACAGTCGGCTGGCCTGCATCGCCTCCGGCAGCATTCCAAAGAAATTGCCTACGCCCATGGACGGCTCCAGAATGTTGCCGCCGGTAAAGCCCATCTGCGCGACAGCATCGTACATCGCCCGGATGACGACGGGGCTGGTGTAGTGCGCGTTGAGCGTCGAGGCGCGCGCGGCCTCGTATTCCTGCGGCGTGAGCATGGCGGCAAGCTGCCGGTACTCGTCTGCCCATGCCGGCTTGTCGGGGGCAAAGGCATCTGCCAGACCGCCCCAGCCCACATAGCGCGAGAGTATCTCCTGCTCCTGCGACGTTGCTGCACGTTCCTCGGCTTCAATCTGCTTGAGCGTTCGGATGGCGGCAAGGTTGCTCCCGAATTTGGCCTTCGCGCCTCCCTCACCGAGATGATCGTCCGTGATGCGGAAGTTCTCCACAGCGGAGGGCGAATTGCTCACAGGTGCAGGCGAATCCTGTGGAAAACTCTGAGGATAACCCTGTGGATGGCGCTGTGGATAATCTGCCGTTGGCGTAGGTTTTCCACTGATTGTGGATAACAGGACGGCGTTTCGCTCATCCAGCGCCAGCAGCTGTGCAAAGCGCTCGATGCTCTCTGAACGGAAGATGGGATAATCCAAGGACGGATCACGAAGCTGGACATTGAAATGCCCGATCTGGGTGATGACAAAGGGGCGGTCATCCAGATAGACGGTATCGCCAACCCTGTACGGGTGCTCCTGCGTAGCAGATTCGGGTGAACCTTCTCCTGCGTTCTGGACAGGCGGTTCTTCGCTATCCTGTTCCACCTGAATCTGCTCCGTAAGCTCCGTCACCTGCTGAATGAACGGGCTGTCTCTGAGCGCTTCCGCATCCACAACCTCGCCATTGACGATACCCGCGTCAGCCAGCCGCTGACGAACGGCTTCGGTGTCGATGGGCTCGTCATCGTCCCGCATATCCTCGTCCACCTCTACGCCATCCGTGAACTCGGATTCCGGGGCAGGTTCAATCGTTTCGGATTGTACTTCCTCGGCTTCCTGCAATGCGCCGATGCTTTCCAGTTCCTTTGGCGTCATATACCGGTCACGCGCGATCAAGGCATCAATCCGCTTTGCCACCTGCGCCCAGCTGAGCTGAACAGGCGGGCAGCCTTCCTTTTCCAGTTTGATGCCCTTGCCGTCGTGGCTTTCGCCGCTGCGGTCGGAGCCCGACACCGCATGGGAGCGCCCGCCGATGCCGTATTCTCCCTTGAGGAAATCCGCCTTTTCCTTGGGCGTATGCGCGGGATATGCCGTAAAGAAGCGATAGATTCTACCCTTGCCACCAGCCATAAGGCTTCCCCTGGAAAGGGCGTCGTCGATTTCGTCCTCGGTGATGAAGGCTGCCGGCCTTGCCACCTCCGTCAGCAGGGATTCGTATTCCCTGCGGGGAAGGGCAAGCTCCCTGAGCGACTGCGCCAGAGCAGCCAGGTTGTGGAAACGGAATCGCAGGAGCTTTTGGTTTTGCGCATAGGCATCGGCAAAAGCCGCCATCTCTGCGGTGATGCCGGGCAGAAAAGCCGGATCAGCCAGACGTTCAGCCAATCGGGCCGTTTCGTCCGGAAAGCCGCCGCCGTAAATGGGTTCCAACGATGGAAGAAAGGCTTTGCCTTCGGGCGTTGCGTCGAGATGCATATTCCACAGCCGCTGAGCGATCATGGCGCGCTCATGCACAGGGGCAGTCGCCAGCTCCATCATGCTCATGAACTGACCGCTTTCCAGCAGTTCTCCGATTCGTCTTGCGGCATCCTCCCAGGACATGATCTGCGCAATCCGGGTATATCGCGCCGAACCGCCGGGCGCGAAGCGAATCCCGTCCTCCGCGTACCATGCACTGATGCGCCCATGCTCCGTAGCCATGCCGTTGCCGCCATGATAGACCTGCCGAAGCACTTGAGCCATTTCCTCAACCGGCTTTCCCTTGGAAAATTCGGCAGCCAGAATCAGACGGTGATTGGTGGTGTTGCCGCCCGTGCGCAGGATGTCATCCATGTCCTCCTGCGGAACAGAAAAAGCGAAGGGCGTCGCCGGGACGCTCTCCGCTTCCATGGTATCAATCAGTGCGATCTGTTCCGATTCGCCGGGGATGATAAAGCTCATCTGCTCCAGCACGGGGTCGTAATCCGTCAGGCGTAGATCAGCTCCGACAGGATCATCTCCTCGGCCTGCGCCTGCAGCGCGTTCATGCTCTGCACCCAGGCCATCTGATCCCGCGCTTTCAGCGCCTCCGTCATGCCCGCCTGCTTCGTCAGCTCGTTCATCAGGCTTTCGAGCCGGTTCTGCGCCGTCTGCTCGATCTCCTGCAGGTGCTCCATCAGCTTCCCGCTGAGCATCAGCCTCGTGTACAGCCCCGGACGATTCTCCTCCAGATAGCGCTGTCTCAGCAGGCCGTACTTGCCCAGCGGCATCTGCTCCGCTTCGGTCAGCCCCAGGTCGGGCAGCAGATAGTCCCCGTTCTGCCTGTACTTCAGTTCGATCATGTTCCATGCTCCTTTCCGTCTGCCTGATTGTCATTTCAATCTGCCGCAGCACCTGGCCCGTGATCATGCTGACCGCGTTGCCAAGCTCATGGGCAGTTGCAGAGGTGTTGAAGTTCAGCACCTCGGTGAAGTCCTCCCGGTACAGCTCCGGCTCCAGTCCGCAGCGCAGCTGAAGGCCATAGGCGATGCTGGCTGCGGCGGCCTGCCGGAAGGACGCTCCGATGTTGAATTCATCATACTCCGAAAGGAAGGAATCCGCAACGCTGTCGAGGATGTCCCGCCTGTGGTCGCGCCAATACGCGAGTGCCTGCTGGTTGGCAATCTGATTGATCTGCTCGGCGAGGGGCATCGCTGCATCTGCACCAAAATTCTTTTCCAGCATTTCCCGGACGGGTTGCTCCGTCTGCTCGGACAGTCTCCACGGCTCGACATCTCTCGACCTGCGGCGCGTGCCGGTGTCCGACACATCAAAGACATAGCGCACACCCATCCCATCAGAACCGGCTGTCAGCAACGCGATGCCCTTGGAGCCGCGCCGGATGTACCGGTGCATGGTGTTGTTCCAGAGATCATACCCGGCACAGGCCGTTGCATCCGGGCGCTGGGCATAGATCAGCAGCTGATCGCGGAAGGGGTACTTGTACAGTCTGGATGATGTGCCCAGAAACGCCGCCCAATCCAGATAATCGCCGGTGATCCTGCGGGCGGTGTCATCAGCCAGTACGGCGTAAACCTGTGCCTTTGTAGCCATGTGGTCTCCTCCTGTTGTCATTCCCATGGGATGAAATCCGGCGCGATGTCTGCCAAGAGCTGCTCAAACTCGGCGTCGCTCATCTGCGTCAGCTTTTGGATCACCTGCTCGGAGAGCTTTTTCAGATCGGTCTCGTCGAACATCAGGTACTGCATCATGTTTTTCAGCTCATCGACCGTATCCAGCCGGCTTCCTGCGTTGTAGAGACAGATCAGGGTGATTTCTTCCGTGTCAAAGTGGTTCATGCTTGCCTCCATCGCCGTTGTCAGCCTCCGAAACTGCTTTCACAGTCCTCGCAGCAGTCAGGGTCATCCTCTGCGTGCAGATAGGGCTGCTGACAGATGGCGCATTGTCTCAGGCTGTCCGGGTACGCCTCCGCAGGGTCACCGCTGTCGTCCGCGCCGTACCACAGTGCATAAGCAACGAGATCCTGCACATCCCAGCCGGCAGGCAGCACATTCTCCAGAAAGTAATCGCAGTCGATTGCGCCGTCCTGCGCCGATGGATCATTCGGGCTGATGATGTGGCAGCGATCATCGGTCAGCGCACAATATCCGGCATGGCAGTTGGTACATTCCTCGTGGGCAAGCGCCCGGATGTGGTTGAGTATCTGTCTGTTCGTCATGGGCACCTCTTACCCGGCAAGGGCACGCATGCCCCTGCCGAAAGAAGGACATCACGCCGGGTGGCGGATGTCCTCCTCCGTCATGTAGATGCCATAGCGCCCCAGCTCCGGGATGGCGCTGTTCTCCGCCTCGGTCCGAGCACGCTGGAAAGCGCCGTCGTCATCGTTCACGTTCAACGTGCGCAGGGCGTAGACTGGCCCGTCCAGACGCGCCTTGCGATACTCGTCATATCGGGCAACCTGCCGGACGCCGTTTTTGCGGCACAGGTAATCCATCATGCCGAGCAGGAACAGCGCACAGCGATACTCCCTGCCCTGATACAGCCGTTCAATCCATCCATTCTGATCGATTCCATCGATGAACGCCAGATCGCCGGTGGCGCGAAGCCTGCCCAGCATGGAATCCGCCAGCACATAGAAGTTCATCAGGGAATTCTCGTCATGCACGGAAGTGCGGGCCGGAGCATCGCGCTCAAGCGCATCCCAGTAGCCCTCCAGGATGTCCTCGACGCTGACATCCAGCGCATACGCGATGTTGTACAGGGTGGCGGCCTCGCAGCGATCCAGCTGCGCCTTGCCGTTCAGGATGTCGCGCAGCGTGGATTCCGGGATATTGCTCCGGGCGCTCAGCTCGGCGCGGTTCAGGTTTCGGGAGTTCATCAGTCCATTCAGATACATCATTTTATCGCTCCATTTCGTGTTTCTTGGGTTTGATGGTCGGCACAGGGGTGCTATGCACCGCTTTCTGCTCACGGCTGTGTGCCTTATGCCCCTCCTTGGGCCCGTTGTTGACGATCCCGTCGATCATGTTGTAATCGTCCTCGAGCATCATCTCGGCGTTCTTCAGCGCGTTTTCGTTCTCAAGAAAGGCGGGCAGCTTATAGAATCCAAAGCTGTCCGTGTAATAGCACTCCATCTGCCCGTTCAGGTTGAGCGCGATCACGTCGCTGACGCTCAGGCTGTGCCCACGAAAAACATCGGGACAATTGAGGTTGAAGCGGGTGTACAGCCCTTCGAGGATGGCCTCGGGTGTTCTGCAAGAAGCAAGGGCAGGCGAAAGCGCACCGGAGTAAACGAGGTCGTACCGGCTTTCCGTCACGCTATGCGCGGCGTCTGCAAAGTTGCCGTCCCTTTGTCCGAGGCTGCGCAGCTCCGACAGGCTGGCAAAACGCAGGCTGTGATACTGGGGATCGGGCTTCAGCTGATAAATCGCAAAGCCGTTTTCGGGAAGCTCATGAGGATTCTGTTCAGCTTTATCCGTCATAGGGTTCACCTCCAAAAGCAGAGCGCCGGCATCGCTGCCAGCGCCCTGCACAGGTTGTTATTCGCAAACCACCATGTCGCTGGTTCTGGCTCCATCGGAGATCACCAGCGAATACTGGTACGCGCCGTCCTCCTTGGCCTGACGGCAGATGCGCAGGCCGTACTGCTCCGTGGCAGTGCCGCGCGCCAGCGTCAGCTCGAACTCCGATTCATTGAGATAGCGGTCACGTCGGGCATCATAAAAGTCAATCGACCACGTTCCCGACCATTCCATCTCGCGCCCGTTCTCCAGCTGCGTCCTGCCGGTCATCGTTCCATCCTCGCGGAAGGTGATGCGGCTTGCGTTGATGGAGCTGCCCGCATACAGCCGCCAGCTTCCGAGCATGGCCTGACGCGCTTCGCTCAGCTCCGTCACCGTCTCATACAGGCAGGCGGACGGCACAAAGCCGCGGAATCGCTCCTTGTCCGCCTCGGCTTCAATGTACGTCCATTCGCCCATCGTGCCCAGGCAAGTCACCTTCGTATTTTCCGTCAGTCGGGCGAGGGGCGTGCGGCTGACCAGCGGATCGTCCGTCACTTCCACATCGTAATGCACGACGGAGGGGATGCTCGTGAGGTTCAGCTCCGGCACCGTGACATCACCGGGCAGCGCATTCTTGTAGATGTAGCCGATGCGGTTGTGCGTATCGGTAATGTCGTACTGCACGAGAATCCAGTCTCCCTCGCTGCCAAACACCTGAATCCAGCCGTTGGTGCTGACGCGGGCGCGGTCCTTTGCGCCACGGATGCTCCTGCTGTCGGGCGCGGAATAGACAGGATAGGTCTGGTTCGAGGTAAAGGAGATCAGGGAGGCATTCAGCGTCCCCGCAGGAATCGACGGCACATTGGCGGTGTCGATCATCGTCGTGGCAGGCTCATCGGCCAAAGCAATCGCACAAAGCATAATCAGGGTGAGAATCAGAGTAATCAGTTTCTTCATAATACTTGGTTTCCTTTCTTGTCAGTCGAAGGTGGGACGCAGAATGGGCTTGCCGTCCGCATTGTAGTCAAGATGCAGCGTGGCAGCGTATTGGGTATGAGTCTTGGCGGAGCGCAGGCCGACCTTGCGGACGCAGCCCTTCTCCAGCAGCTCCTTCACATCGCCGGAGGTCAGCGGCTTTTCCGCGTCCTTCAGAATGCCGCCGGTCTTCCAGAGTGCAAAGCTGCAGGTGCGGTTCTCGCACATGAACCCCTTTGCCCGCTCGGTGATCGCCGCGCCGCACTTTGGGCAAATGCCCAATGTTTCCCGCAGCGGCGGAAAAAGCTGCTCAGCGTTCTCCGCGCGATGGGTATCGCGGGTCATTTCCTGCACAAACTGGCGAATATCGCGCATGAAGTCCTCGGACTTTTCCTGCCCCTGCTCAATGCGCCCCAGCCGCTGCTCCCACTCCGCCGTCAGCTGCGCGGAGCTCAGCTTGTCGGGCAGGATGGAGGTCAGCGCCTTTCCCTTGGCAGTCGGAATCAGGACTTTCTTTCGCTTTTCTCCGACGCGCTCCACCAGCCTGGTTTCGATGAGCTTTTCCAGAATCGCCGCCCGCGTGGCAGGCGTGCCGATCCCCTTGTGCTCCTCATCCTCCGGCATGTCCTCCTTGCCTGCGCTTTCCATCGCGTGCAGGATCGTCCCCTCGGTGTGATGCGCCGGAGGCGTGGTCTGCCCCTCCCGGATTGCCGCCTTGGGGAAGGGAAACTCGAAGCCTTCGGTCATCTCTTCCGGAATCGCCAGGGGATTGTCCTCATCCTTTTCATCGGCACCCGCGCCGATGCTGCCCCGGAAGGCGCACCAGATGCGCTTCCAGCCCATCTGCACAACGCGCTTTCCCTTTGCTGTGAAGTCATGCCCGGCGCACTCGATGTGCAGGACGGTTTCCTCATATACGCAGGGATCATCCAGAGCGCAGAGCAGCCGGGTACACACCAGCACCAGCAGATCACGCTCGCCGGTGGTCAGCGCCCGGATGGCCGCTTCCTGACCGGGCATCGTGTTCGTCGGGATCAGCGCATGGTGATCCGTCACCTTGGCGTCATTGATAACCGCTTCAACGCGGATTGCAGGTTCAAGGCCATCTGCAAAAGGCAGTACGCTACAAACCCTGGAAGCCAGCTCAGGAAGCCCGGCTTCCATGTCGTGCGTCAGATAGCGGCTGTCAGTTCGCGGATAGGTCAGCAGCTTCTTTTCATACAGTCCCTGGGCGTAATCGAGCGTCTGCTGCGCCGTGAAGCCGTAGATTCTGTTCGCGTCCCGCTGCAGGCTGGTCAGGTCATACAGCGCAGGCGGGTTCTCGTTCCGCTGCGTATGCTCCATTGTTTTGATGACCGCAGGGCTGTGGTTGCAGGCATCCATCAGCCGGCGCGCTTCGTTGAGATCGGCAAGGCGTTCCGATTCGGCGCTCACGTCGCGTCCGATATCCAGCACAACCTTGTAGAAGGTCTCCGGTCTGAACTCCGCGATGGCTTTCTCCCGCTGCGAGAGCATGGCCAGCGTCGGGGACATCACGCGCCCGATGTGCAGCGTCGGGCCGTAGAGCAGGGAGTACAGGCGTGTCGCATTCATGCCGATGAGCCAATCCGCCTGGGCGCGGCAAAGCGCCGCATGATACAGATTGTCGTAAGCGGACATGGGCTTCATGGCGCGGAAGCCGTCGCGGATGGCGCTTTCCTCCATCGAGGAAATCCACAGACGGCATACAGATTTCCGGCACTGAGCCATCTGGTAGACCAGACGGAAGATCAGCTCGCCCTCGCGTCCGGCATCCGTCGCGCAGATGATGCCGGTCACGCGGGGATCGTTCATCAGCGCCTTGAGGATGTCAAACTGCTTTTTGGTTTCGGCGGTGACGATGTACTGCCATTTCTCAGGGATAATCGGCAGATCGGTATAACGCCAGCGGGCGTACCGGGCATCGTAGACCTCGGGCAGCGCCAGCTCGACGAGATGCCCGACGCACCAGCTGACCAGAAAACCCTTGCCCTGCAGGTAGCCGTTCTGACGTTCGGTGGCTCCCACAACCTCCGCAATCGCTCTTGCGACGCTGGGCTTCTCCGTGATAATCAGTTCCATATTGTTTTTTCCTCCATCAATGCGTTACCCCGGAGTGGGATGCTCCGGGGCTGCGTTACTTCTGTTCGGTGCTTTCGTCCTCGTCATCGTCATAGAGATCAAGCTCGCTGTCGGCATGGCGCGTTGTGGGCTGATTCCTGCCCTTCAGGAAAATGACCGCTCCAACAACGCCGATGCCCACCATGGCAAAAAGCGCGAGCAGCGCCGTGGTCTTGTCGGTCGTGGGCTGCGCAGGTGCCTGCGTCGGCTGCGGCATAATTGCGGGCACAGCAGTCGGCTCAGGGGTCACATAGATGATCTCCGGCGTGGGCGTGGGCACGGCTTCCTTTTCCTCGTCGGACATCAGCGCCAGCAGATCGCGCTCATCGACGAGGTTCAGGAAATACGTCTCGTACATCTCTGCCTCCTCGTCAACCGGCTTGTCGTAGTCGATGACGAGATAGAAGTTATTACCAGCCTTTGTTTGCAATGTAATAAACTGTTTGTTGGTCGCCGCAGAGTACAGCACATCCAGCGTATGGCTGTTGCCGTCCGCCTGATAGGGCATACCGGGGCCGATGGTGATGTACTCGGTCTTGATGATCGTCTCCGGCGTGGGCGCGGCGGTCGGCTCCGGTGTAGGCTCTGGCTCATCCTGCACATAGATGAGCGAGCTGCCCAGGCCGCTAAAGCGGTTGGGTGCAGGGGTATTGGTTGCTGCGGGTGCGGCAGTCGGCGTGGCAGTCGCCTTATCAGCCGGCTTCTTGGTCGGCTTCGGCGTGGATGTCGGCACGGGCGTGGGATCAGCGGGCTTTTGATAATGCGGATTGGTCAGCGTAACCGGCTCAGAGAAGTTGCCCGCGTAGTCAAAGGCACGGACGGCCAGCTTCTCAAACTGGTTCATGTTCTGATCCAGCTCCACATTCAATGTGCCGTTGACCAGCGTGGTGAACAGCATACTGTTGACCTGCACACCGGCGACGCCGGACAGATCATCTTTGGCATCAACCTGAAGAGTCGTGCCGTTGATGGACGCGGTGAGCACCGGCGCTGTCAGGTCGATGCACGTCACCTCTGCGCTTTCCTCAAACGCATGACCATGCGGATCGGTTACGCGCAGGGTGAAGGTGCCGTTCTCATGGAGCGTCAGCTCTGCACGGCCATCTGCAAACAGGTTCTCGCAGTCCACCCAGTTCCCGTCATTCATTCGGTATTCGATCTTCTGCCAGCCCAGCCTGTCCTTGTCCGTGACAGACACCTTCATGACGGCTCCGTTGCCGCTTGTCCAGCCACCCGGCGCAGTCAGGATGATTCTGTACGGCGAGACGCTTTCCATGGGCACCTCCGTGGGCGCAGGCGCACCCTCCGCGATAGCCCAAACGGGCGAAAAAGCTGCTGTACATGCAGCCAGCAGCAGAAACACCGCCATACCCAGCGGCAGAACCCGCTTACACATCGTCATCATCATCCATCACCTCCTCGTCAGGCAGCGGCACAGGAGCATCTGCCTCGGCAGGCGCAGCCTGCACATCCTTGGGCAGCTCAGGCACCAGCCTGTCCCCAAACATGGATTTCATGATCTCCGCGAGCTGCTCCGGGGTCACGTTGTACAGCTCCGCCGTCGCATGGATGGCCGTGCGGTCAGCCTGCTTGACAAGGCCGCGCAGGTCTTCCACCTCTTCCTGAAGCTCGATCAGCTCTTGCTCCCGTCTGTCAAGCAGCGCATGGAGCTTCTGGCGGTCGGCGGGATAGCGCTTCTTTTTCTTTTCGGTCATGGTTCCTCCTTAATCAAGTGGCAGGCGGCCAAAGCCATACAGTCGCTTGGACCATTTTTCGCTTTTGAGATCGGCAAAGCCGACCGGGTCGCCTGCGTGAATCATCATGTCGTTGCCCACATAGATGCCTACATGGGTGATGCCTTTGACATCTGCGCCCATCGTTTTCTCGAAGAACACGAGATCGCCGGGACGAGCATCCTCCTTGCTGACATCGCTGCACAGGGAGTAGAGCCCATTGGCGCCCATCCGTCCCACATCGCACACGCCGGAGTTGTTAAAGACCCAGCAAACATAGCCGGAGCAGTCAAAGCCGGTATCGGGATTGCTGGCACCGTACACATAGGGATAGCCGATGTACTTCTCGGCCTCGACCATCAGGGCAAGGAAATCGGGATCGGCCCGAAGAAGCTGCTCCGGAATGGTGTAGTTGACCAGCTTGTACTTGGACTGCACGCCATGGATTTTGACGTTGGTTTTGCCCACCGAGGAAATGACGGGGATGTCATCGTCTTCAACGCCCATGAAATACTTCGGGTCTTCCAGAATCACGGATTCGCCATTCCAGTTGTCCATGTCAAAGTCGCTTGAATCCTCCGCCGCAGCACCCCGAACGGAGAGAAACAGGGAAAGCAGGAACAGCGCTGCGATGGCAGAGATCACCTGGCGGGCGATGGTCACAGTGCGGTTTTCGTTGTTTCGATTCATCATCAATGGGATACTCCTTTCAGCTTATGATCAGTTGGGTACTCGTCCAAACGAGTGGAAATGCGTCTGCCAATAGGCATCGCTGAGATCGGCATATCCGATGGGGTTTCCGCAGTGCAGCATCATCCCGTTGCCCACATAGATGCCGCAATGCGTGATTCCGGCGACATCCGCGCCCATCGTCCCCTCGAAGAACACGATGTCTCCGGGCTGCGCCTGATCATCCTGCACGTTGCGGCACAGGCTGCGCAGCCCCTTGGCGCCCAGTCTGCCGGTGTTGTAGACACCGCTGTTCGTGAATACATACGAGACAAAGCCGGAGCAATCGAAGCTGGTTTCCGGGCTTGCACCGCCCCAGACATACGGATAGCCGATGTACTTGGTCGCTTCCTCCATCAGCGCGGCGAAAGAGGGAGCGGCATCCAGGGTTTCCTGCGGAATGTCGTAGAGGGTTGGTTCGCGGAGTGGTACTGCATACGGATTGCCGGAGAAGATGCCCTCCATGTTGCCATGCGTAGCCATGTACAGCGCGTACATGCCCATGGTGTGATGGCTCATGCTAATGACCGGCAAATGGGATAGGTTCTTGTTTTCCAGCCTGACGTTGCAGATGCTGTATGCATAGGGCACCTGCACGTCATAGGGGTAGGTTTCGGTGTGCTGCTGCCCGGTGACGGGGTCGGTTACGATGCGCGTGCCGGTTCTCGTCTCCGTCCGGTATCGGGTTTCTGTTGAAACGGTCTGCGTGACAACGTATTGCAGATCGAAGTATTTCTCGATCACCGGGTAAGCCGAATCCAGCGTCCACTCCTGCCCGTCGAAATACGCGGAGATGATGGCGATGAGCACATAGGGATCATGCCAGATTTCATCGGCATCGACGTGGTATTCGTCATAGCCCGGGTGGTATTGCTCGTAGCGATCCATCTCATCCTGCAATTCACGCTCCTTGGTAGCATAGGCACGCTCCGCGGCGCGGACATCGTCCTCCGTCGCCGGATAGGTGCCGATGATGAGCGATTCCAGCACCGATTGGGCCAGCGGCGTACAGGATTGCAGGCTGCCCATGAGGATCAGCAGCATTGCGCACAGCAGGATGATCAGCAGGAAGGACGGATGGCCTTGGAAAACCTCCGCCATCCGTCCTGCGACATCACTCGCTCCGCGAACGGTCTTGCCCGTTGCGGTGGCGCTTTTCCCTGCATCGCTCACGGCGTTTCCGGCAGCCTTCATCGCGGCATATTCCTTGCGAATGGCCCGCTTTTGCTGCCAGCGAGAGAGCGGATTGCTGGTGAACTGCGGATTCTCCGCGCGCTGTTTGGCCTCCAGATACCGGAGGTTGGCTTCATCCAGCGCACGTTCAGCCTTTTGCGCCTGCTTATAGGGCTGCAGCTTGTGCGCATGATAGACATGTTCGCCCATCTGCAAGGCAGAGGAGCTGAGCCTGTCGCCCTGCAGCACCGCGCTTGCGGCAGCATTGTCATCCTCATTGGCCTCCGCAAGCTGCTGGTGCAGCTGCTCATGTGCCGATTCTATCGGACGCTGAACAGGATGCCGGAGACGGGAGGGCGGCTTCGCCTCGGTTTCCTCAAACCGAAGCCGGATTTTCTTTTTCTTGGCAAGGGGCGAAGAAACATCACCCGCCTCCACTCCTGCCTGTGGAGCAGGGGACGTGGGCGCAGGCGCTTTCCCGGAGGGCTTTGAACCAGCCGGAGAGCGTCCTTCCGTTGCTGTCTGTTTTTTCTGCGAAGAAGGCTCAGGGGATGGAGATGCCGGTTCATGCAGTTCAGCCTCGCTCTGCAGCATGGCATCCTGCTCGGTTTGAACCTCCTCGGCGGTCAGCTTCAGGCGGCGAGTTTGCAGTTTCTTCTTTGCTGCATCATATCGGTCGGCAGCTTGTTCTGCCTTTTCCGCCTTTTTTGCCAGCTTTGGGTTTTCCAGCTCCTCCTTCGAGAAGCGCAGCCGGGGAGAGCCGCGGTTATGGAGTTCACTCAATTCAATCACCTCCTGAGAGTATTACGACGCATTGACCTCAGTAGGCTTCGTCGTCATGATGCTGTACAGCTTGGTATTCTTCGGGAATCGATCCTGGAACGGCAGGATGACGTTGCCGTAGAACAGCAGGCCCTCGCCCTCGCCGCTCTGGGTGACATAGGACAGCTGATGCGGGGAAATGCCCAGCTTCTTTGCCAAAATCTCACGATCACCCGCCGCCTGGTTGAGCATGTAGATGTAGTCGGAGTTCTCAAAGATGTTCTCGATCTCCTGACTTGCCAACAAATCCTTGACGTTCTGCGTGATGCCCGTCGGGATGCCGCCCCACTTGCGGAATCTCTTCCAGATTTCCACGGAGTATGCCGCCGTCTGCTCCTCCTTGAGCAGCAAGTGGAACTCGTCCATGTAGTACCGGGTGGATTTGCCCTCGGCGCGGTTGGCGGTGACGCGGCCCCACACCTGATCCTGCACGATGAGCATCCCCAGCTTCTTGAGCTGCTTGCCCAGCTCCTTGATGTCGTAGCAGACCAGCCGGTTATTCACATCCACATTCGTTCTGTGGTTGAACACATTCAGGGAGCCGGTCACGTAGATTTCCAGCGCGGTCGCCAGCGTCTGCGCTTCCTTTTCCTCCTGCTGGCGCAGGGCGTTGTACAGATCCTCCAGAATGGGAATGTTCTCCGGCCTTGGGTCGCTCAGGTACGGCTGATAGATGATGTGCACCGCGCGGTCGATGATGGTCTTTTCAATGGGCTGCAGTCCGTCGCGCCCGCCGACGATCAGCTCACACAGCGACAGGATGAAGTCGGACTTGAGCGCCAGCGGATTGTCATCGTCGCTGTAATTGAGGTTGATGTCCATCGGGTTGATGTAGCTGTTGCTGGTGGGCGAAATGCGGATCACCTGTCCACGGAACGTGTTGACCAGCGGGAAATACTCGCCTTCCGGGTCACAGATGATGATGTCATCATCGGTCAGCAGAATGACATTGCAGATCTCGCGCTTTGCCGCGAACGATTTGCCGGAACCCGGCGTGCCCAGAATCAGGCCGTTCGGATTCTTCAGCTTCTTACGATCCACCATGATCAGGTTGTGGGACAGGGCATTCAAGCCGCAATACAGCGCCTCGCCGCCGCTCTGGAACAGCTCCTGCGATGTGAAGGGTATGAAAATCGCGGTGGACGAGGTCGTCAGCCCGCGTTGAATTCTGATTTTGTTGAGGCCCAGCGGCAGGCAGGATACCATGCCGTTTTCCTGCTGGAAGTCCAGCGGAACCAGCTGGCAGTTGTGCTGCTGGGCAAGGCTCTGTGCCTGCTTGACGTTGAGGGCAAGCTGCTTCTTATTGTCCGCCGTATTCATCACCAGGAAGGTGATGAGGAACATGCGCTCGTTGCGGCTCTGCAAATCTTCCAGCAGCTTCTTCGCTTCGCCGCCGTAGGTGGCCAGATCAGACGGAATGATGTCCATATCATATCCGGCGCGGACGGCCTTCTTCTGTTCCTCGATCTTCATCTTATCGAGGTCGGTGATCTTGCGTTTGACATCCCGGATAGCTGCCACCTGGTCAATAGCCTGAATATGTAGGGACACGATGAGGCTGGATTCCATGGCAAGGAAATCCGCCAAGCAGCGGTCGTTGAGGTCAGAAGCCAGAATCGAAAAGAAACTGACTGCCGCCTGCTTCTTGCCCATCCCAAAGCTGCGCTTCTCACGGAAATCAAAGCTGGACGGCGCGATGAAGTCCTTGGTGGACAGGCCGGAGGGCGGCAGCCACTTCCAGTCAAAAATGAAAGGCGCCTGGGTGTCCATGTGGAACATATCGTGCATGAGCTTCAGCCGATCCCGCCCGTCGAGCGGGGATGCCGCAACGCCCAGCCGCTTGAAGTTGTTCAGCAGATCAATCTCAATGCGTTCCAGCCTCGGCTTTGCCGTCTTGATGTTCTCCGCTTCGATACCGAAGGTGATGAATTTTGTCTTGGTCAGGCCGTTGTTGCCCTTGGCTTGCTGGTTTTGCAGCATTTCTGCATATTCGTGCCGGATTTCGTTGTTGCCGTCATCCCTGTCGGGAATCAGGATGCTTTGCTCAAAGGCTTCCGTGCTGGCCGTCAGATCGAGAAACGAAAACTGCAAGTGAATACTGCTGTCAAAATAGTTGAGGAAATCACACCAGCCCTCGAAGATCGCCGTCTTGTCGTCATTCTGCGCGAGCTGATAATTGATGTCCTGAAACTGGATGGTCTTGGTGTAATACTGATCCGTGACGCGGCAGATGCCGTCCGGCCACATGCGCTGATAGGGAATGGTGTCCTGCGCTGTATGCGGCCCCTTTCTGCCCTTTTGCTGATTCCGGGCCATGAGCGCCTTGAGCTGCTGCTTTTCTGCGCACGTCAGCTTGATCTTTTTAGTGGGGTGATTTGCCATGAAGGATTCTCTTCACCTCCCGCCTTGTGCGGACGTTTTGGTCGATGGTTGCATAGAAGTTTTCGGTCTGGTACACCCGCGTGCGGGGACGGATAAAGCGCGCCTGAATATAGTGCTGCAGGAGCACCTCAAGCGGCTGACCATGCTGCTCATAAATAGCGAACATGAAAAAAGGCATCATAGCCGCAATCATGATCAGAGCAGCCATGCTGGGGCCCAAGGTGCCCTTGGTCAGAAAAAACAAGGGCACGCCAACGAGCGCACCCAGACCGAAGCAAAAGACCTGACGCTTGGTCAGGTTAAACAGGAACTTGGTTTTGACCCTTGTCAGGTCCTTGGGAACGGGCACATATGCCATGTGAATTCTCCTTTCCTGCGGCAAAGGTGTTGCTGCTGCCAACTGCGGTGAACAGACTGAAAGGGCATAGGCCGTCTTTGCGGCAGATGCTTGCCAGTCTGACTGCGGCTTCCCTGCCGCCTGGGTTTGCGCCTGCGCAGTACATTGTGCCGCTTCACGCGGCTATCGCCACATTCACGGGCAGCAAATGCATGGTTTCTGGTGTTCTTGCTCATGGTGTTCTCCTCATGCGGCTCAATGGGCGTTGAAGATGGACTTTGCGACGCTGCTGCTCTTGAACAGGGTGAAGCACAGCAGCACTGTATACCCGATGCACGTCCAGAGCGCCGTGCTCACATTGCTGTCCACGCTGATGTTCTGCACCAGCACTGCGTAAATGCCGACGCAGACCATGATGAGAAATGCCTGAAAGCCCAGCGCGAACAGGGAACGCAAGTAGTTCTGCCCCATCTGTCCCCACTCGCGGTTGACCATGGTCGCCATCGGGATGGGCGCAACCGAGGTGATCATGTAGATTTCAATCATACGCCCATAGGTGATGATGAAGATGCAGATGCTCAGCGCCCAGGCGATGATGCCGATGAGCGAGGACTGGAACCACAGGCCGAACAGCGGCCCGATCTCCATGTCCATGAGCCGGGCTTCGAGATCGCCCATCAGCTCGCTGACATTCATGGCGGTGTCGCCGATGATGACGCCCGCCGCCTGATTGACCACATGCTGTGCCACGTCGAACACACCCATGACGATGTTCCAGGTGTTCGTCACGATGAGCACCGCAGCAAACGTTTTGAACACCCACTTAAAGAAGATGAACGTATCAAAATCGTGCATGTTGTTGCGGTCAATCAGCATCTGGATCAGCTCCAGGCACATGACGAAGGTGAGGATGATGCCGGCGATGGGAACCATGACGTTCTCGGACAGACTTTTGATCATGCCGAAGATGCTGCCGTTCCAAGCCTGCGGCGAAGAGCCTACTGTTCCGGCGACATCCGCGACCTGCGAATTGATGCTGTCAAACAGCCCGGAAAGATTGCTGACGACGCCACCGACCAGCAGCTCTTTGAGCCACTCAGTAATCTTGTCCCAGATAAAGTTCAAAGGAGCATCCCTCCTTGATGCCCTCCCCCGAAAACCCGGGAGAGGGCAAAAGATTGGTTGGTGCGCATCAGCCGAACAGGCCGGAGAGCAGCGGAACGAGGGTCGTGCCGATCAGCGCCACGCCGCCGCCCGCCATGAGCTGCTTCATGCCCTGGGACTTTGCTTATGTGCGATAAAGAAGTAATAGAAGTGTAAAAAATTTTGCCGTTCCTATCCGGCACTTGGCCATTGTGTCGGATAGGTCGGGCGTTAGGCTTCGGGCAAGTCAATCTTG
>JAXJLD010000115.1:0-6119 GCA_036297385.1 Christensenellales bacterium | reverse complement strand
CGCTTTGCGGTCTGCTCTGAAACTACGTCTTTTCAAGCCTTCCCCTTTGGGGAAGGTGGCATCCCGAAGGGATGACGGATGAGGTCTACGTTAGGGCTGTCGCCCTAAAACCCACTTGGGGATTTCATCCCCAAGCCCCTTCTTCGCTTCGCGCTGAATAAAGTTTTTAGAATACAAAAACAGTATCAATCCTCATTTTCGTCAGAAACTCGTATCAGCAGTCCGTCTTTCCTTCGATGACCGCAAATGCCATCGCCATATCGCCCTCGTGCGTCAGCGACAGCAGCACGCGCCCGCCGCCGATTTCCTTCAGCCGGGCCAGTGCGCCGTCATGCAGGCAAACGCCCGGTGCGCCGCGCTCGTCATGCGTGACCTCCACGCTCCACGCCGTCACACCGCTGGAAAAACCTGTGCCCAGCGCCTTGGCAACGGCTTCCTTTGCTGCAAACATCGCCGCTGCGCTCTGCGCCCTTGCCCGTCCCCTGTCCGCCAGATACGTGCGCTCGCCGTCCAGAAACACGCGCTCGTAAAAATGCGCCTTGGCAATCGCCCGCTCCATCCGGGAAACTGCGCACAGATCCGTCCCGATTCCGATGATCTCAGGCATAGCCCATGATCCCCCGCACCGATACGTCCGCCGCCAGCACCTCGCGCAGCGCACCGTCCGCGTCTGTGCGCACCAGCAGCGTCCCGCTATCCGTCACGCGCTCCGCTGTGCCGGTGTAGGTTTCCTTCAGCCCAATCACCTGCACACGCTGTCCCAGCGTAGCCGAGCGTGCGCGATAGGTGCGCATCATCGTTTCGTCGTCCATCGCCGCCGCACGCTCAAATTCCTCCAGAAACGCGCGTACCAGCGCCGAGCGGCTGATGCGTCTGCCCGTCAGCAGATCCAGCGAGGATGCCGTCCGGGCAATCTCCGCATCAAACTGCATCTGATGCACGTTGATGCCCACGCCCGCCACCACGCTGTGCAGCACTTCTGCCGTCGCGTCCATTTCCAGCAGCATACCGCATACCTTGCGCCCATCCACCACGATGTCGTTGGGCCATTTGATCCGCGCATCCAGCCCTGTCTCCCGCCGGATCGCCTCTGCCACCGCCAGCGCCGTGCGCAGCGACAGCGTCGCCGCCTGTGCTGGCGGCACATCCGGTCTCAGGATCAGCGACAGGAACACGCCCTCACCCGCCGGTGAGATCCAGCCCCGTCCCCGCCGTCCGCGTCCGGCCGTCTGTTCGTTGGCCAGCACCAGCGTGCCGTGCGCCGCGCCCTGTGCCGCCAGCGCACGCGCATGGCGGTTGGTCGAGTCCGTTTGCTCCAGCAGCACGATCTCCCGCCCGGCCCAGCGCGTGTCAAGCTCGTGCGCAATCCGCTCTGCGTTCATGAAAAAGCCCCCTGTTTTCCGCATGGGCGCAAACAGGTTCTGCGCGAGCGGATAAAAGATGGCTTTATTGTAGCAAAAATGCGCTCCACTTGCAAGGCGTTCTCCCGCTCCTTGCCAAATCCAGCCCCATCCCTTATAATGTAGGCAGCTTTGGGGTATCCTCAGCTTGCAAAGGAGAACGTTATGCAGCATTCCAACGCTATTCTTACCGCGCTCAAGCAGAACATCGCCAAGGTCGTCGTCGGCAAGGACGACGTGGTGGAGCTTCTGCTCACCGCCCTTCTGTGCGAGGGCCATATTCTCATCGAGGACGTGCCCGGCGTGGGCAAAACCACGCTGTGTTCCGCGCTCGCCCGCTCGCTGTCCTGCTCGTTCAAGCGCATCCAGTTCACGCCGGACGTCACCCCGTCGGATATCACCGGCTACACGGTGCCCAGCATCGGCGGGGAGATGCAGTACCGCCCCGGCGCGGTATTCTCCCAGATCGTGCTGGCCGACGAGATCAACCGCACCTCGCCCAAGACGCAGAGTGCGCTGCTGGAGGTCATGGAGGAGCGGCAGGTCACCGTGGACGGCATCACCTATCCGCTCTCCCGCCCCTTCATGGTGCTGGCCACGCAGAATCCGGTCGATTTCGTGGGCACCTATCCGCTGCCGGAGGCACAGATGGACCGCTTCTTCATGCGCATCTCCATCGGCTATCCCACGCTGGAGGATGAGATGGATATCCTCGCACGCTACTGCGGCGCGTCTGCGCCCATGCAGAGCCTTTCCGCCGTCTGCTCCTCGGAGGACGTGCTGTCCATGCAGCAGCAGGTCAAAAACACCTATGCCTCGCCCGAGGTGCGCGCCTATATCGCGGCCATCTGCGCCGCTACACGCGAAACGCCGTATCTCACGCTCGGCGCCAGCACCCGTGCCGCCATCGCGCTCGTTCGCGCCGCGCAGGGCAACGCGCTCCTCTGCGGCCGCGATTATATCATTCCGGAGGACGTGCAGCGCATGGCCGCGCCGGTGCTGTGCCACCGCTTCGTGCTCTCCGCCGATGCGCGTATGCGCGGTTACACCGAGCAGCAGGTGCTCGCTGAACTGCTCGCTGGCGTCCGCATCCCCGTGAGGCTGAAATGACCGCCCGCGGCTTTTTCACGCTGCTGTTCGGCGTCGTCATGCTCGTCACCGCGCTGTCCGTTGGGAGCGCCGGCGCGTTTCTGTTGGGCGCGGCGGCGCTGTTTGCATGGCTGCTCGCCGCGCTGAGTGTGCTGTTTGCGCTGCTCTCCTGCCGCGTCACGCAGCAGCTCGACCGCACGGAGGCTCGCCGCGGAGAAACCTGCCTGTATACGCTGTCCGTCTCCCTGCTTGCGCCGCTGCCCATCGCGCCGCTCTCCCTGCGCGTCTCCATGCCCAGCGGCCGCGTCAGCGATTTCCTGCTGCCCGCGCATCTCTTCGGCTCGACCGCCAGCGAGAACGCCTTCCCCTGTCCGCACGTCGGCGTGTTCTCCGTGGGTGCGCTGCGCCTTTCCCTGTGCGATGTGTTCGGCTTCTTCTCCGTCTCCCATGCGGTCAAAGCGCCCACGCTTTCCCTCTGCGTTCTGCCCGTTCCGCGAGAAACCGAGTCGCTGCCCACCAGCCCCGGCGAGGGCGAAAACACCGGAGCGCAGCGTGCGCAGGCCGACCGCACCACCCCAGCGGACACCCGCGCCTGGCAGGAGGGCGACGATCTCAAGCGCGTCCATTGGAAGCTCTCCATGCGCCGCCAGTCGCTCATGGTGCATACCTACGAAACCCCGCAGCGCCCGGACGCGCTGGTGCTGCTGGATCTTGCGCCGCCTCCGGCGCAGGGCGCACAGTGCGCCGCCCTGATCGACGCGCTCACCGAAACCTGCGCCGGCGTGCTCAAGGGGCTGCTGGAAGCCCACCGCATCGTGCGCCTGCCGCTCTCCGGCGATCATCCGCGGGAGTGGAGCGGGCAGGAACCGCAGGCGCTTGCGCCCATGCTGCAAGCGCTCGCACAGGAGAGCTTCGCCCGCCCCACGGAGTTTGACCGCGTGCTGCTGCTCGCCTCAAGGCGTATGCGGCGCACCGGCTCTACCGCCGTGCTCACCGCCAACCTCACCCCGCAGGTGGCCGACGCCGTCATCGCGCTTGCCCGCATGGGGCCGCGCACGCGCGTCTATCTCGCCGCGCCCGCCGCACTCTCGGAAGATCAGGCGCAGCTTCTGCACCTGCTCAGGACCTGCGGCGTGGAAGCGCAGCATATTCAGGTATAAAGGATGTTCATGAAGAAACCCCTCTTTTCCGTTCCACGCGGGCTGGTGCTGCATATGCTCATGACGCTGTGCATCGGCTTCGGCTGCACATGGCCGCTGCTGCTGGCCATGAACCTCGCGCCCTCCCTGCCGCTTTGCGCCGCCTGCTGTGCGCTGTGTACGCTGTGTTTTGCGCTGGGCGATTGCATACCCCGCCTGCGCGCCGCCGTCTATCCGGCTCTGCTGCTCGTCATCTTGGGTGTCGTCTGGTCGTATCGGCATCAGTTTCCCGCCATTTCCAGTGCGCTCACCCTCTTGATGAACGGACAGCCCTTGGCGCTGGCGGCCTATGCCCGTGCGCTCACGGTGCTGCTCTCGGTGCTGCTCACCGCGGCGGGCGCGTCGCTGGCGCACAGCGAGCAGGCGTTTTTCCCGCTGGCCATCCTCGCCGTGTTCGAACTTTTGATCGTCTCTCTGCTTGGGCTCAGCGTCGATGCGCCAGCGCTGCTTCCGCTGCTCGCCGCGCTCATGCTCTCCAGCCGTCGGCGCTCCGTCAGCACCGCGCGTATGCTGCCGATGGTCGCGCTCACGCTGGTGCTGACGCTGCTGTGTATGCCGCTCGCAGGAAAAACCCTGCCCTCCCTGAACCGTTTCGCCCTGCGCGTTCAGCGCACCATCGGCGACTATCTCTTCTTCACCGATCCCCGTACCGCCTTCTCCCTCGCCTCCACCGGCTATCAGCCGCTCGGACAGGAGCGTTTGGGCGGCGCGGCCACGCCCACGGACGAACCCGTAATGCAGGTCAAAACGCCGGGGCGGGCGCTGCTGCGCGCCACGGTGAAAAACGAATACACCGGTCTCGCGTGGCGGGATGCCACGTCGGGGCGGCGCTATCTGTACCTCAGCCCGCGCTTTGCCCAGCTTCGGCGCAGCCTTTTCGATCAGGAGCGCCCGGATAAGTCCTTTCTCGCACAGCTTCCCGCCGCACGCACGCTGGAGGTCGTCATGCGCGCAGATTCTGCGAGCACGCTCTTTCTCACCCAGCGCTTTCTCTCGCCCAAGGGCAGCGACATGGTCAGCTATTTTTCGCCCTCCACGGAGGTCTTTGCCACGCGCAGCCTTCAGGCGGGCGACCGCTACACCTTTTCCGGCCGCCTGATGGATGCCTCCACAGCGGGCATCCGTCAGGTTGTCCTCGCATCCTCGGATGCATCCGATCCCTATTGGGAAACCATGCGCACCGCGTATTTGCAGCTTCCCGATGCACTCGAGCCTGAGGTCTATCAAATCGCGCAGGAGATCACCGCTTCCGCCGAAAACGACTTCGACCGCGCCAGTGCGCTGTGTCTGTACCTCCAGCGCGGCTTTGCTTACACGCTCGATCAGCGCGAGCCGCCGCTCACGCGCGATTTTGTTTCGTGGTTTCTGCTTGAAGAAAAGCGCGGGTACTGCACGTCCTTTGCCAGTGCGCTCACCGTGCTGGCGCGCTGCATCGGCCTGCCCGCACGCTATATCGAGGGCTATGCCGCCGTGCCGGACAGCGACGGCGTGGCCCGCATCACCCAGAAAAACGCGCACGCGTGGACGGAAATCTACTTCCCCGGGTTCGGCTGGCTTCCGTTCGATCCCACGCCGGGCAGCGGCAGTCAGCCTGACTGGGGCGGCGGCACAGATCCTTCCATGAACCCCGACTCCCCGGATGATCCGAGTGCCTCCGGCGGCGCGGTTGCTACGCCCAGCCCTTCTCCGTCGCCCACGCCGTCACCCGTTCCCACGCCATCGCCGTCGCCTACGCCGGAGCATCATGATCCCGCTGTCACGCCCACGCCGGAGATCACACCGGAGATCACGCCCACGCCATCCGTGGCTCCCTCCGCCACGCCAAATCCGCCTGAACACCAGCCGCCCACGCTGCACCTTTGGCCTTGGCTGCTGGTCCTGCTGCTGGTCGCGTGTGCAGCGGCACGGCTGTACTTTGTCGCCCCTGTGCGTGTTGCCATGCGCTATCGCAGTCCGGGCGATCAGCTTCTGATCTGGTATGTCGCCGTCTGTCAGGCGCTGACCTGCTTGGGTCTGCCTCTGCGCCCCGGCGAAGCGCCCGCCACCTATCTGCTGCGCGTGCAGGAAGCGCTGGGCGGTCAGGTCAAGCTCCTGTATCTGGGCAAGGCGCTCTGCGTCGCACGGTATTCGTCGCATCGCCTCAAGCCCGTCGCCGCGCAGAAGGCCGAAGCCACTTATCGCGCCGTATTTGCGCTGCTCACACCCACGCAGAAGCTGCGGCTGTTCGCGCATCGCTTCCTGCACGGCGTTCGCAGGGATTCTCTGTCCTGAAAGAAGGCGCTGTCTCCGCACAACCCTGTCCGGGTCGCGGGAGGCAGCGCCTTTCTTCATGCTCTGTTCTATTCCATGCTGTGCTTATTCTGTCTTGTATCGAACACCTTTTCCCCAAGTTGAACCCGTTTCAATCGTAGACCGCTTTGCGGTCTGCTCT
>JAXJLD010000114.1:0-13403 GCA_036297385.1 Christensenellales bacterium | reverse complement strand
TTCAATCGTAGACCGCTTTGCGGTCTGCTCTGAAACCACGTTTTTTCAGGGGTATGTTAGGGCTGCCGCCCTAGAACCCGCTTGGGGATTTCATCCCCAAACCCCTTCTCCGCTTCGCGCTGAATAAAGTTTTTAGAATGCGGACAGCGTGAAAACCGTGCGCACGATTATGCGTCAAAGCCCGGCAGGCCCTCAATCGCAAACGCACGAACCGGGCAGGAATCCGCGCCCACGATGGGAAGCGGCGCATACGCCATGAAGAACACGTCCTTCGTGAGGTATTCCAGATTCTTGAGCACCTCCAGGAACACGATGTTCTTCGCCATCAGGATATCATGGAAGGGCTTCACGTTCGCCTCGCAGTCCTCGATGGACACACCATCGCCGAAGCCCACGCACTTGACGTTCTTCTGCGCAAACCAGTTGGCGCTGTCCTCGCCAATCACCAGACGGTGATCGTCCGGGCTGTTGGTCAGCGGGGTGAACGGCGGAATCTTGTGCGGGCTATCGAGGATGACGATATCGCCTTCCTTCACGCGGTCGCCCAGCGCGGCTTCCAGATCCGCACCGGTGATCTGATGGTTTTCCGGCAGGTCAAGCGTCACATACAGCGCACGACCCATGAACGTGGTCAGCGGCAGATCGCCGACGGACGCGCCATCCTCAAAGTGATGATACGGGCACTCGCAGTGCGTGCCCAGATGGCTGGTCAGATCCAGCGCGGTGTGATAATCCGGGATCGGTCCGCCGGTGTTATAGCGGATCAGGTGGCAGCGGCGGCTCTCCGTTGCGGGGTCGAGCGTCTTGCTCAGGTCAATCAGGCGCAGTCCATTGAGATCATACACAGGTTCCATATCCATACCTCCATGTATTGGGTCGATCTATCCGGCTGACAGAATCAGCCGTTTGTGTCCTTCTGATGGGCAGCTTTGTCCTCCAGCGCGTGAACGAGCGCCACCATCGCCTCATGTGTCGGCGCAGGAACGCCGTTTCGCCGTCCCGCACGCACGACGCTGCCGGAGATGGCGTCCACCTCCGTCCGCCGCCCGCTGCGCAGATCGGCATAGATGCTCGTCAGCCCCTCCGGGCTGTTCTCGCAGACGGTGCGCACCTCGGCAATCTTCTCCTCCGCGTCAAAGATGTATCCATCGCCCGCCGCCACGGCCGCCGCCTCGCGCACGAGCGTTTCGCACAGCGCCCACGCATGACGGCTGCGCGCAATCTCCCCCAGCGGCACCTGCAAAATGCCCGTCAGCACGCTGGCAGAGACATTGGTGAATAGCTTGTTCCACACCAGACGCTGCACCTGTGCCTCGCAGGTCGTCTCCAGCCCGCAGGCTTCAAACGCCTGCGCCACCGACGCAAGGCGCTGCGCGTCGCCCTCCAGCACGCCGATGCACGTCCTGCCGCTGCCCGCGTGGCGGATTTCACCCGCGCCCAGCACGCCGCAGACGTGCTGTGTGGTGCCGATCACGATATGCGCACGATCCGCAAAGCGCAGCAGCACCTCCTCATGGCCGCTGCCGTTTTGCAGCGTCATGAGCAGGGTATCCGGGCCGATCAGGCTGCGGTTGCTCTCCAGCGCGGCCTCAGAATACATGGACTTCACGAACAGCATCACCAGATCCACCGGTTTCATGCCCTTCGTATCGCTTGCCGCCTTTGGGCGGCACACCGTCACGCTGTCATCCGGCTCATGGATGAGCAGCCCCTTTTCATTCACGGCCTGCACCTGTGCAGGGTTGACATCCACCAACAGCACATCATTCTTCCGGCTGAGATATCCGCCGTAGAGCGAGCCCATCGCCCCGGCGCCGATCACCGCAATCCGCATTTCTGCTCCACTCCTCTCGCGCCAAGCTGCAACCGATTGCAACCTTACAATACCACAATTTCGAGATAAATTCAACATCCAATCTCAAAAATCGGTAAAATTTTGCAATCGCTTTCAGCCCTTACATCGCTCCCCCTGAGCCTGTCTCGCCGTCAGGTGGACGCCCGCTCCACAAGGTCGGTAAAGAGCATGGTTCTGCGGCTCGTTCTTCGTCCTTCCAGGCAGTCCACCAGCTTGTGGGCAATCGCCACGCCGGATTCAAAGACCATCGTATTCAGGCTCGTCAGCTGCGGCGAACAGATCTCGCAATACACGGAGTTATCCGTGCCGATCACCGCCACATCCTGCGGCACGCGCCGACCGCTTTCCGCGATGGCGCGAAGCGCACCGCAGGCGATGATATCCAAGCTGGCGATCACGCCATCGATCTCCGAATGCTGTGCCAGCAGCGCCTTGGTGGCCTCATAGCCGCCTTCCGCGCTGCCCTCCACGCCGCTGATTATCAGCGCAGGCATATTCGCAGCCGCCGCCCCCTCCTCATAGCCCGCCTGCTTGAGACGGCTGCTGGGCGTGGGCTGATCCACCAGAAACGCCACCCGCTTCCTGCCCCGCCGCGCCAGATACGCCACGCAGTCCGCCGTGCCCGCGCGGTCATCCGAGAGCACGCTGTACACGTTGGGCAGGTCAATCTCGCCGTTGAGCATGAACACCGGCGCATCCGGAAGGCTGTCGGCAATCGCCGCGCGAACCGCCTCCGTCTGGAAGATGGAGCCCATCAGCACTGCTGCCTCCACCTTGCGTGTTTCCAGCATCCGGATGCCCGCCGCCCTCTCCTCGTCGCTGTTGCCGGTATTGAGCACCAGCGCACAATAGCCCAGCCGCGCCAGCTCCTTGGCGATATAGTACGCGCCCTCGATGTGGTGCTGATTGCGGATATCTGCCACCAGCACGCCCACCAGCCTGCTGGAATGGGTCACCAGCCCGCGCGCCGCCTCATTCGGCACATAGCGATGCGCCTTGAGCAGCGCACGCACCCGTTCGCGCGTCTCCGGATTCACGCCGGGCTTCTCGTTGATGACACGGGAAACCGTGCTGGCGGAAACACCCGCCTCCCGGGCAATATCATAAATGGTCACGTTGTCCTGCTCCTTTGGGATGTTGATAGTCTACTTATACCCTGACGCGCGGCAAATGTCAATCCTCTGTGCCGCCGGATTTTCCCTCTCCCACACGCGAAAAAGAGGACGGCACTCAGCCGTCCCCCGTTCTCATGCTCTCTGTGCTTATTTTCCCTCGTAGCCGACGATCATGCCGCCCTTTTCCGCATAGAAGCTGCACAGTGCGCCAGTGGGCTCGCAGGTGATTTCCGCGTCGGGGTACTCCGCCCGGATGAGCGCGGCGAGCTGGTCGGCCACGCCTTCGTTCATACAGTGGCACATACGCACCTTGCCGCCCTTGTAGCCGTTTTCCTTCATATCGGAATACGCAGCCTCAACCGCGCGCTTCTCGCCGCGCGCCTTGTGAACCTGCTGCAAGGTTCCCTCGTCGCTGGCCTTGCCCACGACCCAGATGCCCAGTACGCCCGCCACCTTCGCCACAGCCGGGCTAATGCGGCCATTGCGCGCAAGATTATTCAGCGACTGAAGCGTGAAAAGCGTGTGCGTGTGCTTCATGTACTCGCGCGCATCGGCCTCAATCTCCTCAAAGGTTTTGCCCGCGTTCACGCCCTCGCGCAGCTTTTCGCAGATCAGCCGAAGCTCGGGACCGGCGCTCAGCGAATCCAGCACGCAGACCTTGCGGCCCGGGTGCGCCGCCATATACTCCTCGCCGGCATGGCGCGCAGCATTGCAGCTTCCCGAGAGCGCACCGGTGATGGTGATGGCAAACACATTCTCCGCATCGCCGAAGGCTTCCGTCCAATCATACACGTTCGGGCAGGAGGAGCCGGACGTTCCCTTATACGCCTTGAGATAGGCGACCATCTCCTGAATGTCCGTGTGACCGTCGTCAACGAACTCCCTTTCCTTGGTGATGAGCTTCATGGGCACGCTAGAAAAATCAATGCCGTCAAAGGCATACATATTCGCAGACGAATCGGCGGCAATCTTATATTGCATGACGCTTCCCTCAAATTCCATAGTATGAGCATGACGCTGCTCACCGGTTTTATTCTACATCATTCCACCATACCGCGTCAAGCGTTTTTCAAAAACTTGTCATCCAGTTCAATTGACTTTTTCACGGAACCGTTGTATAATGTCCGGGAATGGAGGGATGCCCGTGAACCAGATGCTCAAAGACCAAATCAATGCATCCATTCAGGCGCTTCACCTGCCCGCTTATCAGGAAATCCCGGATGTCGGGCTTTATCTGGAGCAGACAGCCAAGTATATTTCCGATGCGCTCGCACCGATTCAGGATACGCCCATCACCGGCTCCATGATCAGCAACTATGTCAAAAAGGGACTGATTGCCAAGCCTGTGCGCAAGCAGTATGGACGTGACCAGATCGCCCAGCTCATCTTCATTGCCGCCGCGAAATCCGTGGTCTCCATGGACGCATTGGGGCTGATGCTGACCATACAGCGTCGGACATATACGCTTCAGGTCGCCTATGATTATTTCCGCAAGGAGCTGTATCAGACGCTCACCTGCGTCTTTTCCCGAACCGGCGTGATGGATGCGCTGGAGACGGAGGCTTCTGAGGAAAAGGTGATGCTGCGCAACACCATCATCGCACTCTCGCACAAGGTCTATCTGGACAAGCTCTTCGCCGTCATCCGGCAGGAGATGCGGGACAACGCGCTGGCGGAGGAAGAGGCTATGTAAGCCTATCCCCCGCCTTTTTTATGTACTGTGGCAAGCAAGCTCCCGTCCCACCCCCCTTCTCCGCTTCGCGCTTATGGATCCTTTTGATCCAAAAATCATAGGAAACACAAAAAGCCTGCCGCGCCCAATGGGATGCGGCAGGCTTTCACATTACAGGAAGTACTTCACGCCGGAGGCAAAGATCTTCTGATCCTTGTTGCCCGGAATGTTGCTGGCGACAAACGCGCCGGTGCGCTCGCTGTGGCCCATCTTGCCCAGCACGCGGCCATCCGGGGAGCAGATTCCCTCGATCGCCCAGTACGAGCCATTCGGGTTCAGCGGCATCTCCGCTGCCGGAATGCCGTATTCGTCGCAGTACTGCGTGACGATCTGGCCGTTCTCCATCAGGCGGCGGAGCTGTCCCTCGCGGCAGACAAAGCGTCCCTCGCCGTGGGAAATGGCCACCTCATGCACATCGCCAACGTTCACGCCCGCCATCCACGGGGACTTGACGGAGGACACCACCGTGCGGATATGCGTTGCGGCATGGCGGCCGATGGTGTTGTAGGTCAGCGTCGGGTCCTCCTCGGTCAGCGTGCGGATCTCACCGTACGGCACAAGACCCAGCTTGATGAGCGCCTGGAAGCCGTTGCAGATGCCCAGCATCAGGCCGTCACGCTGATCCAGCAGCGCGTGAATCGCATCCATGATGCGCGGATTGCGCAGCGCGGTGGCAATGAACTTGCCAGAGCCGTCCGGCTCATCGCCCGCGGAGAAGCCGCCCGGCAGCATGACGATCTGTGCATTCTCGATGCCCTTGACAATCGCCTCAACGGATTCCTCGATGCCTTTGGCCGTCAGGTTGCGGAAGATGAAGGTCTCCACCTCCGCGCCCGCGCGGCGGAACGCCTTCGCGCTGTCCATCTCGCAGTTGGTACCCGGGAAGGACGGGATGAACACGCGCGGCTTGGCGACGTGCAGCGACGGGCGATTGGTGTTGCGCACCACAAAGGGCTTGTACGGCGCAACGGAGTGCTTCGCCGGTGCGCTCGTCGGGAAGATCGGCTCCAGCGGCGCACTCCACGCCTTGTGCGCCTCCTCCAGCGAGAGGATCGTGCCCAGCGCATTGATCATCGGATGCTCGGACGTGAAGCCCACGACCTCCATGCCCGCCGGAACCGGTGCGCCATCCGCCAGCTCGCAGACGATGCTGCCGTAGGCCGGCAGGAACAGCTCGTCCTCCGTCACGCCAATCAGGCTCACGCCCACGCGGCTGCCCAGCGCCATCATCGTGACGGCAGCGGCCAAACCGCCGCGGCCCACGGTGTGCGCGGAGAGCACGTCGCCGCGCTCAATGGCCTTGCGCAGCAGATCGTAGCGCATGAGCGCCTTATCATACTCCGGCAGGAGGTGCGCATCCACCGGCAGGCGCAGCAGCGCGATGCGGTGGTCGCCGCCCTTGAAGTCCGTGGAGATGATGTGGCTCGCCTCCACAGCGGTCACAGCAAAGGAAACCAGCGTCGGCGGCACATGGATATCCTCGAACGTGCCGGACATGGAGTCCTTGCCTCCGATCGAGGCTGTGCCGAAGCCGAGCTGCGCGGACAGACCGCCCAGCAGCGCCGCCGCCGGCTTGCCCCAGCGGTGCGCGTCCTTGCCCAGCTTTTCAAAATACTCCTGGAAGGTCAGGCGTGCCTTGGTCACGTCGCCGCCCGCCGCGCAAATCTTCGCCAGCGACTCCGTCACCGCGTACACCGCGCCGTGGAACGGGCTCCACTCGCTCAGGTACGGGTCGTAGCCGTGGGCCATCAGCGTTGCGGTGGTCGTCTCTCCGTCGGCCGGAATCAGCGCCGCCATCGCCTCATTCGGGCTGTCGCGATGCACGCCGCCGTAAGGCGCCAGAATGGTGCTCGCACCGATGGTGCCGTCAAAGCGCTCCACCATGCCCTTCTGAGAGCAGATGTTCAGATCGCCCAGCATAGCCAGCCATGCCTCGCGCACGGTCTTATCCTTGGCAAAGTCCGGCTGCGCGGTCAGATACGGATTCTGCGCATCCGGCGCGGTCACAACCGCCTTTGCGTGCTGCGTCACGCCGTTGGTATCCAAGAACGCGCGGGAGAGATCGACAATCGTGCTGCCGCGCCAGTGCATCACCAGACGCGCTTCCTCCGTCACCACAGCAACCTGCGTGGCTTCGAGGTTCTCCTCATACGCCATCTGCTTGAAGCGCTCGACCTGATCGGCCTCGATCACGCACGCCATGCGCTCCTGCGATTCAGAGATCGCCAGCTCGGTGCCGTCCAGACCCTCGTACTTCTTGGGCACAGCGTCCAGCTCGATGACAAGACCCGGTGCCAGCTCGCCCACGGCGACGCACACGCCGCCCGCGCCAAAGTCATTGCAGCGCTTGACCATCTGCGCAAACTCCGCGCTGCGGAACAGGCGCTGGATGCAGCGCTCGGTGGGCGGATTGCCCTTCTGCACCTCTGCACCGCAGGTGGACAGGGATTCCACGCTGTGCGCCTTGGAAGAGCCCGTCGCGCCGCCACAGCCATCGCGGCCCGTGCGGCCGCCCAGCAGCATCACCACATCGCCCGGGGCCGGTACACCGCGGCGCACATGGTCGCGCGGGGTCGCGGCGATGACCGCGCCCAGCTCCATGCGCTTGGCAACGAAGCCCGGATGATAGTACTCCTGCACCTTGCCCGCCGCCAGACCGATCTGGTTGCCGTAGGAGGAATAGCCCTGCGCAGCGGTCGTCGTGATGCGGCGCTGGGGCAGCTTACCCTTGCGGGTGCGGGAATACGGCACGCGCGGATCGCCAGAACCGGTGATGCGCATTGCCTGATAGACGTAGCTGCGGCCGGAAAGCGGATCGCGAATCGCGCCGCCCAGACAGGTCGCCGCGCCGCCGAAGCCCTCAATCTCGGTGGGATGGTTATGCGTTTCGTTCTTGAACATGATGAGCCACGGCTCCTCATGTCCGTCCACGTTCGCCGTCACCACGATGGAGCAGGCGTTGATCTCGTCGGAAGCGTCCAGATCGTCCAGCTTGCCCATCTTGCGCAGGGCCTTTGCGCCGAGGGTTGCCATGTCCATGAGGGAAATGTCCTTCTTGCGCTCGCCATACACGTTCTTACGGGTGTCGATGTACAGCGCATACGCCGCACGGATCGGCTCGGCCAGCTCGCCGCCCTCAAATTCCACATCGTCAATCGCCGTGAGGAACGTGGTGTGGCGGCAATGGTCAGACCAATAGGTGTCAATCGCACGCAGCTCCGTCACGGACGGATCACGCTTCTCGGTATCGCGGAAGTAATCGCGGCAGAAGCTCAGATCCTCGGCGCTCATCGCCATGCCCATCTGGGCAACCATTTCGGCAAGCGCCTTGTCGCTCATGGCGGTAAAGCCCTCTACGACAGCCACATCCGCCGGCACGTCGGCGTGCATCACCAGCGTCTCCGGCTTCTCCATGCCCGCGCGGCGCGCCTCGACCGGATTAATCAGGTGTGCGGCAATCGCGTCCATCATCACGCGCGTCACCTGCGCACCTTCCACGGCGTACACCTTGGCACACGCCACCTTCGGGCGTGCCTCGTTCGGGCTGAGCAGCTGCAGGCACTGGCTGGCGCTGTCAGCGCGCTGATCGTACTGACCCGGCAGATATTCGACCGCCAGAAGCTGCGCGTCCATCGGCGGCAGCGTCTCATCGTACAGGACGTCGGCGTTCGGCTCGGAGAAGATGATGCCCTTTGCGCTTTCAAGCGCCGCCTCCGAAACTCCCTCCACGTCGTAACGCTGGAAGATACGCACGCGCTCAATGGCCTGCGTGCCCAGCGCCTCGCACAGCTCGTGGCAGAGCTGCTGCGCAGCGACGTCATAGCCCGGACGCTTTTCTGCATAGATTCTTCTGACCTGACTCACGATAATCCTCCTCCGTGATTAAAGCGGAATTGTTCATGAAACACACGCTCACAAAAGCGTGTACCGCTTTTATTATAGCATTGAAGCCGGGGAAGCGCAATGTTTTTCCGATTCTTTTCGTGCATACGAACAGAATAATTCGTATATGCACGAACATTGACAGTAAGCTCTTCTTCCTATATCATATATAGAAACCGATTTCTTCATTGCGGAAGGGAGGAAAACGCTCTGTCGTCCTTTGTACTGCGCCTGCTGGCGCTGACAGCCATGTTCGCTGATCACGCCGGTCTGGCGCTGTTTCCTGCTGTGGGCGCGTTCCGCTGCATTGGTCGGCTCTCGTTTCCGCTGTATTGCTTTCTGCTTACGCAGGGTTTTTTGCACACACGCGACATCCGCGCCTACGCCCGCCGCCTGCTGCTGCTGGCGCTGCTCTCCGAAATCCCATTTGATCTGCTGATCTTTGGCCGCGTGGCCAGCGGCGCAGAGCAAAACGTCCTGTTTTCCCTGCTGCTGGGGCTGTTGGCACTCTATGCCGCTCGCGCCCTGCGCGGTCGGCCCATGCAGGCACTTGTGACGATTGCAACGCTGTGCCTGGCCGCGATGGCTGCGCGTGTCAGCTACGGCTGGCTCTCCATTGCGCTCTGCCTGAGCGCCTACTATGCCCAAAACAGCCGCCCCAAGCTGGCGCTCTGCGTATCTGGCTCGCTGCTGCTCTACACCACCAGCCTTGCGCTCTCCGGCGTGACGACAAGCTGGGTGCTGACCTCGCTGTGTGCGCTGCTCGCCCTGCCGTTCATGCTGCTTTACAATGGAAAGCGCGGCGTGCGCACCCCTGTCTTTACCTTCCTGTTCTACGCAGCGTATCCGCTGCACCTCATCGCACTCGTCGTCATCCGTCTCCTGCGTATCATTCCGCCCTATCTGCTGGGGTAATGCGCTCCCTCAGGCTTCCTTCTTTGTTTCGTGCGGCTCTTACATTTCTATCATACATAAAAAACAACATATCATCACATACAAATGGCGTCCGGAAGCCACGCTCCCGGACGCCATTATTTCTTATCATCCCATCACGCCGTTCATTTCAGCAGGAAGTACACCGCCACCAGCGCACCCAGCACGATGCGATACCAGCCGAACGCCGTGAAGCTGTGCTTCTTGATGTAACCGATGAACGTCTTGATCGCCACGATGGACACCACAAACGCCGTCACACAACCCACCAGCAGAATCAGCAGCTCTGCGCCGGTAAAGTTCAGGCCAAACTTGAGCACCTTCAGCAGGCTCGCACCCGCCATCGTGGGAATCGCGAGGAAGAAGCTGAACTCGCTCGCCGCCGCACGGGAGCAGCCCATGAGCATACCGCCCAGAATCGTCGCGCCGGAACGGCTGGTACCCGGCACCAGCGACAGCACCTGGAACATACCGATCAGCAGCGCCATGCGCATATCAATCAGCCCCACGTCCTGCACACGTGCGCGTCTGTGCGGCGTTTGCCTGCGCTCGATGGCGATAAACGCCACGCCGTAAAGCACCAGCATCGCCGCCACAACAGGGGCTGTGTGCAGGTGCGTGTCCATCCAGTCATCCAGCGGGATGCCGACGATAGCGCTGGGCAGGATGGCCACCAGCACCTTCACCCACAGGCTGACCGTGTCCATGCGCAGCCACGAGGTCAGCTTCTTTCCGCCGCGCTGAAACGGCCAGAGCTTGGGGAAATACAGCACCACGACGGCCAGAATTGCACCAAGCTGGATGACAACCTTGAACATCGTCTTGAACGCATCGCTCATCTGAAGCTGAATGAACTCATCCAGCAGGATCATATGACCGGTAGAGCTGATGGGCAGCCACTCGGTCACGCCTTCCACCACGCCGAAAAGTATTGCCTTCAGCGTTTCCAACCACAATTCCATGTCATTCCTCTTTCTTCGGGTTCTCCCCACGTCCTGCCTTTTTGATCCTTTTCCCGCATTTTCCCATGCGCTGCTGGGCGAAACAGTTTTAAAACTCAAACTCCTCCGCGCTGCGCACGGTCATCTTTCCGCTTGTCTGCGGCTGAGCTGCCGCCTCGCGTTCCTCCTGCTCACGAGCCTGCTGCGCATATTCCGCCTGCCCGCGCAGGCGCTGCATCAGCTTCTGCAGTGGGGCCATCGCCTCCAGCTCCTGCGCCAGCAGATCGGCCATTTCGTGCGTATACAGCATCGCCCATTCCGCCTGATCGCCGTTATGTTCTATGCCGAAGCCCTTCTTCACATACAGCGCCCGCAGATCCTCCGGCACGTCATCCGGCACATTCAGCTTGCGGTAATCCTCGCCGTAGAGCGCAAAGCGCCCTGCCAGCCGCGCGTCATGCAGCGCCTCGCGCACCTCGTCCGGGCAGCGCCTGATGTGCAGGCGCAGCGCGTCCATCAGCGGCTTGTTCGCTGCATAGCAGCCCTCGCCCCACGAGAGCCAGTCCGGGCCGAAGCCCCAGTACATACCAAATCCCTCGCTCCGGCTCTCGCCCGGATAGCGCCAGCCGAGCCACACATGATCGCGGAACGGGGATTTATCCCGTGAAAAGCGCGTGTCCCGCCGGATGCGCGACATCGTGCGTCCGGGCCGGGTATCCAGCCGCGGGTCGATGCGCTGCACCACGGGGGCGAGCTCCTCGCACAGCGCGCGCAGCGGCGCCTTCACCGCGCACTCGTACCGCTCGCGGTTCTGCTCATAAAAGGTCTGGTCATTATGAAAGCGGATATCGCTGAGAAACTCCAGCGCCTCCTGCGTAAATCCTGTAAACACCCTCTTGCCTCCTTGCCGCAGACATTATAACACGCCCTCTGGGAAAAGCGCAATGCGCCACACCAAAAAGCGCGTTTCTCTTTCGTGCGCCCATCCCGCTGTGCTATAATGGTTTCAGGAAGAGAAAGGGGTTTTCCGCCATGAATGCACATTCCATTCTCCGCAAGGGATGGCCGCTGCTTGCCCTCTGCCTGCTGATGCTGCCGCTTCTCGCCTTCACCGGCGCATGGAAGCAGGATGACGACCCGCTGCGCACCGGCTCCCCCATCGAGACGGCCCCGCTGAGCGACGTGCAGGCGGATTCCCTGTACAGGCTGTGCAAGGTCTGGGGCTTGGCCAAATATCATCATCCATCCGTGGTATCGGGCGAGCTGAACTGGGATGCGGAGCTGATTTCCGTCATGCCCGATGTGCTGTGCGCCCAGAATGCCGACGAGGCCAACGCCGTGCTTCTGCGCTGGCTGGAGCAGTTCCCCATCTCGGTGCAGCGTGACGAGATGGCCGCCCAGTGGCATACCCTTCAGGCCGAGCGCGGGCTGATCGCGGCGGATACTGCGTGGACGACCGACGTCTCCCTCTGGGGCAATGCGCTAAGCGAGCGTCTCACGCACATGGCGCAGGTGTCCATCGCTGACCGAAGCCGCGCCTGTGCCTCCATCGATGGGCAAGTGGGGCGCGTCACCTTTGAGAACGAGCGCACCTATCCCGCGCCGCCGCGCGACATGGGGATGTACCTGCTGGGTCTGTTCCGCTTCTGGAACGCCTACGCCTACTACTCCCCGAACCTCAGCATCACGGTGAAGGACTGGGACGACGCTCTGCGCGAGTCCATCCCCCGCGTCGCCGCCGCGACGGATCACCGCAGCTATGTGCTTGCCATCGCCCAGACTGTCGCCATGACCGCCGATGCGCACGCCGCTGTCTATGATTCCACGCAGCTCCTGCGCTATTTCTACGGCAAGCGCAACTTGCCGTGCAGCATCCGCATGATCGACGGGCAGGCCGTCGTCCATCAGGTCGGCGGCCCGGACAGCCCGCTTCGCCCCGGCGACGTGCTGCAAAGCATCGACGGCGACACCATCGCCGCACGCATCGAGGCGCTTCGCCCGTATACCGTCCTCCCCGAACCGGACAAGCTACTGGTGAAGATGGGCGATGCGCTCCTCGCCGCGCAGGGCGAGCAGGCCGAGGTCGTCGTGCTGCGCGGCGAACAGACGCTCACGCTGCACGTCTCCACCCTTGCCGGGCGCTTTAACGAGCGCCACCAGCCCAACGGCCTGATGGCGGATGGGCGCGTGGGCTACATCGACCCTTCGGCGCTGGCTGAAGGCAACGTCGAAAAGCTGATGGCGCAGTTCAGCGGCACGCAGGGCATCATCGTCGATCTGCGGTACTATCCCTCCGTATTCCTGCCCTATCTGCTGGGTGAGTACATCGTGCCCTCTGTCACCGTCTTTGCGGTCATGGGTATGCCCAACCACGCCATTCCCGGCGCTTACTGGCGGCAGGAGATGCCCGTGGGCAAGGGCGTCATGGAAGCGCTGGGCGACACGCGCACCTTTGAGCCGTACACCGGCAAGGTCGTTCTGCTGATGGATGAGAACAGCATCAGCCAGAGCGAATTTACGATCATGGCCCTTCGCCAAGCGCCGAACGCCGTGGTTGTCGGCAGCCCCTCCCTCGGTGCAGACGGCGACATCGGGATACTGACCCTGCCCGGTCGTCTGCAAATTCCGATTTCCGGTCTGGGCGTGTATACCCCGGACGGCGGGCAGACCCAGCGCGTCGGCCTGACGCCGGACGTACTCTGCCTGCCAACCGTGGAAGGGCTGCGCGAGGGGCGCGACGAGCTGATTGAGCAAGCCATCGAGATCATCCTGTCCTAATACTGTTTTGCAGCTAAAACCTTTCACTCAATTGAACCCGTTTCAATCGTAGACCGCTTTGCGGTCTGCTCTGAAACTACGTTTGGGGGAATATGTTGGGACTGCGATTCCGGGAAACTCGCATAGTCACGCAAAGCGCTCCTTGCGATTTCCGACGTTCCGCCTGC
>JAXJLD010000113.1:0-9560 GCA_036297385.1 Christensenellales bacterium | reverse complement strand
GTCAGGTAACGCTTCGCTCCCTGACGGCTTTGCCTGAAGGACTTCGGAGGATACGTTGGGCTGCCGCCCAAACCCGCCTGAGGGACAGCAGGCTCCCTTCTCCGCTTCGCGCTGAATGAAGTTTTTTAGGATGCAAACGGTACGAAAAAAGAAAAAATTTCCCTCATTTCCGATGGCCGGTCTGCGCAGACTGACGGCAAAGGAGATGAGGGATTTTGTTTGCAAGACCGTATCGTTTTCTGATCGCAGCGGCGGTGCTGGCCGCCATCCTGTGCCTCTTTCCCGTCCGGGTGGATGCGCCGGAGAATGTGCGCACGGCGCACGGCGGCCCGGCGGTTTCTGACACGGCGCGCCCGGAAGAGCCGCAGGGACTGCCTGCGGGCGCGGATCTCTCCGAGCGGACGGCGGCGGGCTGTATGCTGCACAGGACGCTGTACTATGCGCCCTGCGGACACAGCGTCCAGCGGCGGGAGGCGCTGCCCGCGCCGCTGGTGGGTATGTCCCGGACGCTGCTGGAACGGGAGATCGGCGGCATGATTCCCGGCGCGGCGGTGACGGGTTTTTCTGCCTCGGAGGTGGATATTTCTGTCAGCGCGGATATTCCCTGCCCGCTGCATTGGGTGCTGCGCGGCGGGGAGGATGGACGGCTGGGGGTCTGGCAGAACCGAAACGGCGAGGCGCTGGAGCCCGTGCGGGAGACCGATGTGCCGCTAACGCAGGCGCCGCAGGAGGAGCAGGCACAGCTCTTGGAGGGGCGAATATTTGATAATGTGCAGGCGCTGGAGGGTTATTTGGAGAGCCTGAGCAGCTAATGCGCTGCACAGATGGAATTGCTCACAGTATGAGAGGAACCATCCAAAGTGACATTTGAGACAGAAAGACGTATCGTTGAACGGGTATCCGTTGTGCGCGGTGCGCTTGCCTGCTACAATACCATCATCGCAAGGAACAAGACGAGAAACCGGAGCTGAAGAAGCCCGAGAGTATGCAAGGAGGAAAACGCGATGCGCGTCGTCAAGAAACCGGAAGAACGCAAGGCGGAAATGGTGGCCGCCGCGTCAAAGCTGTTTGCGCAGCAGGGCTTTGTCAGAACGTCTGTGGCGGAGATCGTCTCCGCGGTGGACGTGGCCAAGGGTCTGTTCTACTACTACTTTACGACCAAGGATGATATGGTCAAGGCGGTTGTCGAGGGCTACTGCAGCTATCTGGGCAATGAGGCTCAGAAGATTGCGGACAGCGCGTGCAGCGTGCAGGAGAAGATCGACCGTCTGGTGGGGCATGAGGCGTGGTACCGCTGCTTCACCGCGCCGATGCTCACGGATCTGTGCCTGCCGCAGCACGCGGCGCTGTACAGCGATATGTGCGACCGGGTGGTGGATCATATGCGTCCGGCGGTGGAGAAGATCGTGGCGCAGGCGATGCGCGAGCGCGGCGAGGATGACGCGCAGGCGAGCCGTGTCACGGGCGTGGCGCTCTACGGCGTGCTGATGATGGCACGCCGTGGCGAGATGCGCATGAAGGATGTGGCGGAGATGTTCACCCGCCTCGCCGGTGTGGAATGGGCGGCCTGAAGCCCCCGAATCCCTTTGCCCAACAGGGTTTACCCCTTTTATCATAAATGAAAGTTCCCCCTCTCCGTAATCGGGAAAGGGTCGGTGCGACGCTGCGCCGGCCCTTTTCTATTGCCCCAAATGCCCGCGTTCTGCAAAAAAAATTTCTGGAAATCTTGCAAAGGGGAATTGACAAGAGGATTTATGCGATTATACAATGTGCGTATCATGAAACAAGGAGGGTATTTGTTCATTATGAAAAAGATCGTATCGATTCTTCTTTCCGTGCTGGTGCTGATCGGCATGGTGGCTGGTGCGTCCGCAGAGACGTTTACCGGCGAGGCCGACGGTATCGGCCCGGTGAGCGTGGCGCTGACCGTTGAGGATGGCAAGATTGTGGAGGCCGTTGTCACCGGCGATAAGGAAACGCCGGGCTTTGGTCTGGAGCCGTGCCAGGATGGCACCTATGCCAAGGCCATTGTGGCGGCGCAGGGCGCGGAGATTGACAATATCTCTGGCGCGACGGTGACCACCAACGCGGTGATCGCGGCGACGGAAAAGGCCATGATCGCGGCGGGCCTTAAGCAAGCCGAGGCGGTGACCGTCGAGGATGCGGAGTGCGACATCGTCGTGGTCGGCGCGGGCGGCGCGGGCATGAGCGCTGCGCTGCAGGCGGCTGATCTGGGCGTGGAGAAGATCATTGTCGTGGAAAAGACCGGCTCCACCGGCGGCAATACCTCCCGCGCGACTGGCGGCATGAACGCGGCCAAGACTGCGGCGCAGGATGCGAACGAGTGGAAGGACGTCACCGCGGCGGCCGTGGAAAAGCGCATTGCGGAGGCCAAGGAGAACTATCCCGAGCTGGCGGAGCTGACCGCCAAGGTCGAGGAGCAGTTTGAGGCGTACAAGGCGAACCCGGTGGGCTACTTTGATTCCCCGGAGCTGTTCGCGCTGGATACCATGGTGGGCGGCAAGGGACTCAACAACCTGGATCTGGTCATGGCCATGGTGAATCAGTCTGCGGACGCCATCGACTGGCTGGCGACCAAGGACGCGAACCTCGTGTCCGTCGGCTCCTTCGGCGGCGCGTCCGTCATGCGCATCCATCGCGCACTCACGCCGGAAGGCAAGACCACGCCGGTGGGCGCGTACCTCATCAAGACCCTGACCGCTGCGGTGGACGCGGATGAGCAGATCGACCTGCGCATGAACACCGCCGCGACGGAGCTGGTTGTGACTGACGGCAAGGTGACCGGCGTGAAGGTCACCTCCGAGCATGGCGATTACACCATCAACGCGAAGGCCGTGATTCTGGCTTCCGGCGGCTTCGGCGCGGATCTTGACCGCGTGGCGGAGCTCAAGCCGGAGCTCAAGGGCTTTGTGACCACCAACGCCACCGGCATCACCGGCGACGGCATCGACATGGCCGTGGCGGCGGGCGCGGCGACCGTGGACATGGAGCAGATTCAGATTCATCCGTCCGTGTACACCGAGACCTCTGCGCTCATCACCGAGGGCATCCGCGGCGACGGCGCGATTCTGGTCAATCAGGCCGGCAAGCGCTTCGTCAACGAGCTGGAGACCCGCGACGTGGTGTCTGCGGCGGAGCTGGCGCAGGAGGGCGGCTATGCCTACACCATCGTCGATCAGAAGATGATGGACAACTCGTCCACCTACAACGGCTACTACACCAAGGGCTTTGCCGTGATGGGCAACACCGTGGAGGAGCTGGCTGAGGCCATCGGCATCGATCCGGCGACCCTGAAGGCCACGATGGACACGTGGAATGCGGCCGTTGCGGCGCAGAAGGACGAGGAGTTTGGCCGTATGTCCTTCGCCAATGCGCTGGATACCGCGCCGTACTACGCCATCAAGGTGGCGCCGGGCGTGCATCACACCATGGGCGGCGTGAAGATCAACACCGCGGCTGAGGTGCTGACCGAGGCGGGCGAGGCCATCCCGGGCCTGTACGCGGCGGGCGAAGTGACCGGCGGCGTGCATGGCGCGAACCGTCTGGGCGGCAATGCCGTGGCGGATATCGTCGTCTTTGGCCGCATCGCGGCGCAGAGCGCGGCGGCGTACATCGGCAAGTAATGAAATGAACGCGAAGAGCGCCGGCTCGCATGGGTGACCATGCAGAGCCGGCGCTCTTGCTTTATGAAGATGATGCTGTTTGGGGATCGAAACCGCTATGCGCCAGGCGCTGTCAAGCGATGCTTGCGCGGATAGCGTGTTTGTTCAGCGGATTACTTCGCGGCGTTCTCGCCCGCAATGCGGCCGAACACCAGGAAGTCGGTCATGGCGTTGCCGCCCAGACGGTTGCCCGCGTGGATGCCGCCGCAGACTTCGCCCGCTGCATACAGACCCGGAATCACGTTGCCCTCGGTATTGAGCACCTCGGTATTCGTGTTGATCTTCAGGCCGCCCATGGTGTGGTGCAGCGAGGGAGAGCGCGGGGTGGCGCAGAACGGCGCTTCATCAATGGGGTTGCCGAACAGCTCCTTGCCGAAGTCCGGATCATGCTTGGCGAGCGTGTACTCGTTGTACGTATTCACGGTCTCCACCAGCGCGTCAGCAGGAACGCCCATCTTCTCAGCCAGCTCCTCGAGGGTGTCGGCCAGATAGATGCAGCCGGTGGACTCCAGCGTTTCCAGACGGTCGGCGTACTGATCGACGATCTCCTTGTCAGCGATGATGTAGAACAGCGCGTCCTCCTGCTCCAGCGCAGCCTTGGAGAGCACGTCGCGCTCGGCGTACTCGTTCACAAAGCGCTTGCCCTGCTTGTTGACGAAGAGCTGCGTCTCCGCAGAACCCCACACGCCGGTGAACAGAGAGCCATCCACCGGATGGGAGGAGGGCATGAGCTGCGCGAAGCCCATGCCGGTCACGTCGGCGCCGATGGCCTGCGCCATCACGATGCCGTCGCCGGTCAGGTTCGCAGAGTTCGTGGAGGCCATGGTGTCGGACAGACCCGGCCAGTAGTTGTTGTACTGCGCCACCATGGCGGCGTTGGCAGCGAAGCCGCCGGTCGCGAGAATGACGGACTTGTTGGCGTGCAGGGTCACGGTCGCCTCGCCCTGCTTGGCGATCACGCCGCTGACCTTGCCGTTCTCGGTGGTCAGCTCCTTGCCGGCAGTGTTGAGCAGGATCTCCACGCCGTTGTCGCGTGCAGCCTTTTCAAGGGTGGGGATGATGTTGCCGGAGGCCAGACCGTGGGAACGCGGCCACATGGCACCCAGAATGGTGGAGGTGGTGTCGTTCCAGCTTCCGCCGATGGACTCCACCCACTTGAGGCTATCCAGCGCATTGTGGGCGAATACATCCACCAGCGCCAGATCCGGAGAGATGACGGTGCCGTCCAGACCCGTGCGGGTGCCGCCCATGTAGCAGTGCAGCATATGCAGCTCGGGGGAGTCGAACAGGGTGGTTTTGCCGGAGGCGAGGTATTCCTCAATCTGTCCCTGCACGGTGACCAGCGTATCGCCGAAAGCGCCGAAGTCTGCCGGGTCGAGCGCGAGGTAGCCCTTCAGGGTGTCCACCAGCGCACTGTCCATCTCCATGGCATTCTGGCGATCCGGGTCGGCAGCGTTGAAGCCCTGACCGGCGATCAGCGTGTTGCCGCCCAGCGCGCCGCCCTTTTCAATCAGCACGACGCTCGAGCCATTCTGCGCTGCGGTGATGGCTGCCGTCAGACCGGCGCCGCCGCCGCCCACGACAACCACGTCATAGGTGGCTTCCATGTCCTCAACAGGCGCGGTCTCGATCTTCACGGCCTTGAGTGCTTCCGCATCGCCGCCTGCCAGCGTAATGGCCTCGGCCACAGCAGTCAGGATGGCGTTGGAGGTATTCGTTGCGCCGGAGATGGTATCCACAGCCAGAGACTGATGCTCGACGATGGCAGCCGGGATGTCATTGATCGCGGGATCGGACAGGCCGGGGGTCTCGGCGTGCTCGGTGACCTCGACCGCGGTGATTGCGTCCTCAGAAACGGTCACGCTCACCTTTACGGGGCCGTTGTTGCCGGTGGCCTCGGCGGTGTAGGTGCCGGCGGTATACCCGGCGGCCAGCGCGAGGCTGCCCGTCAGGGACAGCGCGGCGCACAGCGCCAGCGCAAGAAGCGTTTTCATGTGCTTCATTTGTCTGTTCTTCCTTTCGATTTGTCTTGTTTTTCGCAGACTTTTCTGCGCAAGGGGCATTATACGCCTCAAGTGCGCTTTAGATTCAAGGGGGAAGAACGAACTTTGTCAGAAAAATTTCAATTTTGTTTTTCGCCGGAGCGGGAGAGTGCGCTGCCGGGCAGGAGCGGAATCCACAGCACGGCGTACAGGTAGATGACGCGATTGATGGTTTCCGAGGCCAGATGCTGCCCCAGTACGGGCCTTTGCGGGTCGATGGTGAAGCCCTGTTCGCGTACGCGCGTGAGCAGCGGCGCAAGATGTTCAGGCGCCCATGGATGACCGGGTGCGCGTGTGTATACACGGACACATCGCGCAGGCGGAATACGGGTCATTTCCTGCAGGGGGATGGACCAGTTGTCCGCATCCTTGCGGTCGATGCCAAAGTGGAATGCCGGTTCACCGCCATCCGGCGGGCTGACGAAGTACATGGCAGATTCGGGCAGGGCGTTGGCAAAGGCGGTGAAGGCGGACTGCTGTGGTTCGGTCATGCCGTTCAGTTCATCGAAGGACAGGGTATGCAGCAGCACGTCCGGGCTGTCGGCCTCCATGGGCACGCCCTCCAGACGCTGTGCCTCACGCAGCGTGCGCTCAAACCGGCGGATGGCGCGTGCGCGGCGCAGCAGCATCTCGCTCTGCGCAATGAGCGCGTCACTCTGTGCGTCAAGCTGAGCGGCAAGAGTGTCCAGACTGCCTTGCTTGAAATGGATGGCGACGTCCTGCACGGAAAACTCCGAAAGCCTGTACTTTTTGAAGGCGAGCAGGCGAATGATCTCGGCAGAGGTGAAGTACCGCGTGCCGCCTTCACTCTTGCGGGGAACCACCACGCCCTCCTGCTCATAAAAGCGCAGCGCCTGCGGCGTGAGGCCGAGCAGCCGCGCCACATCCCCGATCTTATACTGTTTCATGTTCCGTTCTCCTTGAGGTACGTTTTCCGCACAGCCTTGCTGCGGTGCCCCATACGCCCCATGCGGCGAATGCGCCCAGTGTGTCGATGCCAACATCTACAATGCTTGGCCCGCGCCCGGCGACAAACGCCTGATGCCCCTCATCCGTGGCGGCGTAGGCGGCGCACAGGCACAGCGCGGTCAGACCCGGCCTGCGTGCGCCGCTGCGGGTCAGCGCAAAGCGGTACAACACGAAGAGGATGGCGTACTCCGCCATGTGCGCACACTTGCGCACCAGCAGGTTGACGAGATCCGGCGAAAGGGCTGCCGCGCCATCGCCCAAAAGGAGATCGGCAGCGGACATCACCAGCGCTGCAATGCGTCCGCTCTGCTCCCCGGAGACCTCGCCGGGCATGGCGCTCATGAAAAAGATCACGCCCATCCAGGCCAACGCGGGCAGCCAAACCGCGATTTTTTTCATCGGTTTTCCTCCTTTGAAACCGTTTGGTTTTTGCACCCATGATACCATATTCAGGGCGCTTTTGCAAAAAATGCTTGTGTTTTCATCGCTGTCTGATATAATAAAGAGAAGAACGCACTGTGTTTGTCAGGCTGTTCACGAACGGCTCATTTCTGGAGGTATGATACATGAAAAAAAGATGGATTACGGCGCTGGCTGCGCTCAGCCTGATGGCGGCCGTCGGCGCATATGCGGAGGATGGAGGTGCGCTTCCGGGCGCACGCGTGGAACCGGACACCGTTATCAACACCCCGGCGGCACGCCCCGCGGAGACGGAGGATGACGTGCAGGATGACGTGCAGGATGAAGAGGTGCCGGTGGAGCTGGAGCCGCAGGCGACGCCCGAACCGGAAAAGGCGCCGGAGTCTGCACAGCCGCGCGGCGGGCTGGAGATCACCGAGGAATACCGCTGGTTCATCAGCCAGTACAATCATATTCGCGGCCGCACCGTCCGCTACTATGACAATGTGTACGCCTACAACCACGGCGATTACGGCCTTACGCCGTTTGACAGCCATGTGGCGGAGGAGTATCTGACCGTCGATGCCACGGGAACGTACGCTGTTGCGCCGCTCGTGCTGGATATTACCGATGCGATGCGCACGGCGCTCTATGGCGGGGATGTGGGCGAGGTGTCCATGCTCTACGGCCAGTACTGCGAGCGCAGGGGCGACGGTCATGGCCGCACCGGCTTCACCGGCGTGCATGAAGGCATTGACTTCACCCATGAGCCGGAAGCGCCGCTGTACGCGATTCTGGGCGGCGAGGTCACCCGCGCGGGCGACAGCAACGGCACGGTCGGCGTGTACAACGCCGAGTACGATGTAACGCTGCTCTACCTGCATTGCGAGGAGATCGAGGTGCGCCGCGGCGACATGATTACCGCCGGCACGCAGATCGGTCAGGAGGGCAAGAAGGGCTCCGGCGGCACCTATACGCACATTGAGATGCGCAAGGGACGCCACACCTCCTCCAATCCGTACCGCAATACGATTCTGGAGAGCGATTGCCCGTATGCGCTGATGCAGACGGCGCTGAACGTCGTGGAATCCGGCCGTCAGCCGGTGACAGCGGCGGCCGTGATGGAGGCGCAGCGTATGCGTGAGGAGGCGGAGGCCGCCGCGCGCGCCGCAGAGGAGGCCGCCAGACTGGCCGAGGAGGCGGAGAATGAGGAGCCGGAGGTCGAGCTGATTGACGTGCTGCCCAGCGCGGACAAGGGCTACGGCTTTGGCGAAGCGACGGCTGCGCCGTCCGCCGCGCCGACCAAGGAGCCGGAGGCCACGCTGCCGCCGTCCACCAAGTAACGGCATATTGCCGGGAGCATTGGCAAGAACAACAATCAGAAAAACAGGGGGTCTGTCGCCGGCTGAGCGGCCAGACCCCTTTTGGGTTCCAAGGTGAAGGGCAGAAAGGAGGATCGCCGTGACCCGAGTGCTTCGTTATCCGCGGCTGAGCGCGGTGGTCTGTGCCTGCACGCTGCTGACGGCTGTGGCACGCGATCTATGCGTGAGCGCTGGTATGGCGGGCTGGGCGCGTGTGCTGCTGGTGGCAACGCTGGCGCTGCTGGCGCAGTGTGTGCTGCTGCTGAGCTGCCGGTTTGTGATAGCAGGAACGGGCGTAGGTGTGGGCTTCCTGCTGCGTATGCGCTGGACGGACTGGGAGGACGTTGCCGCCCTCGGCCTGCTGTGCTGCAACAGCCGCAGGCGGTATCTCTACGGGATGTACCGCGGCGCAACGGATCTGGTTCACCTGCTTCATCGCGCACCGCGCTGCGGCGACTGGGGCTTTGTGGTGCCTGTCAGCCAGCGTCTGCTGCGCGCCGTGTGCCTGCATTGCCCATTTGTGGTGGATCTTTCGCCCTTGCCCGTGCGCAAGCGCACACGCGGCCTGCGTGTGCAGGCACAGCAGGCGGCGTTTTATGGGGCGATGATGCTTCCGGCGGCTGCCGTAGCATTTTTGACGGGCGGCATGATGCTACTGCGTGCCGCGCAGACGGTGCGCGTGCTGAGCATGACGGGGCTGACGCTGTGCGCGATGGCGCTGTTCATCGCCGGGCTGATGCTGCTGTACCGCTTTGCCTGCACGCTGCTGACCTGCCCGGCATTCCACGAGCAGGGGATTCGCGCGGGACGCGGGCTGTATCTGCCGTGGGAGGAGATCCGCTTTGGCTATGTGCATCGCCTCGCACAGATGAGCGGGCTGTTCCTGCTCTCTCAGCCGCTGGAGGTGGTGCATCGCCGGGGCGCACCGCCGATTTTGTGTTTGTCCATGCCGGATACGCGCACACTGCTGGTGGCGTATCTGATGTACTGTCCCCATGCGAACAAGGGGATGGATGTGTGAGACGGCTTCAATTCTCAATGCTTGATTCAGCGCGAAGCGAAGAAGGCGTTTGGGGATGAAATCCCCAAGCGGGTTTTAGGGCGGC
>JAXJLD010000112.1:0-16080 GCA_036297385.1 Christensenellales bacterium | reverse complement strand
GGGGATTTCATCCCCAAACCCCTTCTCCGCTTCGCGCTATAAGCAAAGCGGGAACAGCGCATCGCCGTTCCCGCTCATTTCTTTTTTAGATGAAGTTATCCGCGTGCCGTGCGCTCAAATGTCTCACTGCGCACCATGCCCGCCGTCAGCACGGCGTGCATCAGGCCGCGCTCGCGCAGCATCGTCAGTATCTGCCGCCCGACTTCCAGCCGCTGTGCATCGTCACACTTGTTGAGCACGACCACATACTCGCGCCCACCCACGCCCTTGCGCGAGCCGCGTTCATCGCACAGCAGCTTCACCATATCCTCGCCCGTAATCCGGTGCGTCGGTGCGCAGCCCAGCAGCGCCTGCACAACGTCCGCACGCAGGCAGATCTCCTGCACCGGCTTATCCAGCGCGTCCAGCCCCATCACGGCAATCACCGCATCCGTCTGCGGCAGGATGACCGGCTCATGCGCCGCCGGGGCCTTGCAGGGCAGGCGGCGTGCGCCGTCTGCCTCCACCAGCAGCACCTGTGCCTCCGCCAGCAGCGCCTCCATGAGTGCAGGCGCGGGCGCGGACAGCTTGCCGTCCGTTTCCTCGCCGCACACGGCGTAGGTACCTGCCGCCCAGCAGGCGCGGCAATCATCCATCGTGCGGCAAAGTCTGGCGGGCAGGCCGATATGGGTGGTCGTCGTCACCGCCGCACGCAGGCCGCATTCGCAGGCCGCCTGCGCAAGCGCATACATCAGCGTCGTCTTGCCGCCGCCGCCGACCAACGAAATCACGCGCCCCCGCTCCAAGAGGAATTCCAGCGCCGTTTTCGGCGTTCCGGCTGCAAGCTTTTCGTCCTCCAACCAATAGGCTACTGCGTTCAATGCAACTCCTCCGCCTTATCTGGACTTGGCCATCAGCTCGTCAAACTGCTCCTGCGTCAGCTCACAGTGGTAGAACAGCCGGTAGTAGTCCGCCACCTCGCTGTACAGATCATAATCAACCGCATCCGGATACAGCAGCGTTCCCATCCACATCATGCCCAGCAGGCGCTGCACAGCCGGCGGCTGGCCGATCCAGTTGTGCGGGCCAAAGGGTACCTGCACGTAGCGTCCATTGGCAATGGCGCTCACGGTCTGCCAGACCGGATCATCGCCCACCGTGTCATAGATGCTGTCCTCCGAGAAGATGACCACGTCGGGATTCCACGCCAGAATCTGCTCCATGTCCACCTCGTTGCCGGTGCCGCGGGAGGAAACCTTCTCCACAACCGCCACGTTGTTGGCCATCATATCCAGCACGCTGCTGTGATACGCGCCCTTGGCCAGCACATGCAGGCCGTCCGGGCCGGTCACATAGAGCAGGTTGGCCTTCTCCACGCCCTTCATCATCTCCACCGCACGATCGTACACCCTGCGGCAGTAATCGCCGATTTCCTTGCCCTTCTGCTGGCGGTTCAGCAGCTCGCCCAGCAGCGCGTAGGTCTCGTCCATGCTTTCGATGTAAGCCGAGATATGGACGCACGGGATTCCAAGCTGCGCAGACAGCGCATCCATATCCTCCGCCGCGCTGTCCTTCGGCTCGCCCACGTCGATGACGACCTGCGGCTCCGCCTTGAGCAGCTCCTCAAGGTTCATCTCGCCCTTGCCGCCGTAAAGCTGACCCATCACCGGCAGATTGTAATACTTCTCTTCCAGAATCCCCTTTGCGGATTCATCCCACTTGCTGGGAATGCCCACCAAGCAGTCCGGCGCAATCGCAAAGACGACGATCTGTCCCGCCGGGCCGGTCAGCGCCACCCGAGAAATCTCCTGATCGACCGTCACCTCGCGTCCCAGCGAGTCCGTGAACACGCGGGTCTCCGCGCAGGCGCCCAGCGCCAGCGCGAGCAGCAGCGCCCATACGCCGATGAGCATCGCCATTTTCTTCATGCCTTTGTCCTCCCTTTTCTTCGTTGTATCGCCACGGGCGCAGGCGCACCCGCAAGCCTCCTGTTCGTCAGCCGTCCATCAGCGGCACAAGCAGCCGCCCGCCCGGCGTATCCGCAAATGCGGCCTTCACGCCGTACAGCCGACTCACCAGCGCCTGCGTGAGCACCGCCTCAGGCCGCCCCAGCGCCGCCACCTGCCCATCCGCCAGCGCCAGAATCCGCGAAGCAAACGTCAGCGCATGCTGCGGATTGTGTGTGGAGAGCAGCACGCCATAGCCCTCCTCCGCCAGCTCGCGCACCAGCTTGAGCACGCGGAGCTGATTGCCGTAGTCCAGCGCGGAGGTCGGCTCGTCCATCACCAGAATCCGCGCCTGCTGCGCAATGGCGCGCGCCACCAGCACAAGCTGCTGCTCGCCGCCGGACAGGCGGGTAAAATCGCGTGCCGCCAAATGCGCCGCACCCACCCGCTCCAGGGCGGCCATCGCCTGTTCCGCCTGTGTCCTGCCCGGCTTTCCAAAGAGCGTGAGCTGGCGCGTCGTGCCCATCAGCACCGTGTCCAGCACCGTATACCCGAATGCAGGGCGGTGAATCTGCGGAATATACGCCACATACTGCGCCGCCTCTCTGGGCGTAAGCGTGCGGATATCCCGCCCATCCAGCAGGATGCGCCCGCCATACCCATTCAGCAGCCCCAGCACGCACCGAAACAGCGTGCTCTTGCCGACACCATTCGGGCCGAGTACCGAGAGAAACTCCCCCTGCTCCAGCGAAAAGGAGACTTCCCGGAGCACCTCGCGCTCCCCATAGCCAAAACAAAGGCGCTCTACGCTCAGCTTCACAGCATATTCCCCCTTCTGGTCATCAGGAAGATGAAGAACGGCGCACCGATCAATGCCGTCAGAATGCCGATGGGGATTTCCGTCGAAAGCAGATTGCGGGAAATGTTGTCCACCAGCAGCATGAAGCAGGCCCCCATGAGCATGGACGAAGGCAGCAGCACGCGGCAGTCATTTCCCACCAGCTTGCGGCTCAGGTGTGGAATCACCAAGCCTACCCATCCGATCATGCCGCTGACCGCGACGCTCGCCGCCGTCAGGAACGTGGCACACAGCACCACAATCAGCCGAAGCACGCCCGTATTCACGCCCAGCGTCGCCGCCTCCTCATCCCCCAGCGTGAGGATATTGATGCGCCAGCGCAGCAGCAGCAGCGGCAGTGCGCCCAGTGCCATCGGCATCAGCGCAAAACCCACTTCTCCCAGCCTCGCACCGGAGAGGCTTCCCATGAGCCAGTAGGTGATGGCCGGAAGGTCGTTGCTTGGGTCGGCCACCAGCTTGACAAACGACGTGCCCGCCGAAAACAGCGAGGACACCATCACACCCGCCAGCAGGATGCTGACCGAACGGTTTCCCCGCGTCCGCATGCCGATGAGATAAACCAGCAGCACCGTCAGCAGGCTGAACGCAAACGCCATGCCCGTGATGCCGCCGCGCGTGTATCCCAACAGAATCGCCAACGCTGCGCCGAAACACGCACCAGAGGACGCGCCCAGAATGTCCGGCGCAGCCATCGGGTTTTGAAACACACTCTGATAGGCTGTGCCCGCCAGCGACAGGCAGCAGCCTACCATGCACGCCAGCGCAATCCGCGGCAGACGGATCTGGATGACAGCAGCCTCCATATTGGGTGCCCATGTCTTCTCCAACGGGAAAACCTGCGCCGCCAGAATCCGCACCACCTGTGAAAGCGGCACATCATACCGCCCCAGCACAAACGAAACCAAAAAGAGAGCCGCCAGCAGCGCACCCATCACCATCAGGCACAGCAGCGCACGTCGTCTTCCATCCATCCGGCCTGCGCCGTTCTTTCGTTCTTCCATCGTCTTTTCCTTCCGTCAGCCGCTTCTCCGGCATCATGATTATCTGTATCTGCCTCTATCTGCGATGCAGACGCTTGAGCCAGATCTGCGCAAACCGCATCCCATCTTCGCGCCAAAGAAAACCAAAAAATCATTAAAAAAACCGCTATCCTCAAAAAAGGATGCGGGCAACAATCAACGGGGCAAAATGCCTCCGCAGCTCATCAGGCCGTCTCCTTTTCAATCGGGAAGGTTGCGCCGTTTCCGGCTCAGCCCTGTGTTACCTGCGTAACGCGGCTTCGGTTCCATAGCGTCCGCCTTAGGAAAGGAAGCTCGAAGACCCCTTTATTCTACCGATTTCATTACGCGCTGTCAAGCCTGTCGCTGCACCGCGCCGCATTTTCCCTTTTCCTTCTGCACAGGCGATTGAAAGCGCCCGCCATCCATGGTATGATAGAAGCCATCGCGCGTCTGCGCGTCGGGCGGCTTCCTCCGCCCCACCCCATCAAGCAAGGAGCATCCGCTGTGAATCAAATCATCCTCTACACCTTGGCTTTCGGCGCCATCATCGGCGGCATTGACCATATGCTGGGCAGCCGCTTTGGCTTCGGCGATCGGTTTGAAGAGGGCTTTCGCCTGCTCGGTCCCATCGCCCTGTCCATGGCCGGTATCATCTGCCTGGCGCCCGTGCTGTCCCGTGTGCTGGGCGCGGTCGTCGTTCCGCTGTTTTCGGTGCTTGGGCTAGACCCCGGCGTTGTGGGCAGCATCCTCGCCATCGACATGGGCGGCTATTCGATGTCCATGGATCTGGCCGCCGATCCGGCAATCGGCCGCTTCTCCGGCATCATCCTCTCTGCCATCTTCGGCTGCACCATCGTGTTCACCATCCCGGTGGGTCTTGGCACGGCACGCGAAGCAGATCGCCCCGCCTTCATCAAGGGGATTCTGCTGGGGCTGGTCGCCATGCCTGCCGCCATTCTGGTCGGCGGGCTTGCCTGCGGTCTGTCGGCGGGCGCAGTCCTCTTTCACACGCTGCCCATCCTGCTGGTTTCGGCGGCACTGTTTGTCGGTCTGGTCAAAAAGCCGCTGGCCGTCATCCACGGCTTCGGCATCTTTTCGCGCGGCGTACAGGCGCTGGCCAGCCTCGGCCTGACGCTCGGCGCGGTGCAGCACCTGACCGGAATCTCCCTCCTCCCCGGCCTCGCGCCGCTCAGCGAGGCCATGCAGACTGTCTGCGCCATCGGCATCGTGATGCTCGGCGGACTGCCGCTGGCTGAGTTGATTCAGCGCGTGCTGAAAGCGCCCCTGTGCGCCATCGGGCGGCGCACCGGGCTCAATGAGGTCAGCACCACCGGCGTGCTCATCGGCATGGTCAGCGTCACCCCGGCGCTGGCGATGATTCCCCGGATGGACGAGCGCGGCAAAGTCCTCTGCGGCGCATCCGTCGTCTGCGGTGCGTCTGCCTTCTCCGCGCATCTGGGCTTTGCGCTGAGCGCTGAACCGGACATGGCGGGTGCGCTTCTGCTGGCCAAAATGCTGGGCTGTGCGCTCAGCATCGTCCTCGCGCTGGCAGTCACGCATCGCACGCGCCCGGAAGCGCACTGAGCCCCGCACCATCTCCAACCATTCCCACCTGCCTCCTGTGCATAAATCCATCGGGCGGCTTCATACTAGGGAGGCCGAAAGAAAGTGTGAAGGAGGCAGCATTTCGTGCGAGCAACGGGTATCGTTCGTCGCATCGACGAACTGGGCAGAGTGGTTATTCCCAAAGAAATCCGGCGCACATTGCGAATCCGCGAGGGTGACCCGCTGGAGATTTATACGGATAAGGACGGGGAAGTGATCCTCAAGAAGTATTCACCGATTGGGGAGATCTCAAACTTTGCAAAAGATTACACCGAGTCGCTGTTCAGGTCATTGGGACACATCGCGTGCATCACGGACAAGGACATGATCGTTTCCGCCAGCGGCGTCTCCCGCAAGGAGCTGTGGGAAAAGCCGATCAGCCGCGATCTGGAGCAGGCCATCCAAAGCCGTCAGGTCGTCACAGCCAACCGCGGAAATGGCACAAGGCTGGTACCGGTCACCAATGAGGAAGATGCTCAGGCGTACACAGCGCAGGTCATCTGCCCCATCATCGCCGACGGCGAGTCCATCGGCGCGGTGGTGCTGCTCTCCCGCGAGCCTGCCGCGCGGATGGGCGACACGGAGCTGAAGGTTGCCGAGACAACGGCGAGCATTGTCGGGCGGCAGATGGAGCAGTAACCCGATGATCGCCCTGTTCTGCTTCGCATGAAAAGGACGATTGACGCATACAAACAGGCGAGGCACCCTCCTTTCGGAGAGCGCCTCGCCTTCATTCTTTTTAGATGTTTTTTACTTCATGATCGCAATCGCGTTCATCTGCGGCGGCAGAGACATCGTAGAAACGCCCGTGGTGTACGCGGTGACCGCATCGCCCACAGCCAGCTCCGGCGCACCTTCCGGCAGGGTCAGCACGACCTCATCGCCCTCGCCCTTGTCGATGGTCACGCGGCCATCCTCCAGCGCCTTCACGGTGCCCTTCACCTCATACACGCCGATGCTCAGCGCCGTGATCTGCGCCGGGACAGAGCGGGTCATCTTGCCATCGTAATTGACGACAGCGGACTGGCCCACAGCCAGCTCTTCCACGCCTTCCACAACCGTGTCATCGGTGATGTTCACCTGAATCTGACCCTGCTCACCCGCGTCCAGCATCACATAGCCGTCCGCAATCTCGGTGATCACGCCCTGGAGCTGCACCAGCTCCACCTGGGTCTCCGCTTCTTCGCTCAGGACAGCAGCCTGCGCGTCAGCCGCCGGCTCAGCCGTCGCCGGTTCAGCCGTCGGGGCTTCGGTCGGCTCGGTCGTCGCCGTCACAACCTCCGTCTGCACATCCACATTCTCATTCTTCTTGTTGACAAAGTTGACCGCCACAACGATCACCACAACCAGCACCACTGCAACCAGAACCCAAATCATTTTCTTGCTCATGTCAATCATCCTCCCTGAATGTTCTTGTTTTGTGTCCCACCTCATCGTCGGACAATATACAGACGGACGACGACCAGAATTTCTTCCCGCAAATTGCAAATAATTTGAAATTTTTTATTCCGGGCAATACAGCCCCCTGTCAGCCCTCCGCAATGGTGCGTGCAACGTGAACGCCGCTGGCGGACGCATGGCTCAGAGAATGGGTGATGCCGCTGCCATCACCGATGATATACAGGCCGTCGTAGCGGGTTTGAAGCCTGTCGTTGACGGCCACCTCCATGTTGTAGAACTTGACCTCCACGCCATAGAGCAGGGTGTCGTCGTTCGCTGTGCCGGGCGCCACCTTATCCAGCGCGTAGATCATCTCGATGATGCCATCCAGAATTCGCTTCGGCAGCACAAGGCTCAAATCGCCCGGCGTGGCATTCAGCGTCGGCGTGAGGAAGGAGTCGTTCATGCGGTCGGCATTGGAGCGGCGGCCTCGGATCAGATCACCGAAGCGCTGCACAATCACGCCGCCGCCGAGCATATTGCTCAGCCGCGCGATGCTCTCGCCATAACCGTTGGAATCCTTAAACGGCTCGGAGAAATGCTTGGCCACCAGCAGCGCAAAGTTGGTGTTCTCCGTCTGGCGGGCGGGGTCCTCGTAGCTGTGTCCATTGACGGTAATGATGCCATTGGTGTTCTCATTGACCACCGCGCCCCGCGGGTTCATACAGAACGTGCGCACCAGATCGCCGTATTTTTCCGTTCTGTACACGATCTTGCTCTCGTACAGCTCGTCCGTCAGGTGGGAAAAGACCTCTGCCGGAAGCTCCACGCGCACGCCGATATCCACGCGGTTGGACTTCGTCGGAATGTCCAGCTCGCGGCACACGCGCTCCATCCACTTGCTGCCGATGCGGCCCACGGAGATCACGCAGTCTTTGCAGGCATACGTTTCGCCCTTAGCCAGCACTTCATAGCCGCCCGCCACAGCCCTCACCGTGTCCACAGGCGTATCAAAGAAGAAGTCCACCTTCTCCTTCAGTTCGGCATAGAGGTTTTCCAGCACCACATAGTTGATATCCGTACCCAAGTGGCGCACAGACGCATCCAGCAGGTGCAGGTTGTTCTGGATGCAGATCTTCTTGAACTTCGTGCCGGCGGTGGAGTACAGCTTAGTCCCCTCTCCGCCGTGGCGCACGTTGATTTCATCGACATAACGCATCAGCTCCAGCGCCTTGCCCTTGCCAATGTACTCGTACAGCGTGCCGCCAAAGTCGTTGGTGATGTTGTACTTGCCGTCCGAAAACGCGCCCGCGCCGCCAAAGCCGCTCATGATTGAGCAGCTCTTGCATCCGATGCACGCCTTCACCTTCTTGCCGTCAATCGGGCAGCGGCGCTTCGCCAGCGCATGACCTGCCTCAAAGACCGCAATGCGCAGCTCCGGCTTCAGCCGCTTCAGCTCGTAGGCCGAATAGATGCCGCCCGGGCCAGCGCCAATGATGATCACGTCATACTTCATATCCATTCTCCTATTCCTGTGCCATGTTGCGTTCCAGTCTGTTCGTTGCTCGCAAATCTGCGGACATAACAAAAGCAAACGAATGACTCCGGGGAAAACACTCCGGTCGTCAGCCGTTTGCCTCAGCTGCATGATTGCTCTTTGGTATCCTCTATCTAGTATAGCACATCCCATTCACCTTGGCAACCGGTGAAATGGCCTGCACTAAAACTGCATCTGCACGGGCTGTTCGCCCGCTGCCGCCGCCTCAATCGTCACCGCGCCGGGGCGCACGGCCTCGCCAAACGCCGCGCTTGCCGCCGTCTCCGCCTCTTTGCCGATATACTCGGTTACCACGCCATCCTCACGGACGAGGCAGTACGGCAGTCCTTCCGCAATGGCACGGTCAAACTGTTCCAGCGGATACATGAGCGCGGAACTCACGTCGTATTCCTCCCCTGTGCGCACACGTTCCCGCGCCAGATTGTGCATCAGCAGAATGGCCAGATCATCATAGGGGATGGCAGAATCCGGCGGCACGACCATCTTCACATCAAATGCCTGATCGTGCAGGAGCATCAGCACGGAATGCAGCTCCGTCTGGCTGCACAGGCGCTCCATCTTGTCATGACGATACGCCGCCAGCGCATCATTCCATGCAGCATAATGTGCCTCTCCACGCCGGTCGGGCAGATTGTACCGCGACTGAATATAGCTGCCCAGAAACGAGGTCATTTTCAGCGAACCGGAGACGTTGAGATGCGGATCTGTATCGTGGCAGTCCACCGCATAATCCACGATGCTGTCCAGATAGGTGGTATCCACAAAGTCCACGCCATATTCCTGCGCGATGCTGCGCACCGTGTTGGCGCACCGCTGGGCATTGATAAGGGTTGGCGATGGCATTTGAACCAGCAGCACTTCAACCCCGCGGCTCTGGCAGAGCTCGATGACCCGGCGCAGATAGACGAAGCCATGCCCCATCTCGTCCGCGTAATCGTCCTCTTCAGCCAGCGTATACGACCAGATGGGCGTTACACCCGTGAGCATCTCGCCGCCGCGCACATAGGCGGGCGCTGCCTGAAAATCACCCTTGTTCAGCTCGCTCCATCGGCTGTGATACTTGCCGAGCTTGATGTAAAACTCCCAGTTCAAATCCCGGTAACGGTATCCCTCGATGTCCGTAAAATCCGGATTCTCTACATCGTACAGCAGGTCGTCAATCGCGCTCACCTTGGTATCCGTCAGCGGCCAGAAGTCCATCGCAGTGTGCAGATCGCCGCTGTAATTGGTCACCTTATTCAGATCGTGAATCCCATTGACCGCAATCACCGCCAGCTTAGGCTGCGCATAGTCCAGCGCACTGCGCACAGCCCAGTAGGTCGTCGGCAGCGTGTTGCCATAGCACGACAGGTTGTACCCGGCAATGCCGTATTCCTGCCACATATCCATCGGGAGCATACCATTCATCATCTGGCTATCCCCGAAAAACAGCACGTCATATGCGTCCGGCTCTTTGAGAAAACCGCCGAACAGGTTTCGGCTCTGCTTTCGCTCCAGCAGTCTGGAGCAGACCGTCACCACTGCGCACAGCAGCAGGACAAACGCGCAAGCTTCCAGCAGCCGCCGTCCTTTCTTTTTCATCCTCACATTCCTCAATGTGTGCATGCGCTTCTGTGTTCCATCCATTCCGCATTTCACACCCGTATTCTGTCTCATCCTCGCCGCTGCGTAAAAAATGTATCCAGCACCGCCCGACATTCCGCCTCCAGCAGCCCGCCCATACAGGGAATCCGCCTGCCGAACACCGAATCCTCGGGAATGGCGTACACGCTGCCCGCGCATCCGGCCTGTTCATCCCGCGCACCGTAGTACACGCTGCCCAGCCCAGCCATCACAATCGCGCCCGCGCACATTGGGCAGGGCTCCAGCGTCACATAGAGCGTGCAGTCCGTCAGCCGCCTGCGTCCCAGCGCCTCCGCTGCGCGGCGAATGGCCAATACCTCCGCGTGCGCCGTGGGATCGCCCAGCGCCTCACGCTCATTGTGCGCACAAGCGATCACCTCGCTGCCGCAGGTTACAACCGCCCCAACCGGGACCTCGCCCGCCGCCATCGCCTTTCGTGCCTCTTCAATCGCGCGGCGCATATGCTGCTCGTGCATCTCAGCCTCTGTCCTTTCCTCTGAAGAACAGCGCCACCGTGCCCGGGCCGGAGTGGCTGCCGATGACCGGGCCTATCATGCTGATGATGATTTTTTGGGGATCACAGCCCATCGTCTCCACCAGACGCTGCTTCACCAGCATCGCGTCCTCCTCACAGTCTCCATGGCTGATGAAGATGACCTGATCCTTATCGGCCTCCAGCTCCGCCGCCTTCTGCACCAGCGCACGAAGCGCCTGCTGACGACCGCGCACCTTGCTGCGCGCGATCAGCTTGCCCTCCGCATTGACGTGCAGCACCGGCTTGATGCTGAGCATGGAACCGAAAAAGGCCGCAGACGGCGAACAGCGCCCGCCGCGCTTGAGAAACATCAGGTCATCCACCGTGAACCACGCGGCATAGTGCTGCGTATGTTCACGCATCCACGCCGCATTTTCATGCACATCCATGCCCGCCGCGCGGTTGCACAGCGCGTCATAGACCATCAGCCCCTGACCAGCGCTGGCATTGAGCGTGTCCACTACCTCGATCACCGCGTCCGGGTATGTTTCCAGCACCATGTCCCGCGCCAGAAAGGCAGATGCACAGGTGCCAGACAGACCAGACGAAAAGACCAGGCAGAGCACCTGCTCTCCGTTTTGAATATGCGCTTCAAATCGTTCCTGCCACTCCGCAGGTGACACCTGCGATGTGGTGCTGACCTCTCCAGCGCGAAGGCGCGCATAGTAGGCACGCACGGCGGCTTCGTCATCGATAGGCTGAGGCTTTGTCTCTCCATCGATCGCATAGCACAGCGGCACAATGTCCAGTCCCTCATATTGTCCGATGATATTCGGATTCAAATCGCAGCAGGAGTCCGTTATAATCGCATACATCGGTATATTCCCCCCGTTATCAGCTTTGTGGTGCGTCCATCCGGACGATGCTTTAGCTATTTCTCCCCTTTGCAGGCAAATTCCTGCCTGCCTTCCTGCTTTTGCGCAAAGAGAATCTGCACGCACATCCCCTCCCGCTGGGCGTGTACCGATACGCTCGCCTCCACCCCCTGTGCACGCATCCGCCGGGCGATGGCATTCACCTCTTCCAGCGCTGCCCGCACACTCCTCCTTCTGCCGCTCTGCCGGTCTCCGCGCTCCGGGCCGAACACCAGACGACGCGCCTGCGCAGGCGTAAGCGCCCGCTCCGCGATGATAAGCGCCGCCTCCGTCTGCCGTTCCTCGCCGCAGGCGCAGAGCAGCGGCTCTATCTGTTCCAGCGTCAGCCGCCTTCGCCGCACGATCTCCTGCACCTGTTCTGGAAGTGCCAACAGACGAAGCCGCCGCTCGATTGTGCCGCGTTCCTGCGCGGCATACTCCAAAAGCGTCTCCCGGTCGAGCGGGGCGAGCGCTCTCGCCTCCTCCATGGCGTTAGGCGGGCTTTGCAGCGCGTGCGCTTCCACAAAACAAACCGCCGCTTCCTCCGCATCCAGCGCCACGCACAGCGCGTCGATCTCCGCCATGCCCAGCATACGGCAAGCCGCCAACCGCCGCGCACCACATACCACAGCGTAGTGATCCGCCTGCAAGCTTCTGCGCACGACGATCGGCTCAAGCAGCCCATGCCGCGCAATGGACGCGGCCAGCCGCCCCAGCGCTTCATCCCGCTCCCCACGGCCGGGAACCACGCCGCCATACACCGCCTCGATGGGCAGGCGCAGCAGCACGCCGCCGTACGCCGCTTTCGCCTGTGTGCGTCTTGCCGCCCGTCTCCTCATCCGCTCACCCCCGCCACGACAATTCGTGACAGTATATGCGCTGCCGCACCCGTGTATGCAGGCGCAGCGCTTCATTCTTCTGTACGTTCTCCGAGAAATGTGTCCACGCGGCAGGCGCCGTCCTCCAGCCACAGCGTCACCCCGCCCGTCTCATCCGTGCGCAGCACCTGTGCGCCCGCCGCATCCAGCGCCGTCAGCACCCGCTCGCCCGGATGACCGTAGCGGTTGCCCGCACCGACGCTGATGAGCGCCAGCTCCGGCGCAGCCTGCGCGATGAAAGCATCGCTGGTCGCATACCGGCTGCCGTGGTGTGCCACCTTCAGCACATCACAGCGCGGCACATCCGCCGGTTCTCCCGCCTGCGTCAAATCGCCTGTCAGCAAAAATGTCACATCCTCCAGCTCCATATGCAGCAACAGCGATCCGTCGTTGCCCTCCTCCCCCATTCCCTGCGGCGCTAGCACCTCGATGCTCGCCCCGGCAGCCGCCATCCGCGCTCCCCTTTGCAGGGTTCCAAGTGCCATACCGCGCTCCTCCATGTGCGCAAGCGCCGCTTGCACCGCACCGGAACGCACGTCCTGCTGTGCGCCTACGGCTGTCGCTACGCTTGAAATCTGCACTTCAGAGGTCAGCAGCGTATCCAGTGCGCCTGCGTGATCCTCATCCAAGTGCGACAGAAACACCTGCTCTACACATAGCCCCTCATGGCGCAGATACCGCAGCATCTCATAGCTATCTGCCGGGCCGACGTCCACCAGCACGGCACGCCGACCGCAGCGCCAGAGCGCCGCATCGCCCTGCCCCACATCCAGCTGCACATAGCGCGGCCTTGGGTCAAACCGAAGCGCATACCCGCCCAGCAGCAGCCCCAGCACAAGCGCCAGCGCTTGCCGCCTCCAACGTCCAAAGCGGATGCGGCTGGAAAGCAGCAGCATCGCCGCGCCAAAGAGCAGCACGCCCCATCCGTAAGGAGAGGGCAGACGCACGATGGCAGCAGGCAACCCCGCCGCCCACAGGCTGAGCCGCTCAAACCCTGTCGCCGCCATGGCAAGCAGCCGTGCGCAAACTCCGTCCTCCTGCGGCAAAATCGGGCTCAGCAGCAATGCAAACCACCCGCCCAGCAGCATCACCGGCGTAAACAGGCCGCAGATCAGGTTCATCGGCAGCGCCAGAAGCGGCACATAGCCGTACAGCCAGAGCTGCATTGGCAAAGCAGCCGCCTGTGCGCTCAGGCACAGCAGCGCCGCGCCCGCCAGACGATGCAGCCTCGCGGGGATACGCCTGCTGACCCGACTCTCCATCCCGCGCGAAAAGAGCTGGATGCCCAGCACGACGAAGAACGAAAACTGGAACGATGCATGGAGCGCCCACAGCGGAACAGCCAGCATCATGAGAAGCGCCGCGCAGGCGAGCGCCGTCAGCGGCTCATAGCGTCTGCCGCGCACCACGGCGTATTCCCGCATCATCGCCATGATGCACGCGCGAATCGTACCGGGTGCAGCACCCGTCAGCCCCGTGAAGCCCAGCAAAAATGCGCTCAGCACGGCAAACCGCGTTCGCCGCCTCAGAGGCAGGCGGCGCAGAAGGCGGCTGAACAGCCCGGCCGCCATGCTCAAGTGCAGGCCGGACACCGTCAGGATGTGCGCCGTACCCGTCAGGCGCATGGAGGCCGCCAGTTCATCGGAAAGCCCGGCACGCTCGCCCAACATGACACCGCAAAACAGCGCCGCCTGCTCACCGAACAGCCCTTCCGTGCGCTGCACAAGATCCAGCCGCAGCCGCCTAAAGCCCTCCCACAGAGAAAAAGCCGCCTTCCCCTCTGCCGTCCATCCCGGCAGGACATAGCCCGAAAGCTCGTATCCGCTGCATATCGCCTGAATCCGGCGGCTCACCCCGCCGATATTGCGCGGCTCCTCCGGCACAAAGAGCCGCCCGCGCCCCTGAATCTCCTGCCCAACCTGCGGCTCTGTGCGCCGGGGCTCGTCCTCTTCCTGCATCAGTGTCACCACTACGGGGCGTGCCGTCGGCGTTCCATCTGCCGTTACATCCGCCAGCATCACGCGGTATGGCTTGAGGATGCGCACAATTCTGCCCCTGAGCATCACGCCGGGGGCTGTCGGCGCATCGCGGAGCCGGAGTGCCCCGCCCGCACGCAGGCTGCCCAGCAGCAGCATGAACACCAGCACGATCCAAAAAGCGTGCTTTCGCCTGATGAGGCGCAAAGCGCCCCATGCAAGCAAAAGCACGCAGCTTATATGCAGCATAAGCGGAGAGGGAGCAGCCCAAACAGCCGCAAAAATGCCCAGAAGATAGCTCACGGCGACGGCCATCAGCCTGCGTCGAACGGGCAAAATCACGGGTGTTTGAACACGCTTCACATCTTACACGCTCCCCTGTCTGCCAATGCAGCGCTCCAGCCACTTCCCGCGCAGGTAATACACGATGAACATAGCGGATGTGATAATCCACGTGATGGGATAGCTGAGCATCAGCACAGACAGTTCATGATACCTCGGCACAATCACCGCAACCCAGAACACACGCAGCAGGCACACGCCTGTGAGCGTCATCAGCGTGGGTACCAGCGAATCACCCGCACTGCGCATCGCGCCGGAGAGGATTTCAATGCTGATGTAGGTAATCCACGTCGGCACAATCAGCCGAATGATGGACATACCCATTTCCACCACCTGCGCATCATCCGTGAACATCCCCAGCATCGGCCTGCCGATGACCATGATGACCGCGCTCATGACGACCGTCGCGCCGGTTGCCATGCCCATGCACACGCGCACGCTGCGGCGCATACGGTCATAGAGCTGTGCGCCGAAGTTCTGTCCGGCAAACGTGGTAATTGCCACGCCGAACGCGCTGATAATCATCCAGTACAGACCGTCGATCTTGCCATAGGCCGTCCAAGCCGCCATCACATCCGTGCCAAAGCCATTGACGCTCGACTGAATGATGATGTTGGAAAGCGAGTACATGACCGACTGCAAGCCCGCCGGCATACCGATGCGCACGATGCGCGAGAGCATATCGCCGTGAAAACGGATTTTTCTGAAATACAGCCGGTACACCGGATGCGCGTGGTGCAGGCTGCCCAGAATCAGCAATGCGCTGACGAGCTGGGAGATCACCGTGGCAATCGCCGCGCCGTGTACGCCCATGTCAAGGCCCAGCACCAGCACGATATCCAGCACAACATTGGTCAGCGCCGCGCAGATGAGGAACAGCATCGGGCGGCGGGAATCGCCGACCGCACGCAGCACGCCGGAGCCGATATTGTAGATGAGCTGCGGAATCATGCCCACAAAGTAGATCTGCAAATACGGCACCGCGTAGACCATGACCTCTGCCGGCGTGCCCATCAAATCCAGCAGACCGCGGGCAAAGATCAGGCCCACCACCGTCAGCAACGCGCCGCTGGCCAGCGCCAGCGCCATGGTGGTATGCACCGCGCGGGAGACGTCCTGCGCCTTGCGCGCACCGTAGAGCTGCGCAATGATGACCGACGCGCCGGAAGCCAGACCTACAAAGAAGCCCACCAGCAAATTGACCAGCGTGCCCGTCGAGCCGCCGACTGCCGCCAGCGCCTCTTTGCCGACCACCTTGCCCACGATGATGGCGTCCGCCGTGTTGTAAAGCTGCTGGAAAAACGTGCCCAGCACAATAGGGAAGAAGAACAGCAGAAGCTGCTTCCAGATCACGCCTTCGGTGATGCCATTTTCGTCATGATGACGAGCCACAATTCCTTTCATATATGCCTTTCCTTATGACAATACCTCGAATGATGAGATGCCGAAGAGAATATGCCTCGTACTGTTTATATTCTAAAAACCTTTATTCAGCGCGAAGCGAAGAAGAAGGGGTTTGGGGATGAAATCCCCAAGTGGGTTTT
>JAXJLD010000111.1:0-6546 GCA_036297385.1 Christensenellales bacterium | reverse complement strand
TCGTTGTAGCCCAGCACCTCGACTTCGGTGCCCCAGCCGTACTTGCCCAGGATCTTGGATTCGGTGGATGCCTCGGCGCGCAGGTTCAGGGTACCAGCGGTAATCACGCGGGTTTCATCCTCAGCGCCCGCGCCAAAGGGTACCGCCATCGCCATGCACATCATCGCGGCAAATGCCGCCTTCTTATGGGTGGTTTTCATTAGGAATTCCTCCTTTGTCATTGCGAAGGCGTTCAAGCGGCCGCTCTTGATCGTCTTCTGCACATATGACGAAACAGGGAATTCGTTTATTGCAATATAATCGTTTCCATCTTCTGGCAGATGGAAAAGGGGAGGTGAGAAAAATGAAGCAATATATGAAAAAACGCCGCATAGATGCGGCGCGGAAGGGGCAATTTGGCAGGGATTGTCAGGGGAAAATACGCGTGTTTTCGGGCATATATTCGGGCTGCGATTTCGGGAAACCCGCGTAGCGGCGCTTTGCGCTCTTCGCTTTTATGGTGAAACAGGATGAAAGGAGAATACGGCGGGATGGGTCAGCGTGAGCGGGCGGCCATCCAGCGGATGCAGGAAGGAGAGCGACACGGCAGACAGCTGATGATAGGTAAGCCCCAGAGCGCAAGAAGCCGCCTGCGATTCGGGCGTACCGTAGCGCGTGTCGCCCAGCAGCGGGCAGCCGATGTGCGCCATGTGTACGCGAAGCTGGTGGGTTCGACCGGTGATGGGCAAAAGGCGCAGCCGAGCAGCGGTTAATCCGCCGGAAAGCGGCGCAGTGTCCAGCGTGCAGTAGCGGCTCACGGCGCGCTGTCCGTTCGGGGAGACGATGCGCGTGAAGCTGTCAGGATGCTCGCGTGCGATGGGCGCATCGATTTCTCCGGCAGAGGGCAGGGGAACGTGCAGCAACCACGCCTCGTAGGTTTTGCAGAATGTGCCGCGGTGCATCTGCTGCTGCAAGTGCGCCTGCGCATAGGGAATGCGCGCGAAGAGCACAAGTCCGGTCGTTTCGCTGTCCAGACGGTGAACGGGGTGCGCTGGTGCGCCGAGATAGGCGGATACGCGCGATTCCAGCGTATCGCTCCCGCGTGGGGCAGAGGGGGAAGGATGGCATTGCAGCAGCGCAGGCTTGAATACGGCCAGCAGCGCGTCATCCTCGTAGACCACTTCGAGCGGCGCACCGGATGTTTGCGGCGTATGCGCAGGCGCATAGCCGTCAAGCTCAACGCGAACGATCATCCCGGTAGATACGGTTTGATTGGAAAAAAAGGGCGCCGCGTCCACGGTGACGGCGCCCTGAGCCTTGGCTTTCTTGGTTTGCACACCGGAGAGAGCCATAGGACCGCGCAGAAGCTGATGCAGCGTGAGTCCGGCTTCCTCTTCGGTAACGCGATGGATGAGCATCATGGACAATTCCTCCAGCGCTTACAGCACCTTGCTGAGGAAATCCTTTGTGCGCGGATTCTGCGGATGATCGAACAGATCCGAGGGATGGCCCTGCTCGCAGATCACGCCGCCGTCCATGAAAAAGACGCGGTTGCAGACCTCACGCGCGAAACCCATCTCGTGCGTGACGATCACGCAGGTCATGTTGTTCTCGGCAAGCCCCTTGATGACCTCCAGCACTTCTCCGACCATCTCCGGGTCGAGGGCAGAGGTCGGCTCATCAAAGAGCATGACTTCCGGTTCCATCGCCAGCGCACGCACGATCGCCAGACGCTGCTTCTGTCCGCCGGAGAGGCGGGAGGGCTTGTTGTCGCGCTTGTCGCGCAGGCCGACGCGATCCAGCAGCGCTTCCGCCTTGGCAACGGCCTCGTCCTTGGTCTGCTTGCCCAGCAGCACCGGCGCGAGGGTGATGTTATCGATCACGGACATATGCGGGAAGATGTTGAAATGCTGGAACACCATGCCCATCTTCTGGCGATGCTTGTCAATGTTCAGCTTCTTGTCCGCGATATCCACGCCGTCAAACCAGATATGGCCGCTGGTGGGCTCTTCCAGACGGTTAAGGCAGCGCAGGAAGGTGGATTTGCCGGAGCCGGACGGGCCGATCAGCGAGACAACCTCGCCCTTATGGATGGTTTCCGTGATGCCGGAAAGCACCTTGAGGGAGCCGAAATCCTTGTGCAGATCTTCCACGCGGATGAGCTCGGGCGCATTCTTGTAATCAAAGGACGTATTCATAATCAGTCACCCTCCTTGAGCTTCTTTTCCAGCAGCGCAATGAACTTGCTCATGGCAAACGTCACGACGAAGTAGATCACGCCGATAATCATCAGCGGTTCCAGAACCAGATAGGTCTTGCCGGAGATCGTCTGGTACTGCGTCATCAGATCGCCGACGTAGAAGGTAGAGGCCAGAGAGGTCTCCTTGGTGATGGCGACAAACTCGTTGCACATGGCGGGCAGCACGTTTTTGAAGGCTTGCGGCAGCACAATGCGCATCATCGTCTGCTGGGCAGAGAGGCCCAGCGAGCGGGCGGCTTCCGTCTGGCCGCGGTCGATGGACTGGATGCCGGAGCGGAAGATTTCAGACATATATGCGCCGGAGTTGAAGATCAGCGCGATGGCGATGCACGCAAACTTGGAGAGTTTGAGTGCGGGCAGCAGATCCGGCAGCAGGAAGTAGAAGAAGTAGAGCTGGAGCAGCAGCGGTGTATCACGGATGACCTCCGTGTATACGGCGGCGATGCCGCGCAGCACCTTGGATTTGGACAGACGCATGATGGCGATGATCGCGCCGATGATGCAGCCGACGGCCACGGAAATCAGCGCCAGCAGCAGCGTCGTGCCAAGGCCATTCAGGAAGTTGATGCCATACTTGACAAGCAGCCTTTCGATATTGGCGAGCAAGGGAATTCCTCCTTTTGATCGGGTTGGGGTTATAGGTGTTCAACGCGGGTCATGGCGTCAAACACCATGTCCGGCGTGATGGGATAGGGGATGTGCGCCATGTCCGGACCGGTGACGGCCTCAAGGAGCGTGGCTTGCAGCGCCTGCCGGTCAAGCGGCACGTTCATCTGTGCGAGCGTGACCTTTGTGCCGAGCGAGCAGAGGAAGGCGCGCAGCTTGCGGGCCTCCGCTTCCTGCCCATCCAGCACGAGCTGAACCAGCGCACCATAGGCGACCAAGTCACCGTGCAGGCAGTTTTGTTCAATGTGCGGGAAGAGCTGGAGACCATAGCACACCGCATGGGCGAGTGCGCAGTTGTAGTTGTCATGCGCCATCAGGGAAACCAGCCCTGCGGAGACAATGATGCTGCGCGCGCAGATTTCAAATGCCGCGCCCGCCTCGCCGCGCAGCGCTTCGTCCAGCGCTTGACGACCATATTGCAGGATAGGGCCATAGCAGGTGGACGAAAGCGCCACGCCGATGGCAGACATATGGTCCATCCCCTCGCCCAGCACGTCGCCGCGCGCACTGAATGTGCTTTCCAGATGTTTGGCCAGCGTATCGCCCATGCCGGCGCGCAGGTATTGAGCGGGCGCGTTGGCGGCAATGTTCAGATCCATCAGCGTGAGCGCGGGCGGCGCATCGTAGAAGAGGAAGCGGTCAAACGGGCCGTCCTCCCGGTATACGACGGACAGCGCCGTAATCGGCGCACAGTTGGAGGCCAGCGTCGGCAGGCTGACCAGCGGCAGATGAAGCCGGTCGGCCACGCCCTTGGCGGTGTCGATTGCCTTGCCGCCGCCCATGCCCACCAGAAATGCGGGCGCAAGCGGGGCAATCTGCTCGGCTAAGCAGCGCATGGCTGCGTCCGTACAGGCGCCGCCAAACGGCAGCGCGGCAAGCATCTTCATGCCGCTTCCTTCGAGCGAAGCGGTCAGGGCGGGCAGTCCCTTCTCCATGGCCGTCACGCCGCCGACGACGGCGAAGGTCTGCCCGAGCGGCGCACACAGCTCGGGAAAGCGGGTGTATACCCCGCGCCCGAAGCAAAAGCGGGGCAGGGTGACGAGATCAGTGGTATACATTATTTCAGCAGCTCCGGAATCTTGGACAGACGGTCGATGGCTTCGCGAAGCGTCTCCTCGCTGCGCGCAAAGTGGAGGCGGATCAGGTGGTTAACCGGCTCGCGGAAGAAGCTGGAGCCCGGCACGGCAGCCACGCCGACATTGCGGATCATCCACTCGCAGAACTCCATGTCGCTCTTGCCGTGGAAGCGCATACCCGGCTTCTGGAAATCGCTGATATCCACCATCACAAAGTAGCTGCCCTGCGGGGTGGTGTGCTTGAGGCCGATGCGGTCGAGGCCGTCAAGGAAGATCTGCCGCTTGCGGGTGTACATCTCGGTCACTTCGTCATAGTAGCTCTGCGGGAACTCCAGTCCCACCACAGCCGCCTCCTGAAGCGGAGAGGCAGCGCCGACGGTCAGGAAATCATGCACCTTCTTCGCGTTTTCGATCACGTTGGCCGGGCCAATCAGGTAGCCGAGCCGCCAGCCGGTGATGGAGTAGGTCTTGGAAAGAGAGGAGCAGCAGATGACGACATCTGCGATCTCCGGCAGGGAGCCGGCGTAGATATGCTGATACGGCGCAAAGACGATATGCTCGTACACCTCGTCGGTAATCATGTAAGCATCATACTGCTTGCACAGGCCGCCGATGAAGAGCAGCTCCTCCTTCGTGAACACCTTGCCGCTGGGATTGGAAGGGTTGCAGACGATGATTGCCTTGGGATGCTGCTGGAAAGCGGCTTCCAGCACGGCGCGGTCAAAATCGAACGTCGGCGGTACCAGCGGCACGAAAATCGGTTCAGCGCCGGAGAGGATCGCGTCCGCGCTGTAATTCTCATAGAAGGGGGAGAATACGATGACCTTGTCTCCGGGATTGCAGACGGTCATCATGGCACACATCATGGCTTCGGTGCCGCCGCAGGTGACCAGCACCTCGGTCTCCGGGTCAATCTCGCGCCCGTAGGCCTTGCCCTGCTTGCGGGCGAGCGCCTGACGGAAGTTTTCTGCGCCGAATGTGATGGGATACTGATGCGGCCCCTCGTCGGCTACTTCGCGCAGGCGATCGGTAATCGCTTTGGGCGGTGGGAAATCCGGGAAACCCTGTGACAGATTGATGGCGTCCACCTCGTCGCTGATGCGGGTCATACGGCGAATGACGGAATCGGTGAAGGTCTGTACGCGATGGCTAAGCTCTGGCATAATTATTCACACCTTTCGGATGATTTCAGAATCAGGGCATTTTTATGCAACGGACATATTCTAGCACATATGAGGAAAAGAAACAACACATTCAAGAAGCTTTTTTAAAAAAAGGCGAAAATGAGAAGGATGAATGAAAAAATATGCAAATTTATGCGAAATATGCACTTGACATATGCATAATGGCGGTGTAGAATAACGCTATCATCCACCGGAACAACCGGCGGTGAAAAAATGAATAGGGGGAATTCCTTATGAAAAAGCTTTTTGCGCTTGTGCTGGCGATGGCCATGATGATGACGTGCTCTCTGGCTTCTGCGGATCGACTGGCGGATATTCAGGCGGCTGGAAAGCTCGTCGTGGCGACCAGCCCGGATTGGCCTCCGTATGAGTACATTGATGACGAGGGCAACGTCGTGGGTACCGACGTGCTGATGGTGCAGTGGATGGCGGAGCAGCTCGGCGTCGAGCTGGAGATCCAGTCCATGGCGTTTGATACCTGTCTGGCGGCTGTCAGCCGCGGCGACGTGGACATGATGGTGGCTGGCCTGACCTACGACGAGGAGCGCACCAACGCGATGGAGCTCACCGGCGTGTATTGGAACGAGGGCGATCAGGGCCTGCTGGTGAAGAAGGGCATGGCCTCCACCTACAACAGCGTCGAGTCCCTGAAGGGCAAGACGGTCGCTGCGCAGAACGGCACCAATCAGCAGATCATGGTGGAGGAGCAGCTCCCTGACGCGAAGATTGAGTTGATCACCAAGATTCCGGATGGTGTGAACATGGTGAAGAATGGCCGCGTGGATGCGCTGGCTGTGCCGAAGACCGTGTATGACAGCATTCTGGCGGAAAACGACGATCTGGAGATTGCGGACTTCGGCTTCGATTTCGAGGGCGGCAATTACATTGCCAGCGTCAAGGGTGAGGATGCGTTCACCGAGAAGATTCAGGAGCTGATCGATCAGATCAACGACGAGGGTCTCTATCAGCAGTGGGTTGATCAGGTTCTGCTGGAGAAGTAATTCAGTAGATTTGAAATGGTAAGGGGCTTGTAGCTTGAAGCTGCAAGCCCTTTTGTGATACAAAGGCATCTCGTACTGCGCGAAGCGTGGACGAGGCTTGAGGATAAAATCTCCTAAGCGGGTTTTATGGACTGGAGCCTGACGCCAACGGCAGAAATCGCAAGGAGCGTCAAGCGCAACTACGCAAGTTTCGCGGAATCAAAGCCCTAACATATGCCTCTAATGCATGCCTAAAAAGTGTAGTTTCAGAGCAGACCGCGAAGCGATCTACGATTGAAATGGGTTCAGAAAAGCTGCGTGCTAAACTTTCATCATGTAATACTGTTTCCAAATTGAAAAGCCAAGCACTAACCCCCGTCAGGTCACGCTTCGCTCCCTGA
>JAXJLD010000110.1:0-6019 GCA_036297385.1 Christensenellales bacterium | reverse complement strand
GCGATGATGCGAGTTTCCCGGAATCGCAGCCCTAACGTGTCATCGTGCGCAGCACGGTACGCAAGGGGCAGGGAGCAAAGCGTTACCTGCCCCCGGACAGGCCGCTTTTGACCGCGCAGCATAGGACGTTCGATGGCTTTTTCATTCAAAGCAATATGTGGTGCTGAAAAGAGAAACGGTATCCAACCTTTTGAAACCAAAGGAGGAACTCGACGATGGGCATGACCATGACGCAAAAGATCCTCGCGCGCGCCGCAGGCGTGGCAAGCTGCCGGGCGGGCGAGCTGCTGATGTGCAAGCTGGATCTCGTGCTGGGCAACGACATCACCGCCCCGGTAGCGATCAACGAATTCACCAAGATGGGCGCAACCAAGGTCTTTGATCCCGCGAAAATCGCGCTCGTGCCGGATCATTTCGTCCCCAACAAGGACATCAAGTCTGCGGCGATGGCCAAGCAGATGCGCGATTTTGCCAAAGCGCAGCACATCGTCCACTATTACGAGGTGGGCCGCGCGGGCATCGAGCACGCGCTGCTGCCGGAGCAGGGCGTCGTCGCCCCGGGCGAGGTCATCATCGGCGCGGACAGCCACACCTGCACTTATGGCGCGGTCGGCGCGTTCTCCACGGGCGTGGGCTCCACGGACATGGCTGTGGGCATGGCCACCGGCGAATGCTGGTTCAAGGTGCCGGAGGCGGTCAAGGTCGTACTCAAGGGCAGGATGAAGCCGTGGGTCTCCGGCAAGGACGTGATTCTGCACCTCATCGGCGAGATTGGCGTGGACGGTGCGCTGTATCAATCGCTGGAATTCACCGGCGAGGGCGTGCGCGAGATCGACATGGACGGGCGGCTGACCATCGCGAACATGGCCATCGAGGCCGGCGCGAAGAACGGCATCTTCCCCGTGGACGACGTGTGCCGCGCCTATCTCAAGGAGCGCGTCACCCGCGAATGGACGGCGTTTGAGCCGGACGAGGACGCGGAATACGCCAGAGTGGTGGAGATCGACCTGAACGAGCTGGATATGACCGTCTCCCTGCCGCACCTGCCGGAGAACACGAAGCCCGCGCGCGAATGTGCCGGGCTGACCATCGACCAAGCCGTGATCGGAAGCTGCACCAACGGACGCATCAGCGATATGCGCGTGGCGGCAAAGATCCTCAAGGGGCGCAAGGTCGCGCCGTATGTGCGCTGCATCGTCATCCCCGGCACGCAGCAGGTCGTCAAGACGTGCGTGGAGGAGGGGCTCGTGGATATCTTCATCGACGCGGGCGCCATCTTCACCATGCCCACCTGCGGCCCCTGTCTGGGCGGTCACTGCGGTGTGCTGGCCGATGGGGAGCGTGCCGTATCCACCACCAACCGCAACTTTGTCGGCCGCATGGGCCATACCGGCAGCGAGGTCATCCTCGCCAGCCCGGCCGTCGCCGCCGCTTCCGCCATTCTGGGCCGCGTTGCCACGCCTGAGGAGGTCATGTGAGATGCACATTCACGCCAAGGTGATCCGCTACGGCGATCACGTCGATACCGACGTCATCATCCCCGCCCGCTACCTGAACACCACCGATCCCGCCGAGCTGGCGCAGCACTGCATGGAGGACATCGACGGCGCGTTCAAGGAAAAGGCCAAGACCTGCCGCATCATCGTCGCGGGGCGCAACTTCGGCTGCGGATCCTCCCGCGAGCACGCGCCCATCGCCATCAAGGCCAGCGGCATTCAGCTCGTCATCGCGGACAGCTTCGCCCGCATCTTTTACCGCAACGCCATCGACATCGGCCTGCCGATCATCGAATGTCCCGCTGCCGCCGCCTCCATCACCGAGGGGCATGAGGTTGAAGCCGACCTCGACAGCGGCGTGATCCGGGATGTGACCACCGGCGAGACGTTCCACGCCGCGCCCTTCCCGCCGTTCATTCAGGAGATCATCGACTGCGGCGGCATCGCCGGTTATGTCCGCAGGCGGATGCAGGCGTGAGCGCTTCATGCGCTATGCATATTGATTGAAACAAGGGAGGAATTCCCCATGAATGCAAGGATTGTCACCCTGCCGGGCGATTACATCGGCCCGGAAATCACCGCGCAGGCGGTGAAGGTGCTTGAACAGGTTGCCGCCCGATACGGTCATCACTTTATCTTTGACGAGTATGCGCTGGGCGGCGCGTCCATCGACCGCTTCGGCGTGCCGCTGACCGAGGAGACGCTCGCCGCGTGCAATGCTGCGGACGCGGTGCTCATGGGCAGCGTCGGCGGCCCGAAGTGGGACGGCGTGGATCCTGCCAGCCGCCCGGAGAAGGGGCTGCTGGCGCTGCGCAAGGGGATGCAGGTATTCGCCAACCTGCGCCCCTGCACCATCCATCCGCAGCTTGCGGCCGCGTGCCCGCTGCGCCCGGACATCATCGCCCAGCCCATCGACGTGATGATCCTGCGCGAGCTGACCGGCGATATCTACTTTGGCAAGCGCTGGCGTGCGGAGGATCGCCTCTCCGCCACCGATGAGATGGCCTACAGCGCGGCGGAGGTGGAGCGCCTCGCACGCATCGGCTTTGACATGGCCATGAAGCGCCGCAAAAAGCTCTGCTCCGTCGATAAGGCGAACGTGCTGGAATGTTCCCGCCTCTGGCGCGAGACCGTCACCCGGCTTCAGGCGAACTATCCTGAGGTTGAAGTTACCCACATGTATGTGGATAACGCCGCCATGCAGCTCATCCTGCGCCCCAGCCAGTTTGACGTGCTCATCACCGGCAACCTCTTTGGCGACATCCTCTCCGACGAGAGCGCAGCCATTGCGGGCAGCCTCGGCATGATGCCCTCCGCCAGCCTTGGCGAAGGGACGCGCGGCCTGTACGAGCCCATTCACGGCTCCGCGCCGGACATCGCGGGGCGCGATATCGCCAACCCGCTGGGCACCATCCTCTCCGGTGCGCTGCTGCTGCGTCACAGCCTCGGTCTGGAAAAGGAAGCCGCAGCCATCGAGACGGCGGTCTCTCAGGTGCTTGACGAGGGCTTCCGCACCGGCGATATCTTCTCCGAGGGCTGCACGCGCGTGGGCTGCACGCAGATGGGCGATCTCGTCGCCGCACGGGTATGAACCACCTGACATTTTGCCCCTCGCCGCTGGGCGATATCCTGCTTGCCTCGGACGGTGAAGCGCTTACAGGGCTTTGGTTTGAGGGACAGCAGCGCTTTGCCTGCACGGTCAAGGGCTCAATCAGTGCACAAAGCGTTCCGCCTCTGGAATCGGCGCGGCGCTGGCTCGACGTGTATTTCTCCGGCGGCTTGCCGGACTTCGCTCCGCCGCTTCGTCCCATCGGCACACCCTTTCAGCAAGCCGTCTGGGCGCTGCTGCGCGAGATTCCCTACGGGCAGACGACCACCTACGGCACACTCGCGCGGACGTTAGCCGCGCGGCAGGGCCTTGCGCATATGTCCGCGCAGGCGGTGGGCCATGCCGTCGCCTGCAATCCCATTGCGCTGCTCATCCCATGCCATCGCGTGCTGGGGGCAAACGGCGAATTGACGGGCTATGCGGGCGGCCTTCCGCGCAAACAGGCGCTGCTGGCTCTGGAAAACGGCGAAAAAATTGGCTTCTTTCCGCGTCCGTGACGCGACAATTATCCACAGAACCGCGCCGTTCTGTGGATAATTTTGTATTTTCCGCACGCCGTACACAGGTTTACGCGCAGACAAATGCAGCGTGCGCCGTATTGACGTTCCTGCGAAAAAGAAGTAGAATCTAAGACGTATGACGCTATTCCATGTCCAACTGGGATAGCTGCAATGACGGATGAGGCCTGCGTTTGGTCTGCGATTTCAAAAGCCAAGAAGAACAGCGCGATTCAAACGATGCCGCCCCGAGAGAGGATTGTTCATGCCCCACAAAAGACCGGCTCGCCGCAGGCGGCCAAAGTACATCGGCAGATTTCGCGTGCCCGATGCGCTCGTTGAGCTTGACCGCTTCGGCGTGATCGACAAGCTTCAGCGCTTCGATCCCGCGTCCATCGTTCAGGCCGTCCGGCGCTTTTTTCTGCGCACGGTGGACGGTCTTTGTGCGCTTGCCGCAGTCCTGAAGCCGTGGCTTTTGCATACGCTTCAAAGATTCTGCGCGTTTGTCCGCTCCGGCCTGAATCCCTTATGCGTGCGCCTGAAAAAGCGAACGTCCACTCCGTCCCATCAAGCGCCTTCACGCCAAGCGTCCGACATAGGCGCGTTTGAAATCCATCAGCGAACGCAGCCGTCCCAGCGCAGGGGCGCTTCGCCGCTGCTGCGCAATCTGCCGATCATCGCGCTGTGCGGCGTTGCGCTGCTCAGCACGGTCATGATTGCGGGCATCACCGTGCGCTCCGTGCGCACCAAGCGGCTCAATCACGATCTCGCAGCACGCCGCGCCCAGCTCGTATCCGCCGCATCCGAAACGGAAGCGCCGAGCCTTGACCCCTCGTCCGATCCCGCGCCGGTCGTCATCCTGCCGGAGACGGCCGCGCCGACCGCCGCACCCACACCCGCGCCAACCGCCGCCGCACAGCATTTGGATGCACCCGAGGCCACGCCGACACCCGCGCCCACACCGCGCGTCTTTCACACCGTAGGCGGCACGCCGCTGGCGCCTATGGAGGCGCTTCACAAGGAGAACCACGACCTGATCGGCTGGCTGAGCATCCCGGAGGTGCTGGATCTGCCCGTGGTGTACAAGGACAACTCGTACTACCTCAAGCGGGATTTCAACAAGCAGAAAAACAATGCTGGCACGATCTTTCTGGACGTACATCACCGCTTTGCGGCGCAGACGCAGAACCTTCTGCTGCACGGCCATAACATGAAGGACGGCACCATGTTTGGCCGCCTCACGCAGTACCTGAGCGGTGTCGATTACATCATCCATCACCCGTTCATCCAGTTTGACACGCTCTGGAAGGAGGAGCAGTACGTCATCTTTGCCGTGCTGCGCGTCTCGCTGGACGTGAATGACGAGCGCTTCTTCAATTACTTCTCCTATCCGACATTTCCAAGCGATCAGGCATTTGAGCATTTCGTGCGTCAGGCACAGCTCCGCTCCGAGTATGCCATTCCACTCAGCGTGAAGCCCGATGACGCGCTGCTCACGCTCTCCACCTGTCTGGACGAGGATCGTCTGGTCATCCTCGCACGCCGACTGCGGGAGGGGGAGACCCGCTCCCAGCTCCGCGCCAGCATCCGTCTGACTACCGCACAGTAACACCGTTTGTATTCTAAAAAAACTTGATTCAGCGCAGACCGCGAAGCGGTCTACGATTGAAACAGGTTCCATTTGAATAAAAGGTTTTAGACGCAAAACAGTGTGAAGCCTTCTCCCTGCCCCTCCCGCCGTTCCGCCCAACACCCGGCCCTTCCCATGGGTTCAGGGCCGCAGCCCTGATCGTTTGCAGGGGGGAAGGGGTGTCCAGAGGGGCTTGGGGGGAGAATCGAAACTCCCCCCAGTCCCTCTGGCCTCAGCGGAGCGCGCAGCTTCGCGCGTATAGCTCGCTTTAATCAGAAAATACGATGGAATATCAAATCGCCCCGCTTTCCCTTATCGGAAGGCGAGGCGGTTTTTGTGTTATCCTGTTGCTGAATGAAAAAGCCATGTGCTAAACCCCCCGTCAGGTAACGCTTCGCTCCCTGACTGCTTTGCCTGAAAGGCTTCGCCATATGGGGATACGTTAGGGCTGCGATTCCGGGAAACTCGCATAGTCGCGCAAAGCGCTCCTTGCGATTTCCGACGTTTCGCCTGCCTGTTTCCGCCACTGGCGGCGGCAGGCTCCAGTCCCCAAACCCTGCTTGGGGATTTCATCCCCAAACCCCTTCTCCGCTTCGCGCGTATAGCTCGTTTTAATCAGAAAATACGATGGAATATCAAATCGCCCCGCTTTCCCTCATCGGAAAGCGGGGCGGTTTTTGTGTTATCCTGTTGCTGAATAAAAAAGCCATGTGCTAAACCCCCCGTCAGGTAACGCTTCGCTCCCTGACTGCTTTGCCTGAAAGGCTTCGCCATATGGGGATACGTT